>JAOPXO010000136.1 GCA_025965115.1 Aeromicrobium sp.
AGGGGGAGGTCGATCCCTCCGCGATCACCTCGCCCATTGGCAGGGCGCAGTTTGTCCGAGAGGGAGAGGACCACACGATGGTGGCTTGGGGAGATCTGATCCCAGTCGCATAGAAAGTAGCTGACGAGTGTGCAGAGGAGGGCCGGAGCATCGAAGTCATAGACATGCGGTCATTGTCACCCATCGACGACGACACATTGCGTACTTCGGTCGAGCGCACCGGCCGTCTTGTTGTTGCGCATGAAGCGTCGCAGACGGCTGGGGTGGGCGCCGAGATCGCGGCGCGTATGCAGCAACAGGCCTTCTACATGCTGGAGGCGCCGATTCTGCGAGTCACAGGATATGACACTCCGTATCCCGCCAGCCGTCTCGAAGAGGACTGGCTGCCCGGCCTCGACCGCATTCTCGAAGCCGTCGACCAGAGTTTCACCCACTGAACGGAAGCACCATGAGCAATGTGAAGCAGTTTGCCCTGCCCGATGTCGGCGAAGGCTTGACCCAGGCGGAGATCGTCTCGTGGTCGGTACAGGTCGGCGACATCATCGAGATCAACCAGACTCTCGTCGAGATCGAGACGGCCAAATCGCTGGTCGAGCTCCCGAGCCCATTCGCCGGCACAGTGACGGAACTACACGCTCGCGAAGGGGAGACCGTTGACGTTGGTCTGCCCATCATCAGCGTCGCCACTGGTGAAGCACCTTCAAGCGAGGTCGCGGTTGAGGAGTACCCGCAAGGGTCGGCCGAGAAGGAGCCCAAGCTGCTGGTTGGCTATGGCCCGCGGGAGGGCTCGTCACGCAGGCGGCACCGACCCGTCGCGAGCTCGCTAGACCCTCAGCCAATCAGGCCAATCACCGGGCCGGTGCGAGCCAAGCCGCCAGTGAGGAAACTGGCGAAGACGCTTGGGATTGACCTGAAAAGCCTGAGCCCGACGGGACCCTATGGCACGGTCAGCCGGGCTGACGTCACAGCGGCGGCCGGCGGGCAGAGCACAGTCGCAACTGCCGTACGGGTCGCGGAGGTCCGAAGGTCTGGAGCTGAGGACATTCGGATACCCATCAAGGGCGTCCGAAAACACACCGCTGCCGCAATGGTGTCGTCCGCGTTCACGGCTCCCCACGTGACGGAATTCATCACGGTGGATATCTCCCGCACTATGGAACTCAGACAATCTGTTCTTACGCGACGGGACTTCCAAGGAGTGAAAGTCAGCCCTCTGACATTCGTCGCGAGCGCCTTCCTCAAAGCAATGGTTCGAACTCCCCAGGCGAACTCTCGCTGGGACGAGGCCGCGCAAGAAATTGTGCAGATGTATGACATCAACCTCGGAATTGCGGCGGCGACCCCGAGGGGGCTAGTGGTGCCCAACATCAAAGCAGCTCAGGAGCTCTCCCTATGCGACCTTGCGGCCAGCATCTCCGATCTCGCAGCAACTGCTCGGTCCGGCAAGACGTCACCGACGGACATGGCCGGCGGAACTACGACCATTACCAATATCGGCGTGTTCGGCATCGACGCCGGGACGCCGATTCTCAACCCCGGCGAAACGGCGATTCTCGCGTTCGGCACGGTTCGACGCATGCCATGGGTTGTGACGGACGAAGCGGGTGAGCGCATCGAACCGCGGTGGGTGACCCAGCTGGCATTGTCGTTCGACCATCGAGTCATGGACGGCCAGCAAGGATCCGAGCTTCTGTCTGACACCGCGAACATCCTCCAAAACCCCGGGCTCGCCCTCCTCTAGGCCCGATCACCCCACCAACTTCGAAGGAGTCCCGATGCCCGCAACTCGGCTGATGCCGTCCGAGGAGTCCGAGGACCTGATCGCGCTGACCCGCGATATCGTCGCCAAGGAGCTGGCTCCGAAGGTCGCGGAGATCGAGGCGGCCGCCGAGTTCCCCCGCGAGATCTTCCGTACGCTCGGGCGCGCCGGTCTGCTGTCGTTGCCCTATCCCGAGGAGTTCGGCGGGGGCGGTCAGACGTACGAGGTCTACCTCCAGGCGCTCGAGGAGATTGCCGCGGTGTCGGCCTCGGTGGGTGTGGGTGTCAGTGTGCATGCGCTGTCGTGCTTCGGACTCTTCACGGCCGGCACCGATGAGCAGAAGCAGCGCTGGCTCCCCGAGATGCTGTCCGGTGAGCAGCTCGGTGCGTACTGCCTGTCGGAGGCTCACGCCGGCTCCGATCCCGCCGCGATGCGTACGCGGGCGGTACGCGACGGCGACTCATACGTCATCAACGGCGCGAAGGCCTGGACCACCCACGGCGGCAAGGCCGACTTCTACAAGGTCATGGCCCGCACGTCAGATGATGGCGGCCGGGGCATCTCGTGCTTCCTCGTCCCCGCAGACACGCCGGGGCTGACCGCCGACAACCCCGAGCAGAAGATGGGCCTGATGGGGTCCACGACCGCAACGATGCTGTTCGACAATGTACGCATCGGTGTCGAGCGACGCCTTGGTGACGAGGGCCAGGGTCTGCCGATCGCCTTGGCGGGCCTGGATTCGGGGCGGCTCGGCATCGCCGCGGTGGCCACGGGTCTCGCGCAGGGCGCCCTCGACGCTGCCGTCACGTACGCCAAGGACCGTGAGACGTTCGGCAAGGCGATCATCGACCATCAGGGCCTTGGATTCGTGCTCGCCGACATGGCCGCCGCGGTAGAGTCCGCGCGCGCGACCTATCTGGCGGCTGCGCGACTCAAGGACGCCGGGCGCCCGTTCAGCCGGCAGGCTTCGATCGCCAAGCTGATCTGCACCGACAACGCCATGAAGGTCACCACCGACGCCGTGCAGGTCTTCGGCGGTGCGGGCTACACCCGCGACTTCCCGGTCGAGCGCTACATGCGCGAGGCCAAGGTCATGCAGATCTTCGAGGGCACCAACCAGATCCAGCGCCTCGTCATCTCCCGCGACCTCGCCCGCTAGGGCAGATTGCTGAGCAGCAGGTCCGGCCATGCGCTGAGCACGACGAGGCCGAGCGCGCCGACGATGACCATTGCCTTGGCGAGGCGCACGGACAGCGGCGGGGACGGGCTGACGTACGGCTCGCCATCGGCGCGATCGACCAGGACCACGATCAGCCGCAGGTAGTAGGCAAGTCCGAGCATCACGTTGAGCGCCATCACGACGGCCAGCCAGGTGTGACCTCCGTCGATGACCGGTCGCAGCACGACGTACTTGGTGACCAACCCGATCACGGCCGGCGGGAATCCGGCAAGGGTCAACAGCGCGAAGCCGAGCGGGATGCCCATCCACGGATCGGTGCGGGCGAGACCGGTGAGGTCCTCGAATGTCGTGCTGCCACGCAGCCGCACGATCACGGCGAGCGCGGCAAAGGCCACGAGGTTGGCGAGCACATAGATCGCCAGGTATTGGACCGGCGCGCGCCGACCGTCCGTCGCGAACAGCGCGGCGGCGGGGGCCAGCAGGAATCCGGCCTGGGCGATCGACGACCAGGCCAGCAGCCCGATCGCATCGCGTTGACGCAGCGCGCCGAGATTGCCGATCGTCATGGTGAGCGCAGCGACGATCGCCACGAGCGGTTGCCACGTGTCGCGTGCCGGCGGGAGCGCCGTTGCCAGCAGGATCAACACCGCACCGAGCGCCGCCGCCTTGGACACGGCGGAGAGGTAGCCGGCGACCATCACCGAGGAGCCGGAGTACGTGTCGGGTATCCACACGTGGAACGGCACCGCGCCGAGCTTGAACAGCAGACCGACGACGGTCAGCACGACCGCGACGGCGACCACGCTGTCGGGCAGGTCGGTCGTGCGCAGGGCGTGGTTCATCCCGGCGTAGTCGAGGGTGCCGGTGACGCCGTACAGCAGCGAGATACCCATCAGCGTGATCGCGGTCGACACGACTGATGCCAGGAAGAACGTCCATGCCGAGCGGATCGCCACGCGATCGCCCTGCCGGAGCCCGACGAGGGCGATCGACGGCAGCGACAGCAGCTCGAATGCCACGATCAACGTCACGAGGTCGTGGGCGGCGACCATCATCAGCGCTCCGGCGGCCGAGCTGAGCAAAAGGAAGTGGTACTCCCCCGGCGGCATCGCGTTCTCGAAGTTCATGACATTCGAGGCCACGACGACGAACAGGGTGCCGGCCAGCACGATGAATGACAGCGCGAAGACGTAGTCGTTGGGCTCGTGCGTGCGGAGCAGCTCGAGGCCCGCCAGGCCGAGCGCGATCGTCGAGGGCAGCCCTGACCCGAGCCACGTACGCCGGGGATAGAACGCGTCGACCAGCAGGGCGATGAGGGCGCCACCTGCGACGATGACAGCAGGACCGACGACGGTCCAGTCGATGGGAATGTTCACGGAGTCACCGCCGAGTAGCTCCCGTGATAGGTGACCGTCGGGTGATCGTAGAGTCCGACGATCAGCCCTGGCGCCAGACCCAGCACCAGGATCGAGGCGGCGAGCGCGACGCTCACGACGACTTCGTGGCCGCCGAGGTCACGGTCCTCGTCACGTGGCACTGGCTCACCCTGGGCGATCAGCCGGATGGCGCGGACGAAGTACGCCGTGGTGAGCGCGATGCCGAGCACCGCGAAGCCGAGCAGGGTCCACGCCCCCGACTTGGTCAGCACGTCGCCGACCTCGTACGCGGACCGCAGCGAGAGCAGCTCGCCCCAGAACCCGGCAAGGCCCGGCAACCCGAGGCTGGCGACGGCGGCGAACACGAAGGCCACGGCCAGCCACGGCGTACGCGTATAGAGGCCGCGCCCGATCGCGGCCATCGACGCCGTGCCGAACCGCTCCTTGAGCGATCCGGACAGGAAGAACAGCAGGCCGGTGATCAAGCCATGAACCACTGATCCAAACACTGCGGCGGCGACACCGACGACGCTTTGCGTCGAAATCGCGAGCACCACAAAACCCATGTGACCGATGCTCGAATAGGCGATCAGCCGCTTGAGGTCGTCCTGCGCGTAACAGGCGAGAGCCGACCAGACGATGCCGACGACGCCAGCGACTGCGAGATAGGGCGCCACCTTGCCGAATGGATCGTGCAACATGAATGAGTCGAGGAACAGCAAGCCGTAGGTGCCGAGCTTGAGGAACACCCCGGCGAGCAGCACCGACCCCACGGTCGGGGCCTTGCTGTGCGCATCCGGGAGCCAGGTGTGCAGAGGTACGAGCGGGGTCTTGACCGCGAATCCCAGCGCAATCAGGGAGGCGGCCACCACCGAACCAGACGTCACCTCGAAGATCTGCAACGACTTCGACTGCACGGCGACGATGACGATGCCGACCAGCACGAGTGCGGAGCCAGAAACGGTGAACAGCAGGAACCGAGTCGCGGCGCGGCGCCGGCCGTCAGGATCGTCGGGAGCACCCCACCAGGCGATCAGGAACCACATCGGGATCAGGGCCAGCTCGAAGAACACGAAGAGCAGCAGCAGGTCGAGGGAGGCAAAGACACCGAGCGAGGAGGCGCTGATGACAAGCACCAGTCCGACGACTGCCGGCGACGTGTCATCCGCCACCAGCCAGATGCAGCACAGCAGACCGAGGAATGCCGTCATCAGCAGGAACGGCCACGACAACGCGGTCACCCCGATGTGGAAATGCGCTCGAAGCGGTTCGATCCAGCTGGTGTCCACCTCGCCCGAGACTCCGTTCGGCCCGTCCCAGACCATCGCAAACAGCACCAGCGAGGTCGCCATCGCCGCCGCGCCAAGCAGGGCAGCCAGCCGGCCGGGCACATCGCCGCGGAACAGCATCAGCAGGCTCCCGATCACGAACGGGACGATCAGGGCAGTGACGATCACGTCCAGATCACCGCCGCCGCGGTCAGCAGCGCCACGCCGGCGGCGATGACCGTGGCATAGCGCTGCACATTGCGGGACTGCAGCAGGTCCAGTCCGCGCGAGGCGAACTGGGCAATCGTCGCCGACGAACGCGGATAGACATCGACGCCGTCGCGGTCGACTGCCACGACGAGCCGAGCGGCCGAGCCGACCAAGGCCGGGAGCCACCGGGCATACGGCGCATCGAGATCGAGCTCGCGGGCCAACAACGGGGCGTCGATGTCGAGGTTGCCCTGTGCGCGCCAGGCCCACACGACCATCCCGATGCCGGCCGCGGCGATGATGGTGCTCAGCAGTCCGATGCCAAAATGAAATGGCTGACCGATCGACAGGACAAGGCTCGCCGCGGCGAGCGCGACGACCGGCCCGATCATGGCCTGGGGAGCCTCATCGTGCTCCTTGGCGTCGCCGAAGAACGCCACGAGCCACAGCCGCGTCGCATAGGCCGCCGTGACCAATGAGGTCGCCAGCGCCACATAGAACACGATCTCGCCGAGCACATCGGGCAGCACCCCGGAGCCATCCGCGGCATGGTGCAGGGCCTCGAGCACACCGTCCTTGCTGAAGAAGCCGGCCGTCGGCACCACTCCGGCGAGCGCGGCGAAGCCGATCGTCATCGCTCCGAACGTGACAGGCATCGAGCGTCGCAGACCGCCCATCGCCGAGAGCGAGCTCGAGCCGACGGCGTGCATCAGGCAGCCGCATCCCAGGAACAGCAGCGCCTTGAACGCACCGTGCGACAGCAGGTGATTGGTCGCGGCATCACGGTCGCCGGCCGCGAGCGCGGCAAACATGAATGCAAGCTGGCTGACCGTCGACCAGGCCAGGGCTCGTTTGAGATCGGTCTGCGCCAGGGCGAACAACGCCCCGAGCAGCATCGTGATCGCGGCGATGATCGCGAGCAGTGTCATGGCCAGCTCGGACGCCTCGAAGATCGGCAGCAGCCGGGCGATCAGATAGACGCCGGCCGCGACCATCGTGGCCGCGTGGATCAGCGCCGTGATCGGGGTCGGACCGGGCATCGCGTCGGGCAGCCAGGTGTGCAGCGGGAACTGCGCCGACTTGCCGACCACTGCGATGAGCAGCAGCAACGCGATCGCGGTGGAGTTCTTGGGACCGGCGGCGAGCACTTCGCTGATCCGGTAGGTGCCGTACGTCTGGCCGATCACCAGGATCCCGACGAGGAGTCCGAGGTCGGCGATCCGGGTCATCAGGAACGCCTTGGCCGCGCCCGATCGCGCCTCCGTGGTCTGCCACTCGTGTCCGATCAGGAGGTACGAGCACAACCCCATGACCTCCCAGCCGACCAGCAGGACGAAGAAGTCATCGGCCACGACCACGGTCAGCATCGCGATCAGGAACAGCACGATGATCAGGGCGTACGACCGATAGCGCGGGTGATGGCCGAGATAGGCGGTCGAATAGATTTGCACGAGGAGCCCGACACCCACGGCGAGCAGCATCACCTGTGCGGCGAGTCCGTCGACGTGGGTCGCCAGCGAGACGCCGAGCAGCGCGTCGCCCCGCACCCAGACGTGGGTCGTGCCGTGGTCGTCGTCGAGCTGCGGGATCGCCCAGGCCGCAGCGGCCACTGAGAGCACTGCCGTCAGCGCGACGTACGGCCAATGTCGCCTCACCGGTCGACACCGACCTGGTCGACGTCGACCGTCCGCAAGGCACGGAACAGGGTCAGGATGATCGCCAGGCCGAGTCCGATCTCGGCGGCCGCCAACGCGATCGTGAACAGCGTGAGCACTTGGCCGCTGTGCATCTTGTCGCCGAACCAGGCGTCGAAGGCCACGAGATTGAGGTTGGCCGCGTTGAGCATCAGCTCGACACCGAGCAGCATCAGGACTGCGTTGCGGCGGGCCAGCACGCCATACAGTCCGATGCCGAACAGCGCGGCGGCGAGGACCAACGGATAGAGCAGCGGCATCAGTGTTCGGATCCCGACCGGGAGATGACGATGGCACCGATCAGCGCGGCAAGGAGTACGACGCTGAGGATCTCGAATCCGAGCACCCAGTCATGGAACAGCGCATCGCCGATCGATCGGGCCGTGCCGATGCGTTGCCCCTTGATCCGCTCTCCTCGGAAGCCGGCGGTGACTGTGGCACCGAGGCCTACCGCGGCGACGATCCCGAGTGCGCCCGCAGCCCAGCGGTTGCCGGTGACCTCGGCGGATGGACCGGCGGCCGGTTGGCGGGTCATCATCAGCGCGAAGATCACGAGCACGACGACCGACCCGACATACACCAGCACCTGGACCCAGGCGACGAACTCGGCGGTCATGACGACGAAGCAGCCGGCGACCGAGCCGAGCGTCACGACCAGCCAGAGCGCCGAGTGCACGAGCTGATGACTCGTCATCGCCAAGAGTGCCGACACCACGGCGACGATGGCGAACAGCAGGAACACGGCCTCGGTGACGTTCACTCGGCCATCCCTGGGATTTCGGGCGACGATTGCGCCGCCTCGTACGCGGCGATCTCCTTGGGCACCTCGGCTCCGGGGTCGAGCGCCTGCGGGGCCGGAACGGTCCACATCCACTCGCGGAGCCGGTTCATGTCGTGGGTCAGGTCGACGATGTCGCCCTCGGCGTACGCGAACTCCGGCGACCAGTGCAACGCATCGAAGGGGCAGACCTCGATGCAGATGCTGCAGTACATGCAGATCGAGTAGTCGATGTCGAAGCGGTCGAGCACGTTGAGGCTGCGATCACGCCCGCCCTCTGTCGTCGCCGGGATCGTCTCCTTGTGCGAGTCGATGATGATGCACCAGGACGGGCACTCGCGGGCGCAGAGCATGCAGGACGTGCAGTTCTCCTCCTGCAGAGCGATGACTCCGCGGCTGCGCGGAGGCAGATCGGGCTGGACATCCGGGTAGTGAGCAGTGACGCTGCGCCGCGTCATGTTCCGCAAGGTCACTCGTAGGCCTTGGAGGAGCCCGACGCCATACATAGGCCTACCCATCATCAGAGGACCACCAGGAAGGTCGTCAGGGTGACCTGGAGCAGCGCGAGGGGCACGAGCACCTTCCACGCGAGGGCGTTGACCTGGTCCTCGCGGAGGCGGGGGTATGCGACGCGCGCCCAGATGACCAGGAATGACACCACCACGATCTTGAGCAGCGACCAGATCCAGCCGACCTGATCGGACCACGGACCCGCCCAGCCGCCCAGGAACAGCACCGAGGTGAGCGCCGCGAGCACGACGATGCCGGCGTACTCCGACAGCAGGAACATCGCAAAGCGCATCCCGCCGTACTCGGTCAACGGACCCATCACGAGCTCAGCGTCGGCCATCGGCGCATCGAACGGTGGCCTTTGCAGCTCGGCGAGACCGGCGGTGAAGAACACGATCAGGCCCGGCAGCTGTGCGAGCAACCACCATGGCTCCCAGGCGTTGGCGATGCCCACCAGCGAGAGTGTGCCGGCGGCCATCGCGACACTCGCGGCGGCCAGCACCATCGGCAGCTCATAGCTCATCAGCTGGGCGGCGACGCGCATACCGCCGATGTAGGAGTATTTGTTGCCGCTGCCCAGACCGCCCATCAGAGAGCCGAGCACACCGACGCTCATCGCGGCGAGCACGAAGAACAGGCCGAGGTCGAGGTCCTGACCGATCAGATCGGTCTGGCCGAAGAACGGGCCGAGCGGAATCGCCACCATCGCGACCAGATAGGGCACCAGGGCCACCGCGGGGGCGAGCCGGAACACCGCATTGTCGGCCGCAGCGGGGATGATGCTCTCCTTCTGGGCGAACTTCACTCCATCGGCCACCAGCTGGGCCCAGCCGTGGAACGCGCCGGCCTTCATCGGCCCGACCCGGCTCTGCATGTGGGCCATGGCCTTGTGCTCCATCTGCCCCACCAGCAGCGGCAACGTCATGAATGCGCCGACCACGATCACGCAGCGCAGGACGATGTCGAGGAGGTCACTCATCAGCGGCCACTGCGTCGGGTCCCCACTCGGAGGGATCGGGTACGCCAGGCGGTTGGATCCGGCGTCGACCTGGCGAGTGGGTCGAGTCGGCGTCACTCTCGCCGGGCTCCTTCGCCCCGGGCCAGGCCTTGGCGACCCGGGAGGCGAGTACGAACTCCTTGCGCAGCGGATGCCCCTCGAAGCCGTCAGGAAGGAGCAAGGGGGCGAGCTCGACGCCAAAATCGATGCCGAACATCTCGTGGGTCTCACGCTGGTGCCACGCCGCACCGGCGAACAGGTCGGCGATCGAAGCCACGCTCGTCTGGTCACGGTCGAGGTACGTCACCAGCAACAGATGATCGAGCTCTTCAAGCCGGGCCAGATGCAGGACGAGCCGGAATCCCTCGGGATGCTCGTCGACCGCCGACAGCCAGTCGAAGTACGTGTAACCCTGGCGCTTGAGCTCGGCAACGGCGTCGTGCCAGCCGACAACGTCCACCACCCTGTGCGGCGGGCCGAACGGATTGTCCTCGAGCGTCACGCCGGCGGCTCGATCCGCGGGCTCAGCAGGGAAGTCGTCGAACGCTTGTAGCGCTCGCTGAGGTTCTCGCCGCCGATCTTCTGCTGCAGGGTGACGATGCCGTTGAGCAGTGCCTCGGGACGCGGCGGGCACCCCGGCACGTACACGTCGACGGGGATGATCTGGTCGACGCCCTTCGTCACGCAGTACGAGTCCCAGTAGGGGCCGCCGGAGTTGGCGCACGAGCCGAAGCTGATGACGTACTTCGGCTCGGGCATCTGGTCATAGAGCCGCTTGATCGCGGGCGCCATCTTGTCCGTCACGGTCCCGGAGACGACCATCAGGTCGGCCTGGCGCGGTCCCGGCGCGAACGGGATGACGCCGAGCCGGATGAAGTCGTGGCGCGACATCG
>JAOPXO010000156.1 GCA_025965115.1 Aeromicrobium sp.
GTGACGGCTGCGGTGACGGCAACCTGGATCTGTTGCTGGAGAGCCTGCTGATCGTCCAGGTTTGTCAGGAGAGCACGGAGGTCCAGGCCGTCGATCGCGCGGTCGAGGACGTCGTTTGTCTTCAACGCAGCGTCGATCACTGAGTCCGGGAGGGCGCGGATCGCGATCTTGAGCAGGCCGTTTAGGTTCGTGGAGTCGAGTGACTCGTCGACCAGGTCAGAGGCAGGCGGAAGGGACCCGTCACCCTTCATCCGACTGACAGCGGACTTCAAGCCCGAGCGCAAGGCGTCGATCTCGGCGTCGGTCGGAGTGCCGGACTGCGCGAGCTTCAGGGCGAGCGCCTCCCTGCTGACGTGCAGACGGCACGCGGCCCCGTCGATGCCGAGCAGCACCAGCCGCTCGGTGAGGCCGTCGATGCCGTCGGCCTGCGAGGTCACCGGACGTACGGCACACGGGTCGGCCGGGTGGAGCGGCTCGTACGTCCCGCCGCCGTTGGCGAGCTGCACGCCGACCACACCGCATACGGCGAGCACAGCGGCCACGGGCAGACCGACCCAACGAGGCAGCGCGCTCATGGAGTCCTCCGCCGGCGAAGTGGGATCAGCGAGATGAGGGCGATGAGGGCGAGACCGGCACCAATGAGGAACGAGTTGCGGAACGCCCGGGTGGCGGCGCGCTCCACCTGTGCGTTCAGATCGCGCTCGAGCTGGGCCGCAGCGGGTCGCTCCGAGGGAGCGAGGTTCAAGCTCGCGAACGCATGGTGCAGGTCTGGGACCTGGTCCTGCTGATCGGACAGCTCGCTCCCGAGCGCTTCGGCGACCGAGATCTTGTCCTGCGGCGCCAACGGCGCGTCGAGCACGAGGGACGTGATGGCTTGCTGGGCAGGCACCTGGGCATCCCTCAGGTCAGCGGTGAACACCGGCGTGAGGATCGCCAGGCCCAGGACGACTCCCACGTGCCGAGCACCGATCGTCCAACCCGCGTGATGCGCTCGCGGCAGGCGGAGCTCCATCGCCCGGGTCGTGAGCCGATCCATGGTCAGCCCGAGTCCGAGGCCGACCAGCGCCTGGGGCGCGATGGTCCAGGCGAGGTTGGACGAAGGTGGGATCGCGAGGCCGAGCAGTCCGCCCGCGACCAGGAAACAACCGACTGCGATCTCGACCTCTTGCGGAGGTCGCAAGAACCGAGCGATGGGGCGTGCGGCGAGAGCTGCGAGGGGTACGACCGAGACCGTGATCGCGGCGGTCGCCGGAGACCGGCCCCAACCGTCGACGAGAAGCAAGACCAGGAGGAACAACGCCGCCGTCAGGGCGGCCGACATCAGCGCCAGCGTCAGGTTGGCGCGGATGGCGGGGCGATGCCGATCGACTTCAGGCGTCGGCACGGCACGTACGGCGAGCGCCGCCGGCACCGCCAGTACGGCGAATGGGACCTGCACGATGAAGATGGCCTGCCACGAGAACGCCTGGGTGAGCAGCCCGCCGGCGACCGGCCCGACAGCCGTACCGACCACCCCGGCGGTGACCCAGAACCTGACGCCGCGCCGTTCGCCGTACTCCGCGACCAGCAGCTCGAGACATCCGATCAGGGCCAACGCGCCGCCGATCGCCTGCACACACCGAGCGGCGATCAGCACGTCGATCGAGCCGGCCAAGGCGCATACGGCTGAGGAGCCTGCGAACACCGCGATCCCTACGGCGCTGAAGATGCGTGGCTTGGCCCGGGTGTAGAGCATCGCCGCCGGCACCGCGCAGAGTCCCAGCACGAGGTTGTACGCGATCAGCACCCAGGCGACCTGTCCGACTGACGCATCCAGGTGCTGGAGGATGTTGGGCAGCGCGAGCGTCACGACCGCGGAGTCCGCGAGCACCAGTGCCACCGTCACGACGAGCAACGGAGCCACGGCACGACGCACCACCCCATCGTGGCAGCGCGGCCAACCAAACGCGAGGGGCTACGGCGACAGCTCGCTAGTCCAGGGCGGATCGGCCCCGGGTCGCGAGCAGGTGATCGCCGCAGCGCTGGAGGCATACATCGCCAGGTCGGTGAGCTCGGTCGGGTCGAGCTCGTCGGCGGTCGGCCAGGCATACGTCGCGCACCACGCGAGCATCGCAGCCATGAACGAGTCGCCGGCGCCGATCGTGTCGACCACGCGCAGATCCGCGGGTGGGATCGACATCGCCTGCGAGCGGTTGGCGACGACGGCACCCTCACCGCCACGCGTGATGGCGACAAGCGCACCGTCGGACGCGAGCCGCTGGGCAAGCGCCTGGGGATCCTCGCCGGGAAACAGGACGGCCGCGTCTTCATCGCTCATCTTGATGATGCTCGCGTGCGGCGCGATCGCGTCGAAGATGCCGCGCCAGACGGCGTGATCCGGCTCGACGGTGAGGCGCACATTGGGGTCGAACGACACCGGCACGCCGACGGCATCGGCCATGATCGCGAGGTCGGCGACCAGTCCGGCGCCCGGCTGCAGCGAGGTGCCGAGTGACCCGATGTGCACGGCCTCGAAGTCGGCCGGATCGGGCAGGGTCTCCGGATCCCAGGTCAGGTCGAACACGTACGACGCGCTCCCGTCGGCCGCGAGGGTGGCTCGGGCGCTCGACGTACGAGCCGGCACCGGCTCGAGCGAGTCCAGCACGACGCCCGATTCGGCGAGGCGCGACCGGAGCAGATCGCCGTACGAATCGGCGGCGAGTTGGGCGGCGAGGCGGGTGGGAACGTCGAGCCGTGAGAGTCCGACGGCGACGTTGAACGGCGATCCGCCGGCGTGCGGAGTCGGCTCCGCCCCCTCTTGTTCGACGACGTCGACGAGGGCCTCGCCGACGACAAGTACGCGCTGTGGTCCAGCGGCTGCGGGGGTCATGATCCTCCTCGTGATCCTGCTGAACGCGGACTCGGCACCACCGTACCCGTGGCACACTGCGTTCGTGACGATCGGACAGCGGGCGCACACGCCACCGACCCTCGAGGAGGTCGCGGCGCGTGCCGGCGTGTCCCGAGCCACCGCCAGCCGGGTGCTCCGTGGCGAGTCCAATGTCAGCGAAAGTGCCCGTACCTCGGTGCTCGAAGCGGCACGCGCGATCTCCTACACACCCAATCGCGCGGCCCGCTCGCTCGTCACGGGACGAAGCGATTCGGTGGGATTCCTGGTCGATGAGACCGAGGAGCGGATGTTCGCAGACCCGTTCTTCCTCGGGATGCTGCGCAGCGCCCAGGTGGCCGTCGCGGCGGCCGGGCTCCAGCTGGTGTTCACCGTGACCTCCGGCGCCGAGGACCATCGACGCTTCGTCGAGTACGCCGCGGGTGGCCACGTTGACGGCGTACTCCTGTTGTCGCTGCACGGCCGTCGCAAGCTCCCGCAACAGCTTGAGGCGCTCGGCGTGCCAACGGTGCTCAGCGGCCGTCCGCTGACTGGTCGACGCACGCTCTACTACGTCGATGCCGACAATGTCGGAGGCGGCCAGCTCGCCACCGAACACCTGCTCAACTCAGGCCGCAAGGTCGTGGCAACCGTGACCGGCCCGCAGGACATGTGCGCCGGTCAGGATCGGCTGATCGGCTATCGCAAGGCCGTGGAGGCGGCGGGCGCTCAGGTCGATCAGTCGCTCATCGTCGATGCGGAGTTCACCCAGGAGAGTGGCTACACCGCGACCCGCCAGCTGCTCGAGGATCGCCCGGACGTCGACGCGATCTTCGCCGCATCCGATCTGACCGCGATGGGCGCGATCCGTGCGATCGAGCGCAGCGGGCGCCGGGTCCTTGATGACGTTGCGGTGATCGGCTTCGATGACATCGGCGAGGCGGCGTTGATGCAGCCGGCGTTGACGACGATCCGCCAGCCGATCGCCGATCTTGGTGCGACCATGTCCCGCCGACTGCTCGAACGCATTGCCGGCGGTGAGCCACCGAAGACGACGATCTTGCCGGTCGAGCTCATCCAGCGTGAGACGGCCTGACCTGCGCGTTCCCCTGATCCGGGTGACGACAGCATGACCGGGACGGAAACACACCCTTGACATGCTCGACACGAGCCTGCATTCTCTACGCAAGTGTGAGAGCGCTCTCATGGAGTGTTCCGACCGACCAGGAGGACCAATGCGTAAGAGTCACAGGAGCCGCGTCAGAGCGGTCTCACTACTGGCGGTGGCCACTGCGAGCGCACTCGTGCTCGCCGGCTGCGGCGGAAGTTCGGACAACAACTCCTCAGCAGGCGCCGGCACCGGGCCGTGCGGCACGACGGCCAAGACCACCGTCACTGTCGGCCTGTTCGGGACGTTCGGCTTCAAGGAGAACGGTCTGTGGGACGCCTATCACAAGCGCTGCCCCAACATCACGGTCAAGCAGGATGTCGTCGAGCAGTCGGCCGACTACTGGACCCGACTCAAGACCCGGCTCGCCTCAGGGAGCGGTCTCGATGACGTCCAGGCCATCGAGGTCGGCTTCGTCGCCGATGTCGTCCAGAATCATGCCGACCAGTTCGTCAACTGGAACAAGGTCCCCAAGGCCAGCTCGATCAAGGCCTCGTTTTACCCGTGGAAGTGGCAGCTCGCCAGCACGACCGATGGCGCGAAGACGGTCGGACTCGGCACGGACACCGGACCCGAAGCCATCTGCTATCGCAGCGATCTGCTCAAGAAGGCCGGGCTCTCGTCCGACCCCGCCGACCTGGCGAAGCAGTGGACGACGTGGGACGACTTCATCGCCTTCGGCAAGAAGTACGAAGCGTCGACATCCAAACAGGCCAAGTCGCACTTCATCGACAGCGCGGCCAGCGTCTTCTCGACCGCCGTCTACCAGGGCAATCACGCGTATGACGACGACTCCGGCAAGGCCGCCGTCGCCGACAGCGATGGTGTGAAGACTGCATGGGGCTTTGCGACCCAGGCCGCGGCGGACAAGATCACCGCAGGTCTCGAGCAGTTCTCACCCAACTGGAACAAGGCATTCTCCAATGGCGCGTTCGCAGCACTTGCGTGCCCGACGTGGATGATGGGCTACATCCAGGGACAGGCCGGCGACGCCGGCAAGGGCAAGTGGAACATTGCGCCAGTCCTTCCGGGCGGTGCCACCAACTGGGGCGGCTCCTACCTCGGTGTTCCGGACAAGGCCAAGAACAAGGCGGCAGCCATTGCCCTGGTCGAATGGCTCTCGGACAAGGACCAGCAGGTCACGATGTGGACTTCACCCGCCCAGGGCGGCCACTTCCCGTCCAACTCCGATGCGGCAGCCGATCCGTCGGTCGCCAATGCCGTCAGCGCATACTTCAGCAATGCGCCTGTCGGGAAGATCTTCGGTGGCATCGCCGCCAAGACGAAGATCCCGCCGATCGGCCTCTACGACACCCAGATTCAGCAGGCGCTCACCACGCAGCTGACCAACGTGGAGACCAAGGGCACCTCGCCTGCGAAGGCGTTCGAGGATGCGCTCAAGGCGATCAAGCAAGTCACTGGTTGATAGAGAACTGGCTGATGCAGGCTTGATCGCAGCTGTGGGCCGCCGGGAGACTGGCGGCCCACAGCCCTCCGGCCCCTGGAGGATCCGACCGCTTCCCAAGGAGTCTGATGTCTGTCGCCACCTCGGCACCTGCGACGACCGTCACCCCGCCGATCCGGCGTCGCCGACTGCGCAAGCCTGGCAGCCGGGTCGGCTACGCATTCATCCTCCCGTTCTTCGCCGTGTTCGGCGCGTTCGCCGTCTACCCGTGGCTCGACACCGCGTGGATCTCGCTGCACGACACCCGGTTGTCGACGTACAACCACTCCAACTGGGTGGGCCTGGCCAACTACACCGATCTCTTCACCAACTCGTTCTTCTGGCACGCCTTCGCCAACACGCTCACGATCGGCATCATCGCGACCGTCCCCCAGCTCTGCATGGCTCTGGGCATCGCACATCTGCTCAACTACAAGGTCCGCGGTCGTACGTTCTTCCGCGTCGCGATGCTGATGCCGTATGCGACCAGCCTTGCCGCCGCGACGGTGATCTTCCTGGAGCTGTTCGACAAGAACCTCGGCCTGGTCAACTGGGGGCTGCACCTGGTGCACCTCCCGGAGCTGGACTGGCAGGGCTCGAAGTGGCCCGCGCAGATCGCCGTCTCGGCGATCGTGACCTGGCGCTGGACGGGCTACAACGCGCTGATCTATCTCGCGGGCATGCAGGCGATCGACTACTCGCTGTATGAAGCCGCGGTCGTCGACGGTGCGAGCCGCTGGGCGCAGTTCCGGCACGTCACGCTGCCCGGTCTGCGGCCGACGATCCTGTTCACGATCGTGGTTTCGACGATCGGCGCGGCGCAGCTGTTCGGCGAGCCGCTGCTCTATCACAACGGCAAGGCCGACGGCGGCACGCAAGGGCAGTACCAAACCCTCGGACTGCTGATGTACCAGCAAGGTTGGGTCAACGACCGGCTGGGCCTCGCCTCGGCGACGGCCTGGACGATGTTCGTCATCATCGTCGTGGCCGTGCTCGTCAACGTCGGCCTCACCCGCCGCCGCGACCGCAAGGCCGCCGCGCCCGTCAAGGTGGGGGCTTCGGCATGACCGCGATCAGCGTGCTCCGCGGAGTCGGCAAGTCGAGCAAGGCCGGCCGGCAGATGGATGCCACGTGGGTGACCTATCTGTTGCTGGGCATCGTCCTGATCGTCTCGGTCTTCCCGCTGTACTACACGATCGTCATGGCGTCGCACACCAATGCCGAGATGGCCGCCTCGACGCCTCCGTTGCTGCCCAACGGCTCGATCTTTGGCAATCTCAAGAAGGCGCTGGACCTGGCCCCACTCAACAAAGGCCTGTTCAACTCGTTGATCGTGTCGAGCTGCGTCACGATCGGCACGGTCGCGTTCAGCACCCTCGCCGGATTCGCCTTCGCCAAGCTGTCGTTCCGGGGTGCCGGCATGCTGCTGGCGTTCTGCGTCGCCACCATGATGGTGCCGATGCAGATGGGAGTCATCCCGCTCTACATGCTGATGTCCAAGTGGGGCATGGCCGACCACATCTCCGCGGTCATCCTCCCGACCTTGGTCACCGCCTTCGGCGTCTTCTTCATGCGCCAATACATCTCCAGCGCCGTCCCCGATGAGCTGATCGACGCCGGCTACATGGATGGCGCCGGACCGTTCCGGGTCTTCATCTCGATCGTCGTCCCGGCGGTCAGGCCCGCGATGGCCGTGCTCGGAATGTTGACGTTCCTGATGTCGTGGAACGACTTCTTCTGGCCGATCATCGTGCTCAGCTCACAAAATCCCACGGTCCAGGTCTCGTTCCAGAGCCTCGCGACCGGTTATGCCCCACAACAGTCGATCGTCATGGCCGGCACGTTGTACGGCACCGTCCCCGTGCTGATTGTCTTCGCCCTGCTCGGGCGCCAGATCGTCGGCGGAATCATGCAAGGAGCAGTCAAGGGATGAGCGAGCGTCAGCGAGTGAAACAACAGGCACAAGTCATGCAGGCACCTCCGTATCGTGCGCTCCTCAGGGAGGTGGCGGCATGAGCACATCACGAAGCTTCCCCCCGGGATTCGTCTGGGGCACCGCCGCGGCCGCCTATCAGATCGAGGGTGCTGTCGCCGAAGGCGGCCGAGCCCCCAGCATCTGGGACACGTTCTCGCACACGGCGGGCAAGATCGACGGCGGCGACAACGGCGACATCGCGTGCGACCACTTCCACCGCTGGCCCACCGACCTTGATCTGATCGCCGAGCTCGGCATCGCCGCCTATCGGTTCTCGGTGTCGTGGTCGCGGGTCATGCCGGACGGCCGCACGGTCAACGCCGAGGGAGTCGAGTTCTATGACCGGCTCGTCGATGGTCTGCTGGAGCGCGGAATCCAGCCGCTCATGACGCTCTACCACTGGGACCTGCCCCAGGCACTCGAAGACGAAGGTGGCTGGCTCAACCGTGACATCGCCGACCGGTTCACCGACTACGCCCTCACGATGGGCAAGGTGGTCGGCGATCGTACGCCGGCGGTGACGACGCTCAACGAGCCGTGGTGCTCGGCCTACCTCGGCTATGCGACCGGCGAGCACGCACCGGGGCTGACCGATCCGTCGAAGTCCTACCCGGTCGCACACCACCTCAACCTCGCGCACGGGCGGGCCGTCACGGCACTGCGCGGGGTCATGCCGGCCGAGACGGAGTTCTCAGTCACGCTGAATCTCCACCAGCTCGAACCCGCGTCGCTGAGCGAGGCCGATGCCGAGGCCACACGTCACGCCGACGCGGTCGCCAACCGCATCTTCCTCGATCCGATGCTGCGCGGCCGCTATCCCGACGAGTTGATCGACGGCACGAGCCACCTCACTGACTGGTCATTCGTCCACGACGGCGACGAGGCGGAGATCGCTGCGCCGATCGACTTCCTTGGCGTCAACTACTACGCGCCCGCGCGGATCTCGGCCGATGGCGAGTACCTGTGGCCGGGCACCTATCGAGCATTCGGCGCACCGATCCCCGGGCCGAAGACCATCATGAACTGGCCGATCCGGCCGTCCGGACTCACCGATCTGCTCGTGCGGGTCCATGAGGAGTACGGCGTGCCGATGATGGTCACCGAGAACGGCTGCGCGGCGCCGGACCTCGTCGGCGCGGACGGGATCGTCCACGACGATGACCGGATCGCGTACCTCGACGGGCACCTCCACGCCGTGCTCGATGCCATGGACTCGGGTGCCGACGTGCGGGGCTACTACGTGTGGACGTTCATGGACAACTTCGAGTGGGCCTGGGGCTACGCCAAACGGTTCGGCATCGTGCACGTCGACTACGACACCCTCGTGCGTACGCCCAAGGACTCGGCTCGTTGGTATCAATCGGTGGTTGCGAACAACGCCTTGCCGTCTCGCTGATCAGGTGTGGTGGATCGTCAACGCAGCGCTCGGGGCCAGCGGCAGGTCAGGAAGGGTCAGCGCGTTGTACGCGTGATAGGTGTCGGGCTTGCCGTGCCACGTGCGCGTCGACGGGCCCATCGTCGCTGACAGCTCGTGGTGCCACGAGCCGGTCGCCTCGTCGATGAAGTGATCGGCGATCTCCGACCACCAGCGCTGCACGAAGCCCTCATACATCGCCTGACCGGTGTAGCGGTGCAGCGCAGAGGCCGCGAGCACCGCCTCGGCAATGACCCAGTGGAACCGTTCTTCGACGACGGGTTCGCCGTGCCAGTCGGTCGTGTAGGGGATGCCCGGGAACTCGTCGCTGACCGCGTCGTCGACCGCCCTTGCGAACAGTGCCTCGGCGGCTTCCTCCATCCACGGTCGCGGTTCGTCGAGTGATGCGGCGAGCTGGAGCAAGAGCCGCGACCACTCGAAGGCGTGGCCGGGAGTCGCACCGAAGGGCCGGAATGGATCGGCCGGCCGGTCCTCGTTGTAGTCCGGGATCGGCGTCCAGTCGGAGTCGTAGTGCTCCGGAATGCGCCAGTCGTGCGCACGGGCGTGGATGCCGATGATGCGCTCGCAGATCGACAACGCCCGGTCGCGCCACACCGTGTTGCCGGTCATGTCGGCGGCGAACAGATAGGCCTCGACGGTATGCATGTTGCTGTTGGCGCCGCGGTAGCTGTCGATCGATGTCCAGTCGCGACTGCGTTGCTCGATTGCCCGGCCGGAGTCGGCGTCCCAGAACATCCGGTGATGGATCTCGGTGGCCTCGGTGAGAAGTGCGTCAGCGCCTTCGGCTCCGGCCGCTGCTGCTGCGCTCGCGGCCAGCAGTACGAACGCGTGCTCGTAGCAGAGCTTGTCGTCGCCGACCGGAAGGCCGTCGAGGTCAACCTGGGCGAACCAGCCGCCGAACTCATCGTCGTGGAACAACATCGTGATGGCTGCCACGCCGTGGCTGGCGAGTCGCAACGCGTCCGGCTCGCCGTCGAGATGCGCGAGCGCGAAGACGTACGTCATACGGGCGGTGATCCACAGCTCGAGATTCATGTCGGGGTCAGGGTCGCCCTCGTCATCGAGCCAGACGAAGCCGCCCTCCTCGCGTACGGATCGCCGCGCGAACGTCAGGAGTCGCTCCCTCGCCGCATCCCGCCACTCCGTGCTGCCGGGTCCCTGATCGCTCATGCTGTCAGGTCCGTGAAAAAGCAACGGTACGGACGCAACTGCATGAACCCTGCATTGTGACTCGCTCGCTGGCGCTCGCTCATGGCTCCAACCTACCCATCCCTCGGGGTTGGTTCAGGGGGCGATCAGGGACGCTCCCCGATGTGCCGACAGGGGGTGCGACGGGAGATTGGAGGCATGAACTCTTCACTAACTGGCACGATCTGCGCCAAGCGTCTCACCAAGACGTTCGGCAACAAGACCGCGGTCAACGGCATCGACTTCACCATCGAGCCCGGCCGCGTCACCGGCTTCCTCGGCCCGAACGGCGCCGGCAAGTCGACGACCATGAGGATGATCCTCGGCCTCGATGCCCCGACCAGCGGCACGGTGACCGTCAACGGTCATCGCTATGCCGACTCGCCGGCCCCGTTGCGCGAGATCGGCGGCCTGCTCGAAGCGCACGCCGTCCACCCCGGTCGTTCGGCCCGCGACCACCTTCGCTGGATGGCGGCCAGCAATGGCATCCCTACCACCAGAGTCGGCGAGGTCCTGGAGCTCGTCGGTCTCGAATCGGTCGCCGGCCAGCGTGCCGGACGATTTTCGCTCGGCATGGGCCAGCGCCTCGGCATCGCCGCCGCGCTGATCGGTGATCCGCCGATCGTGATGCTGGATGAACCCGTCAACGGCCTCGACCCTGAGGGCGTCAGGTGGGTCCGGTCACTGGCCCGGCAGCTGGCCGATGAGGGCAAGACCGTCTTCGTGTCGAGCCACCTGATGTCGGAGATGTCGCTCATGGCCGATCACCTGATCGTCATCGGTCGCGGCGAGGTCCTGGCGGACAGCCCGATCCAGGACTTCATGGCCGAGCATGCCTCGTCGTACGTACGCGTGAAGTCTCCGCAGTCGACCGATGTCGAGGCGTTGCTATGGGGACGCGGTCTCGACGTCGTACGGGTTGATGACGAGCTGCGGGTCCAGGGGCTCGATGCCCCCGCGATCGGCGAGCTTGTCGGCTCGAACGGCATGCTCCTTCACGAGCTGACCCTCGTACGTTCGTCGCTCGAGGATGCGTTCATGGAACTGACCGCTGACAGCGTCGAGTACCACGCACGGGCCGGGGTCGCAGCATGAGCACCCTCGTCGCAGCACCTTCCAGCACCTCGCTCGGCCGGACCGTCAAGTCCGAGTGGATCAAGCTCGCCAGTATTCGTTCGACGTGGTGGACCGCCCTCGCGATGGTCGTGCTCGGTGCTGGATTCACCACCATCATCAGCGGCGTTGTCGCCGGCGACATTGCCTCCGGCAAGAGCGGCGACTCGCCGGGCGAGTACATCACCCAGGGCTTGATCTTCAGCCAGATCTCGGCTGTCGTGATCGGCGCGCTCGTGGTGACCTCGGAGTACGGCACAGGGTTGATCCGCTCCACCTTGGCGGCAACGCCGATACGGTCGACGGTCCTGGCTGCCAAGGCGCTCGTGCTGAGCGGATTTCTGTTCGTCGTCGGCTTGGTCACCGCATTCGCCGGCTACTTCGGAGGCAATGCATTCTTCCGTCACCAAGGCATCGGCATCTCGCTAGGTGATCCCCACATCCTGCGGTCGTTGATCGGCGCCGGCCTCTACATGGCAGGGCTCGGCGTCCTCGCCGCGGCGATCGGTCTGCTCGTGCGGAGCACGGCGGCGGCGATCTCGATCGGACTCGCGCTGATCTTCATCATCGGTCAGGTCGTGCAGCTCATACCCGGCACGTTCGGCGAGTGGGTTACCAAGTTGATGCCGGGCAACGCGGGACCGGCGATCGTCGTCCCAGTCGACTTCGGCGAACACATGCTGGGGCCGTGGACCGGCTTCGCCGTGTACGTCGCCGAGATCGCGGTGCTGAGCATGGCCGCGCTCGCGCTGTTCCGGAAGCGCGACGCCTAGCCGTCAGTTGACCACCGGCAAGGTCAACACCTGGCTGCTGGCACCGGTCGTGACACTGACCGGTGTCGGCAGCAGGCCGCCGCGGTAGTTGGGCGATCCGCCCGCGATCACCAGTCGGATCGAGTGACCGGCCGCGAACCGATGGACGATTCCCGGCAGGGTGACGGTGAATGGCTTCGTCGCGTCCGGGATCCGGACCGGGGCGATCAGATTGCGGACTACCGAGGCATTGCCCTTGGCGTCGACGTCCAACACCTTGACGAACAGCACGAGCTGACCGTTCGGCCCGATCGCCTGGGTGACCTTGGCCGTCGGCGCCGCGAGCGCGACATTCAGGACGGGTGACCCGGCCACGTCGAGCGCACCGCTCAACGCCGGGGTGGTCCAGGCAGCGGAGGTCCCTGGCAGGTCGAGCTCCGGGAGCGTCGGCCCGGGGATGTAGCCACCGAGCACGTCAGCCGGATCGAGGCTCGACGGCAGACCGGCAGGCGGCGTCACGAAGCTCTGCGTGTCTGCGGCGATGCCGGACGAGGACGTCACGAGCTTCTTGCCGGCCGACAGGTAGTACTTCTTGGCGGTGCCGACCGGGAACGTCGACGAGGTGCCGTACGCCGGGGTGGCGATGCCGCTGTAGCTGATCCAGTCGCGGAAGTACGCGAAGTTCGGACCGGTGCTGACCGATGAGCCCTTCAGGTAGTGGTCGAACCAGTCGGCGATGCGCGCGGTCTCGTACTGCGTGGCGGGATTCGGATCGTCCAGGTCGATCTCGCCGGGCGCGGGCGTGCTGTTGGAGTGACCCCATTGCTGCCAGACCATCTTGGTTGGCGTGCCTTGCGCCTTGAGTGCCTGGTACGTCGCGACGGCCTCGTTGATGTTGAAGAGGGTGTCGTTCTCACCCTGGAACAGCAGGGTCGGGATCGTGATCTTCTTCATGTAGCTCGACACGGATGCGTGGCGAAGTGCTGCGATCGACGTGCCGTCGAAGCCGCCGGTGGTGCCGGCATAGACCAGCGCCGGGCACACGAAGGTGGCGAAGTTGGGGCAGGGCACGAGGCGGGGCGGATCGTCAGCGGCATGCTGCACGCCGTCCACGATTCCGAGCCCGGAGAACAGCAGACCCCACACGATCTTGGTCGCGCCGGTCGTCGAGCTGCTGACCCCGGTCGTCTTGGCGGTGTTGTTCGGTGCGAGCGAGTAGGACAGGTCGTTCCAGGTGATGATCGGTACGATCGTGTCGATGCGGGGGTCGACCGAGGCGGCCGCGAACTGGTTCTGTCCACCGTACGATCCGCCGACCATGCCGACCCGGGGGTCGTTGGTCGAGGAGTGAGCGGTGTGATCGTGAGTGTCGAGCTGGACGACGTTCAATACGGGCGCCGGAGTGGTGTGCTTGGCATCGGTGAAGGCGATGCCGACCTTCCCGCCGAGGTAGCTGACCAGCTGACTGGCGGCCTTGCCGTCGTAGTCAGGATCATCAAGGGTGATCTTGCAGGTCGATCCGCCGAAGCCGAGGCCTGAGTAGGACAGCACGGCGTAACCGCGCGCGGCGAATGCCTTGCCGATGCCGGCCTGGTCGTCCTTGGAGCCGCCGAACCCGTTGGTGGCGAGGATCGCCGGCACCCGGTGCGAGCTGCTCGCAGACGACGGGAGGTAGAGGTCGCCGATGATGTCGCAGGCCTGCGCGCCGGTCGGACCCGTCTTGACGGCGAAGTGCAGGGTCTGGACCGTGAAGGCCGGATCGGCCGCGTTGGCCGACGACGAGATGCCGCCCAGTCCGGCGGCAAGGAGGCCGAGGGCGGCAACGGCGAGGACGGGACGGGACGCGCGCATGGTGCTCCTTGTGCAGCAGTCACGGCTGCCACATGACAGGCCGGGAAGCGGTTCCGAGGGTCCTACTCCGAAGTAACCAACGATGCAGGTATGCCGCAGGTCACGTCGCCGTCATCGGCGCAGGCGGCGGGAGATCTCGCGTGCGGTGTCCGCCACCGCCGCACTCAGTCCATCGACCGCCGCTCGGGTCTCCCAGGTGACTGCGACGGAGGCGTGGATCGTGCCGGCGCTGATCGGCGCCGCGACCGAGGCGAATCCCGCCGTGACCTCGCCATCCTCGGTCGCGAACCCGCGTTGGCGGGTCGCCGAGAGCAGCCGTCGCAGCTCACTCGGCGACCGCGGGCCTGCGCCGGTGCGCGAGACGAACGCGTCCTTGTGCGGATAGAGCGCCCGCACCTGGGCGGCGGGAAGCGACGCGAGAATCGCTCGTCCGGATGCGGTCAGGTGGGCCGGCAGGCGTACGCCCACATCGGTGACCAGCGGCGGCCGGCCGGGTGCGCGCTCCTCAATGACATACAGGACGTCGGCACCATGGAGCACCACGAGATGCGCCGACTGGCCGACCCGATCGACGAGGCGGGCGAGCGGGATGCGGGCGAGACGGGCAAGGGGTTCCTGGCGGGCGAATCCGTGGCCGACCTCCCAGGCGGCGATGCCGATGCCCCAGGTGCGGTCGTCGGGGTAGTGGATCACGAAGTCCTCCTCCGCCATCGTCGCCAACAGGTGGTATGCCGATGAGCGCGGCAGGTCGAGCGCCGCGGCCATGCGGGTGGCGGAGACCGGGACGGGTTGGCTGGACAGGAACCGCAGCACGCGAAGCGCAGCCGTGGCGGCGGGGACAGGTCGAGCCATGGACCTAGTGTCTCGCATACGAGACATGTTTGTCGCCTGGGCGGTAGCGGTGGGCCGCCGGCGTGGAGTCCTATTGAGTCATGGTCAATGTCGTGGTGGGCGTGGGTGCCCTGGCACCTGAGGATGTCGTGCGAGTCGCACGGCAAGGCACGCTCGTCGAGCTGAGCTCGGAGGCGCGGCAGGCGATCGCCGGCGCCCGCGAAGTCGTCGACGAGATGGCTGCGTCCGACACCCCGGTCTACGGCGTCTCCACCGGATTCGGCGCGCTGGCAACTCGGCACATCGAGCCCGCCCTGCGCAGCCAGCTGCAGAAGAGCCTGATCCGTTCGCACGCCGCCGGCGCGGGTCCTCGGGTCGAGAACGAGGTCGTACGCGCGCTGATGCTGCTCCGGTTGTCGACCCTGGCGACCGGCCACACCGGCATACGGTTGGCGACCGCGGAGGCGTACGCATCGATGCTCAACGCCGGGCTGACTCCGGTCGTACGCGAATACGGAAGCCTCGGGTGTTCCGGTGACCTTGCGCCGCTGGCGCACTGCGCTCTGGCGATCATGGGCGAGGGTGAGGTCGACGACCACGGAGTGCTGCGGCCTGCCGGCGAGGCCCTTGCGTCGTATGGGTTGGCGCCGATCGAGCTGGCCGAGAAGGAGGGCCTCTCGCTGATCAATGGCACCGACGGCATGCTTGGCATGCTCGTGCTGGCGCTCCATGATCTGCGCGTGCTGCTCGACACCGCAGACCTTGCCGCCGCGATGAGCATCGAGGGCTTGATGGGCACCGACCGGGTGCTGGCCGCCGATCTGCAGGCGCTGCGACCGCATCCCGGTCAGGCCGCATCGGCCGCGCACATGGCGTCGCTGCTGACCGGATCGCCGATCGTGGCGAGCCACCTGGTCGGAGACGGCCGCGTGCAGGACGCCTATTCCTTGCGCTGCGCTCCCCAGGTGCATGGCGCAGCCCGCGACACGGTCGACCACGCCGCGACGGTCGCGAGCCGCGAGCTGGCCTCGGCGATCGACAACCCTTCGGTGCTGGCTGACGGCCGGATCGAGTCGCACGGCAATTTCCACGGTGCGCCGGTAGCGTACGTACTCGACTTCCTTGCGATCCCGGTCGCCGATGTCGCCAGCATGAGCGAGCGGCGTACGGATCGGTTCCTCGATGCGTCACGCAGTCAGGGTCTGCCGCCGTTCCTGGCCGACGACCCGGGCGTCGACTCGGGCCACATGATCGCGCAGTACACCCAGGCCGCGATGGTTGCCGAGCTCAAGCGACTGGCGATGCCGGCGAGTGTCGACTCGATCCCGTCGAGCGCGATGCAGGAGGACCACGTGTCGCTTGGCTGGTCGTCGGCGCGCAAGCTGCGTACGTCGGTCGACCTGCTCACCCGGGTGCTCGCGATCGAGATCCTGACGGCCGCGCGGGGCATTGATCTGCGTGCTCCGCTCCAACCGTCGGCCGCGACCGGCGCCGCGATCGCTGTGTTGCGAGAGCACGTCGCCGGTCCCGGACCCGATCGATATCTGTCACCCGACCTCGAGGCCGCCACCGAGCTCGTACGCTCCGGCGCCCTTCTCGCAGCAGCCCACCTTTCGAGCTCAAGGAGCGAATCATGACCCGACCCACCGTCCGCGCTGCCCGCGGCACCACCCTGACCGCACGCAGCTGGCAGACCGAAGCGCCGATGCGCATGTTGATGAACAACCTCGACCCTGAGGTCGCCGAGCGTCCCGAAGACCTCGTCGTCTACGGCGGCACCGGCAAGGCGGCCCGCAGCTGGGAGGCGTACGACGCGATCGTCCGCACCCTCGAGACGCTCGCCGACGACGAGACCCTGCTGGTGCAGTCGGGCAAGCCGGTCGGGGTGTTCCGCACGCACGAGTGGGCGCCGCGGGTGCTGATCGCCAACTCCAACCTCGTCTGCGACTGGGCAACCTGGCCGGAGTTCCGCAAGCTCGAGGCCGAAGGCCTCACGATGTACGGCCAGATGACCGCGGGCTCGTGGATCTACATCGGCACGCAGGGGATTCTGCAGGGAACGTACGAGTGCTTCTCTGCAATCGCGAAGGAGCGCTTCGGCAACACGCTGAAGAACCGGCTCGTGGTGACTGCCG
>JAOPXO010000227.1 GCA_025965115.1 Aeromicrobium sp.
GTAGTGCGGGTTGTCGAGCTCGCGGCCGTTGGGCACATACAGGCTCCACATGCGCACGTCTCCGCAGGTGGCACCGATCGAGCGGGCTTCCAGCGCGGCCGGATCGCCGAATGTCGGCTGGTCATCGGCGAATGATGTCGCGATGTCCTCAAGTCCGATGCGCGAGATGATCGCGACGCCGTTCCACTGGTTGAGGCCGAAATGCGCGAATTCATAGCCCATCGCTGACAGCTCGAGGCCGGGGAACTGGTCCTCGCGACATTTGGTCTCCTGGATCGCGAGCACGTCGATGTCATTGGCCTCGAGCCACGCCGTGACGCGGTCGATGCGGCTGCGGATGGAGTTGACGTTCCAGGTCGCGATACGCACGAGTCGAACCTATCGGGTGCCGCCGACGGTCCGCGTCGATGACCTCGGACCGTGGCACTCGAGCCCGCGGTGGGCCATGATGTGGCCATGAGCCAGGACGATCCCGCCGCGAACCCGCCGCCGACCAAGGAAGACTCGATCGATCGTCGGATTGCCGATCAGCCGACCGTGAAGTCGAGCAACGTGGTCCTGAAGATCGTGCTCTTCCTCGCCGCGCTCGTTGCGGCCTACGTCGGATTTCGTGCCTCGGCGGCGTTCTTCCCGCGCTGGTGGGCCCAGCGCGTCGCGGACCAGGTCGGCGGCAGCTTCACGAAGGGCACGCTGTGGGGTCTCTTCTACGGATTCGTGTTCACCTTCGTGCCGTTGCTGTTGATCTTCCAGATCCGCAGGCGCTTCTTCAACTGGACGTGGCGGCTCATCGTGGTGGTGGTCGGCCTGCTGCTCGCCGCCCCCAACTGGCTGACCCTGTCGGTTGTGGCCGGCAACAGCAAGGCCTCGCACGCCGGCGAGCGCATCTTCGACGTGGACGCGCCGAACTTCCGGGTGGCGACGCTGTTCGGCGTCATCGGTGGGGTCGCCGCGGCCGTCGCGCTGAGTTGGGTTGGCATCGTGATGAAGCGTCGCAAGGAGCAGGTCAAGAAGCTCAAGGGCCAGCTCGCCGAACGCGACAAGCCCGCCGAGGACGACGACTGATCGCGTTGATCACGGCTGGATTCGTTGCGATTTCCGTCGCGTAAACTCCTCACGACTTGTGCATCAAAGGTCTAGATGCAAAAGGGCTTCCCGCGCTAGCATGCACCAACTTCTTCTGAGAGCTTGGTGCATTCATGACGGACCAAATGAACGCGGACGAAAAACGGCTGGCCGAGCTCGGCTACAGCCAGGAGCTCAGCCGTACGTGGTCGAGCTTCTCGAACTTCGCGATCTCCTTCTCGATCATCTCGATCCTGGCGGGCTGCTTTACGACGTTCGGTCAGGCCTGGAACAACGGTGGCCCGATCGCGATCTCGTGGGGTTGGCCGATCATCTCGGCCTTCATCCTTCTCATCGGGTTCACGATGTCGGAGCTGGTCTCGGCTTATCCGACATCGGGCGGCATCTATTGGTGGGCCTCCAAGATGGGTGGCCCAGCGGCCGGCTTCTACACCGGCTGGCTCAACCTGATCGGCCTGCTCGCCGTCACGGCCTCGGTGGCGTACGGATGTGCGACGTTCCTCGACCTGACGCTGAGCACACTGAGCAGCTCGTACAGCTCGCACTACAGCCTCAACCGGGTGTTCCTGCTGTTCGTCGTGATCCTCGCGGTCGCCGCGGTGCTCAACATCTTCAGCGGCCACCTGCTGGCCGTCATCAACAACATCTCGGTGTGGTGGCACGTCGCTGGTGTGGCTGCAGTCATCGCGATCCTGGCGTTCGTCCCGAAGGCCCACCAGTCGCTGGGCTTCGTGTTCGGCGACAAGGTCAACAACTCGGGCTACGCCGATGCCATGACCCACGGTCACACCTACTGGTTCCTTGTCCTGCCGTTGGGCTTCCTCCTGACGCAGTACACGATTACCGGCTTTGACGCCTCGGCTCACCTGTCTGAGGAGACGCAGGGCGCTTCCGAAGCCGCGGCCAAGGGCATCTGGCGCTCAATCTTCTACTCCGCTGTCGGCGGTTGGGTGCTTCTGCTTGCCTTCCTGTTCGCGGTCCAGGACAAGGACGCGATCACCAAGGGTGGTGGCGGGGTCGACCTGATCTTCGGTCAGGCCCTCGGCCAGGGTTGGCACGTCACGGTGCTGGCCATCTCGGTGGCGGGCCAGTTCTTCTGCACGATCGCCTGCCTGACCAGCGCATCGCGCATGACGTTTGCGTTCAGTCGTGACGGTGCGATCCCCGGATCGAAGCTGTGGTCAAAGGTCACGGCCGCGAGGGTGCCGGCCAATGCGGTTGTCTTTGTCGCAGTGATCGGCGCGATCATCACGCTGCCGGCGCTGATCAAGGTCGACATCAATGGTGCCGCGGTGCCGATCGCGTTCTACGCAGTGGTGTCGGTCGCGGTCATCGGCCTCTACCTGGCCTTCGCGATCCCGATCTTCCTGCGCTGGAAGATCGGTGACGCGTTCGAAACCGGCAGCTGGACCAACGGCAAGAAGTACAAGTGGATGAACCCGATCGCGGTGGCCGAGATCATCATCATCTCGATCTACTTCATTCTGCCGATCACGCCTGCCGCCGTCCCGGGCAACAAGGACTTCTCCTGGAAGTTCGTGAACTACGCCCCGCTGCTCACTGGTGGCATTCTCATCCTGCTGACGATCTGGTGGTTCGTCTCGGCTCGCAAGTGGTTCACGGGCCCGAAGCACACGATCGACACCGCGGTGACGGAGGCGTTCAAGGACTCATAGGTCAGGGATACGGTCGGGCGTGTGAGGGTTCTGACGGTCGACGACGAGGCACTGGGCGGCAAGCCCGACCTCTCGACGTCATCGGATGACCCCTCACACGCCCGTATCTCTGCGTGGCTGCTGGGTCGCGTCAGCGCTCGCAAGGTGCGGCCGGATGACAAGCTGCCGCCCGAGGAAGAACTTGCCGCGTCCCTGGGCGTGAGCCGTATGACGTTGCGGCAGGCGCTCGGCTCACTCGAGCAGCAGGGCTGGATCGAGCGGCGTCGCGGACGGTCCGGAGGCAACTTCATCCGTGAGCCGCAGGTCGAGGTCGACCTGACCGGCCTTCCCGGCTTCACCGAGCAGATGCGCAGACTGAACGTCAGGGCCGGGTCTCGCATCGTCCGGGCTCACGTCGTCAAACCAGCGGCGGAAGTGGCCGCGGGCCTCGAGCTGAGTCGCACTGATGACGTGTTCGAGATCGTGCGCGTACGGTCGGCCCGGCGTGAACCGCTCGCGCTCGAGGAGACCTATCTGCCGGCGCAGCTGTTCCCGGGGCTGCTCGACCGATCGCTGACCGGCTCGATCTATGGGCTGATGCGCACGCACTACGACCTGGCGCCGCACCACGCGCAGGAATGGCTAGAGCCCGAGATCTCATCGGCGGAGCACGCAGCGCTGTTGGAGGTCGAGCCCGGCTCCGCCCTGATGCTGGTGACCCGCAAGGCGTCGACTGCTGTGGGCGTCGTCGTGGAGTATGCCCGTGACCGCTACCGCTCCGACCGCACGCGGCTCAGCCTGCGGACCGGCCTGGGCACCGATGTGTCCGCCGAGCTGCGGGCGGAGCCCACAGCCAAGCAAACATCTAGACCTTAAGTTGTGCCGAGGCTAGGCTCTCGGCATGACGGACGAGGTGCATGAGGCAGACCTCGATGCGCTGTTCGATCAGGTGCCGGTGCTCGCTGGCCAACCCCGCACGGTTGAGGAGCTATCGGGCGGGCTGACCAATCGCAATCTCAAGGTCACCACACCCGATGGCGTGTATGTCGCCCGCTCCAATCGCCGCGATCCCGCCTTGCTCGGCATCGACCGTGCCGAGGAGTCGTTCAACACCCGCGCCGCTGAGGCAGCCGGTGTCGGTGCGCGATATGTCGACTTCCGCCCCGATCTCGGTCTCCTGGTGATCGGCTTCATCGAGGGGCGCACGTTCGCCGATGCCGACCTGCGCGCACCGGGACAGCTCGCCCGCGTCGCGCAGGCATGCCGCCAGCTGCACGCCGGACCGCGATTCATCAATAACTTCGACATGTTCACCCGTCAGGCGCTCTACCTGCGTACGTGCCGGGAGCGCGGCTTCACTATCCCGGCCGACTACGAGGCGTACGACGCGGACTTCCACCGGATCCAGACCGCGTTGGCGATCAACCCGGTGGAGCCCGTGCCGTGCAACAACGACCTGCTGGCCGGCAACATCGTCGACGACGGTCAGAAGCTCTGGCTGATCGACTATGAGTACTCCGGCAACAACGATCCATTCTTCGAGCTCGGCAACTCGTGGACGGAGTGCCGGCTCGATGACGATCATCTCGCCGAGCTGGTCACCGCGTATGTCGGGCATGAGTCGCCGACGCTGCTGGCCCGTGCGCGGTTGCGGGCGGTGACATCGCGCTATGGCTGGTCGTTGTGGGGATTCATCCAGGCGGCGGTCAGCGACGATGAGTTCGACTTCCACGCCTGGGGGATGGAGCGCTTCGACAAGGCGGTCGCCGATTTCCGTTCGCCTGAGTTCGAGACGTGGCTCGACTCGGCGGCCTCGTGACCGCCCTCCCCGCGCGGGCGCGGATCGTCGTCATCGGCGGGGGCATCATCGGCACCAGCGTCGCCTATCACCTGACCAAGAGCGGCGAAACCGACGTCGTCCTGCTCGAGCAGGGCGAGCTGTCCTGTGGCACGACGTGGCACGCGGCGGGGCTGGTCGGCCAGCTCCGTGCGACCCAGGCCGGCACGACCTTGGTGCAGTATTCGGCCGCGCTCTATGAGCAGCTCGAGGACGAGGTCGGCCTGAGCTCGGGGTTCAAACGTTGCGGTGGTGTCACGGTCGCTCGCACCGAGGACCGGATGGAGCAGCTCCGTCGCACGGTCGCGACCGCTGCGGCGTACGACCTGGAGTGCGAGCTGCTGACCCCGGGCGAGGCGGGCGAGCGCTATCCGTTGCTCGAGACCGGCGACCTGGTCGGCGCCATCTGGCTGCCCGGCGATGGCACCGCCAATCCCACCGATCTGACCCAGGCGCTTGCGCGCGGTGCACGGCAGCGTGGTGCCACCGTGATCGAGCACGTGCGGGTCCTCGAGGTTGTCGTCCAGGCCGGTGCGGTCTCTGGGGTGCGCACCGACCTGGGCGACATCGAGGCCGACATCGTGGTCAACTGCGCGGGCCAGTGGGCGCACCATCTGGCGGCGCAGATCGGCGTCACGGTGCCGCTGCACTCGGCTGAGCACTTCTATGTCGTGACCGACCAGATCGAGGGAGTACGTCCTGACCTGCCGATCCTGCGCGACCCGGATGGCTACACGTACTTCAAGGAGGAGGTCGGTGGCCTTGTCGTCGGCGGGTTCGAACCGGTCGCCAAACCCTGGGTCGCGCCCGATGAGATCCCCTATCCGTTCGAGTTCCAGCTGCTCGGCGAGGACTGGGAGCACTTCCAGATCCTGATGGACAGCGCGCTCGAACGCATTCCGGCGCTGCACGAGACCGGCATCCGCAAGTTCTACAACGGTCCGGAGAGCTTCACCCCCGACAACCAGTTCATCCTCGGCGAGGCACCAACGGTGCGCGGATTCTTTGTCGGCGCCGGTTTCAACTCGGTCGGTATCGCCTCGGCCGGCGGCGCTGGCCGGGCGCTGGCCGAGTGGATCCTCGAGGGGGAGCCGACCGTCGACCTGTTGGCGGTCGACATCCGCCGGTTCGCGCCATTCCAGAACGACAAGACCTACCTGCACGACCGGGTTTCAGAGGTGCTCGGGCTGCACTATGCGGTGCCGTGGCCCAATCGCGAGTTCGACACCGCCCGGCCGCTGCGCACATCGCCGGTCTACGACCGACTCGTCGAGGCCCACGCCGGGCTTGGCAGCAAGATGGGCTGGGAGCGGGCCAACTTCTTCGCACCGACGGGTGAGGATCCCGCGATCGAGTACGCGTGGGGCAAGCCCAGCTGGTTGTCGTGGTCGTCCGCCGAGCAGCGGGCCTGCCGCGAAGCGGTGGCGATCTTCGACCAGACGTCATTCTCGAAGTACGTCGTGCACGGGGCCGATGCTGAAGCGGCACTGCAGTGGATCTGCAGCAATGATGTTGCGGTCGCGCCGGA
>JAOPXO010000185.1 GCA_025965115.1 Aeromicrobium sp.
GGCATGGCCTGCCCGTTCTGCGCCACCGGCCAGGGCGGTCTCGAGCGCAACATGAGTGCCGCGGAGATCGTCGACCAGGTCGTTGACGGCGCCGGCGCGATGGCCCGGGGCGACGTACCCGGCGGCCCCGGCCGGCTCTCGAATGTGGTGTTCATGGGCATGGGCGAGCCGATGGCCAACTACAAGGCGGTCATCGGTGCGATCCGTCGTATGGTCGCCCCGGCCCCCGACGGACTCGGCATGTCGGCCCGCAACATCACGCTCAGCACCGTAGGCCTGGTGCCACGGATGAAGCAGCTGGCGACCGAAGGCATTCCGGTGACCCTCGCGCTGTCGCTGCACGCCCCCGACGATGAGCTCCGCAATGAGCTCGTGCCCATCAACACCAGCTGGTCAGTGCACGAAGCCGTCGAGGCGGCGTGGGACTACGCCCGCACGTCCAAGCGCCGGGTCTCGATCGAATACGCCATGATCAAGGACATCAACGACCAGGCGTGGCGCGCCGACCTGCTGGGCGATGTCCTGCAGTCGTACGGCGACTGGGGTTGGGTGCACGTCAATCTCATTCCGTTGAACCCGACGCCGGGCTCGAAATGGACGGCTTCACGGCCAGAGGACGAGCGCGAGTTCGTACGTCGCCTGATCGCCAAAGGCGTGCCGACGACCGTGCGCGACACGCGCGGCAGCGATATCGATGGTGCCTGCGGCCAGCTTGCCGCCGTTGACGGTTAGACCGTCAACGCAGGCTTCGGGAGCAACAGCTCGACATTGCGGTCGGTCGGGAGGCCTTCCTGGCCCGACGTACGTTGCTGCGGGTCGTTGGCGGCCAGCTCGCGGGCCAGACCCGCGAGCGACACCGGGTTGCCGATGAGGCCGCCGTAGGCCGCGGGACCGGAGTGGTCGACCATCGTGGTGAAGATCGACAGCGTGCCGTCGTTGTTGTCGACCAGCTCGATGAGCCGTGACTGCTGCGGGAAGTCGACGTGCGATGCCGTGTTGATCTCCCAGAAGCCGCCGCCTCCAGTCGCTGGCTTGCGCGCCCAGATCTGGTTGCGGTGCGTGTGGCCGTTGACCCAGGCGATGACGTTGGGGTTGGCGAGCAGCAGCTTGACCACAGCGGGGCCGAGGACCCGGGGATTCAGGTCCAGTCCGGCCACCGTGAGACCGTTCTCCATCGTGGTGGATGTGTGGTGGCTGAAGATCATCACGTACTTGTTCTTGGAGAGCTTCAGCAGGTTGGTGAGCCAGGTCATCTGTGGCTTGTCGATCGAGCCGTCGTCGTAGCCGTTCGGGTTGACGGTGTCGAGCACGATGCAGCGCACGTTCGTGCCCTTGTCGAAGGTGTAGTACGCCGTGCCCTTCTGCCTGTTCTCAGTGGTGAATCCGTGTCCGACCGGGATGCCCGTGGTGGCGAAGTGCTGCTCGACGACCTGTTTGCGGGTGATCTGCTTGCGGTTCGGGTCGGCCGACACGGAGCGCACTGGCGAGTTCTTCCCGAGTGCGCCGGACAACGCGGCGGCGTTGGCCGTGGTGATCGTCTTCAGGAGGTCGGCCTGCGAGACGCCCGGAGGCAGGCTGGTGACCTTCAGCTTGCCGGTCGAGATCAGTCCGAGCGGCAGAGTGTGCGGGAAGTTGCCCTGCACGAGCCCGTCATGGTTGCCGAAGGTGGAGTACCACGGCAGCTTCTGGCCGCTCGGTGTCTTGAGACCGGTCGACGTGAACGAATGCCGCGCGGCGTCGAGCAGATTGGGTACTTGGGGAAAGCCGAACTCCGTCTTGTAGATGTCGGCTGTCTTGCCGGTCGGTGGAAGGTCGGGGTGCCAGTAGTGCACGTCGTAGCTGATGTTGTCGGACACCCCTTCGTACTTCGCGAGGGAGCCGGAGTCGGGGGTGATCGTCTTGCCACCGTCCATGAGGTCGATGTTCCAGCGGAACTCGTTGAGCTGGCAGTTGTCGGAGTTGTCGCCGGTCTGCACGGCGAAGGACAACGGCGTGCCCGTGACCGGTCCGACGCCGACGGCGTTGACAGCCTGCACCATCGCTTCGGCGACGTGCAGGGTCAGCATCTCGTGGGCTCGGTAGCTCGACTGGAGCAGGCCCAGCGTGGGAGCGCCGCCGTACGTGTCTTCGAACCGGTCGACGTACTCCAGGCGCATGGGGGACTGTTCGTCGATCAAGTGCACGTCGGTCATGTGCGCGAACGTCAGAACGGTCGCGCGTGTGGTCTCGCGCGTTGCCGTCGCAACGCCGCCAAGATCGGCGCGCAGGGCATGCGCTTCACCGGGGAACGTGGCGACGATCGGGGCGTAGCCGCCGACGCCGGGGGTTCCTCGCTGGAGCGTCCTGGCGAGTGTTGTACCCGACGGGTGGGCTGGACCCGCGGCGTACGCGCCCGGAGCGAGCGTGAAGTCGGTCAGCGCGACCGCTCCAGTGATGACAACCCCGGACTGGATGAACTTGCGACGAGAGAGATCCATGACTCAACAACGACCCAAGGAGTGTGAGGTTACTCACAAGTCATATGCCGTTTACGGGGCGTTCATCGGGGCCGCTGAGCGCGGCCGATAACGTGGGGCCGACCCGGAGGAGATCCATGCTCGGTGTGACCACAGACGGCAATGTCGTCTTGCTCGAACTTCAGCGCGAAGAGCGCCGCAATGCCCTCAACCTGGAGCTGTGCCGAGCCATCCACCAGGCGGTCGACGAAGCCGTGTCCGCAGGAGCCCGGGTCATCGTCATGACCGGCGAGGGCACGGCATTCTGCTCTGGCGCGGACCTCGGCGGTGTGTACGGTTCCGAATTTCTTGAGGCGCTCTACGGCATGCTTCACCACCTCGCGAAGGTCCCGATCCCGCTGATCGCCGCGGTCAACGGTCCGGCGATCGGCGCCGGCACCCAGCTCGCGATCGCCTGCGATCTGCGAGTCGCCGACGAGACCGCGAAGTTCGCCGTCCCCACGGCTCGCAATGGCATGGCGGTCGACGCCTGGACGATACGCACGCTCGCCGCACTCGCGGGCACGGGCCCGGCGCGTCGGCTGATGCTCGCGGCCGAAACCCTCGACCGTGACGAAGCGCTTCACAGCGGGCTCGCCGATCGTGCGGGCAACGTTGCCGACGCCGTGGCGTGGGCCCACGAGATTGCCGCGTTGGCGCCGATGGCGCTCGCACACAACAAGCTCGTGCTCAACGGAACGCCCGAGGACGACCCGGCGATCGAGGCGAGCTTTGCCGCAGTGTGGGCGAGTCAGGACGTACGCGAGGCTGCGCTGGCGCGGGCGGAGAAGCGCGATCCCGTCTTTGAGGGGCGCTGATGACGAGCCTGGTGTTCCGGGCCCTCGATCAGCACGTGGTCGGCGGGCTGGCCGATCACCCCGCGATCGAGGACGAACGGGGTTCGATGTCGTTCGCCCAGCTGCTGCACGAGTCGGCCTCGGTGGCCGGCGCGATCAGTCACCTCGGCGTCACGACTGGCACCCGGATCGCGCTCGACCTGCCCCACGGTCGTGAGCGGATCATTGCGGTGCTGGCCTGTGCCCGGCTGGGCGCGGTGCCGCACGCCGAAGCGACGGAGTTCCGGCTCACCGGGGTGCCACCGGTGTTCCACACCCTCGAAACGGAGGCACCGTGGGACCTGCTGATCCATGCCGGCCGCAACGAGCCCGCACCAGCACCCGGCAATGACCCCGACGGATATGAACAGGCACTGCTCGCCGACTACGAAGACGTGTTCGGGCCCCTGATCGCCGGTCAAGCGATCTAGCGGACTCCCCAGGCGTACGTCTGCTTTTCGAGCCGCAGGTAGACGAAGGTCTCGGTCGTCACGACCCGGTCGAGCTCACTGATCTTGCTCGACACGATCTCGAGAAGCTCGTCATCGCTCTCGGCAACCAGCTCGGCCAGGATGTCGAAGCGGCCAGTGGTGATGACGATGTAGTCGAGCTGGTCCATCATGGCCAGCGCAGCGGCCACGTCGCGTACGTTGCCGGAGACCTTGATTCCGATCATCGCCTGGCGGGCGAAGCCCATCTGCATCGGATCGGTGACCGCGACGATCTGCATCACGCCGCTGTCGATCAGCTTCTGCACGCGGTGGCGTACGGCCGCCTCCGAGAGTCCGACCTCCTTGGCGATCGCCGAGTACGACAGGCGCCCATCGTCCTGGAGCAGCTCGATGATGCGCTTGGCCGTCTCGTCAAGGTTGGGCCCGCGCTGGGCGGTCGGTCTGCGGTCGGTCATGAGCGATATTGTGCCGCACGCGATTCGGACCGCACCCGCGGAGCGGGCACCGGTTTGACGATATCCGGAGTGAAACACATTATTAACGGCGGAATCCCTTGTCGTACGCCCACAATGTTGCGAGTATTCGTGACTAGGCGACCACAGGGAGACACATGGCTGAGCTGGATCGGCGGACACTTCTCAAGGGTGCGGGAGGTGTCGGCTTCGGAGCCATCAGCCTGGCGGCTCTCAAGTGGGGCTTCAACGCGCCAGACCGCAAGCAGGATCCAGCGACGTGCAAGGCGACGGATCTCTCGGACACGCAGAAGCGGTTCGTCATCTCCAACTGGCCGGAGTACATCGACGAGGATGACGGCAAATACGTCTCGACGCTTTCGGAGTTCGAGAAGGAGACCGGCATCAAGGTCTCCTACACCGCCGACGTCAACGACAACAACGAATTCTTCGCGAAGGTCTCGAACCAGCTCGGCTCGTGCAGCTCGTCCAAGCGCGACATGTTCGTGTTGACCGACTGGATGGCCGCACGCATGATCCAGGTCGGTTGGATCCAGAAGCTCGATGCCTCGAAGGTCCCCAACCTGCACGACAACATCATCGACTCGTTGGCCGCACCGGGTTGGGACAAGAAGCGTGACTACTCCGCGCCCTGGCAGAGCGGCCTGACCGGTATCGCGTACAACAAGAAGAAGGTCAAAGAGGTCAAGTCCTTCCAGGAACTGTTGACCAGATCCGATCTCAAGGGGCGCGTCTCCTTGCTGACAGAGATGCGCGACACGATGGGCTTCGCGCTCCTGGCGGTCGGTGCTGATCCGGCGAAGTTCACCGACGCCGACTGGCAAAAGGCGATCGAGTCGATGCGCAAGGCCAAGCGCGACGGGCAGGTCCGGGCCTTCACGGGCAACGACTACGTCCAGGACCTCTCTGCCGGCAACGTCTTGGCAGCCGAGGCGTGGTCGGGCGACATCGCGAATGCCGGCGACGACAACCTTGTGTGGATCCCGCCCGAGGAGGGCGTCATGATCTGGGCCGACAACATGTTGGTGCCCAACCTGGCCACCCACAAGTCCAACGCCGAGAAGTGGATCAACTACTACTACGAGCCCGAGGTCGCGGCGAAGCTGGCGGCCTACAACAGCTACATCTGCCCGGTCAAAGGCGCCCAGGAAGCCATGAAGAAGGTGGACAAGGACCAGGTCGACAACGAGCTGATCTTCCCGACCGAGAAGACACTCTCGATATCTCACCGATTCATGGCGCTCGATGAGTTCCAGAACCGCACCTACGAAAAGGATTTCTCTGATGTCACAGGTTCATGAGGCACCGGCCGGGGTCTCCGCACCATCGGGTTCGCGCGACCTCATCCTGAAGCAGCTGACCAAGGAGTATGCGACGTTCACCGCGGTGAAGTCGCTCGACCTCGTGGTGCCGCAGGGGAGCTTCTTTGCCCTGCTCGGCCCGTCGGGCTGTGGCAAGACGACGACGTTGCGCATGGTGGCCGGCCTCGAGACCCCGACGTCCGGCACGATCCACCTCGGCGAAACCGAGGTGACGTACGACAAGCCCTACCGGCGCCCGGTCAACACGGTGTTCCAGAACTATGCACTCTTCCCGCACCTCAACATCTCCAAGAATGTGGCCTTCGGCCTCGAGCGTCGTGGCGTGATCGACGTCAAGCGGCAAGTTGCCGAGATGTTGGAGCTGGTCGAGCTGACCTCGCAGGCCAACAAGAAGCCGGCGCAGATGTCAGGTGGCCAGCAGCAGCGCGTCGCGCTGGCCAGGGCGCTGATCAACAAGCCCGAGGTGCTCCTGCTCGACGAGCCGCTCGGCGCGCTCGACCTCAAGCTTCGACGAGGCATGCAGCTGGAGCTCAAGCGGATCCAGACCGAGGTCGGCCTGACCTTCGTGCACGTGACGCACGATCAGGAGGAGGCCATGACGATGGCCGACACCATCGCGGTCATGAACCAGGGTGTCATCGAGCAGATGGGCGCTCCCAATGAGTTGTACGAGAACCCCAAGACGACATTCGTCGCCAACTTCCTGGGCCAGTCCAATCTGATCGGCGGTGAGATCGAGGGCCGCGACGGCGATCACGTCAAGGTGCGGGTCCAGGGTGCGCTGGCGTCGATCCCGACGGACCGGGCGCACTCGGAGTCCGGCAAGGGCTGGCTCGGCATCCGGCCGGAGAAGGTCCTGATCGCCGAGACCGGCCAGCCGATCGACGCCCCGGGCGATGTCATCACGGGCGGCTACATCACCGATGTGAGCTTCGTCGGGGTCAGCACCCAATACATGGTCAAGATGCCGTGGGGCCAGGAGCTGATGGTGTTCGAGCAGAACACCGGTGCCCGCCGGATGCTGCCGGTCGGCACCAAGGTCGACATCTCGTGGCGTCCGGAGTATGCATTCCTGCTCGACGCCAGCCAGGACGCCAAGGCCGGAATCGAGGAAGAGTAGTGGCAACCCTGGATGACGTGGCGTCGCCGAAGGCGAAGAGGAAGCTGACCGGCTATTGGCTGATCCTCCCCGGTGCGCTGTGGCTCGGAGCCTTCTTCGTCATTCCGTTCTACTCCCTGATCTCGGCGAGCCTGTTCAACCCCAAGGGCTCACCGCTGACCGGCTACAACATGAGCTGGCACTTCCACAACTTCGTGTCGGCGATCGACCAGTACCACGCAGAGATCATCCGGTCACTGGTCTACGCCGGCATCGCGACGCTCACGTGCCTGGTCGTCGGCTATGTCTTGGCGTACGCGATCGCGTTCAAGGCCGGGCGGTGGCAGAACCTCATGCTGGTGATGGTCATCGCCCCGTTCTTCACGTCATTCCTGCTGCGCACCCTGTCCTGGAAGCTGATCCTGTCCGATGACGGCAAGGTCGTCAGCTTCGCGAACTGGATCCATCTGACGAATGTCCTGCACTGGGTCCACCTGACCAGCACGGACGACCGCCTGCTAGCCACGCCGTTCGCAGTCATCGCCGGGCTGACGTACAACTTCCTGCCGTTCATGGTGCTGCCGCTCTATGCCAGCCTGGAGAAGATCGACATCCGGCTGATCGAGGCATCGAGCGATCTGTATGCCTCGCCGATCCGCGGCTTCGCGAAGGTCACCTTCCCGCTCTCTTTGCCGGGTGTTGTGGCAGGCACTCTGCTGACGTTCATCCCGGCCGCGGGCGACTACATCAACGCCACCTTGCTCGGCGATCCCAACACCCGCATGGTCGGCAACGTGATCCAGGGCCTGTTCACCACGCAGGGTGACTTCGCGAATGCCGGCGCCCTGTCGGTCATCCTCATGGTGATCATCGTGGGCATGGTCCTGGTCTACGTACGCACGGCCGGAACGGAGGAACTCGTATGAGTCCCTTGTTCCGCATCAAGCGCTGGATCGGCGACCACCTGATCCTCGGGCTGGGCCTGCTGGTGCTGGTCTACACCTTCGTGCCGATCGCGGTCGTCGTGCTGATGAGCTTCAACGACAGCAGCAAGTCCAAGAACGTCTACGTGTTCAAGAGCTGGACCTGGCAGAACTGGCTGCACCCCTTCAAGCCTGCGGGCATGGGCGGCGATGTCCTGCTGAGCATCGAGATCGCCTTGGTTGCGACGGCAATAGCGACCGTGATCGGGACGATGGCGGCGTTCGGCATCGTGCGCCACAGATTTGCCGGTCGGGGGATCGCCAATCTGGTGATCTTCCTGCCCATGGCGTCACCCGAGATCGTGATGGGTTCGTCGCTGCTTGCGCTGTTCGTCGCCACCGGCTTTGGCGGGCATCTGGGTTTCATCACGATCGTGATCGCTCACGTGATGTTCTGTCTGTCGTTCGTGATCATCACGGTGAAGGCCCGGCTGACCGGGCTAGACGACAATCTCGAACAGGCCGCGATGGACCTGTATGCCAACGAGCGCGAGACGTTCTGGCGGGTCACCTTCCCGCTGGTTCTCCCGGGCATCGTGTCGGCCGCGCTGCTGAGCTTCTCGCTGTCGTTCGACGACTTCATCATCACGAACCTCAACGCAGGCCAGAGGGTCACGTTCCCGATGTTCGTCTACGGCGCGAACCAGCGCGGTGTGCCGATGCAGGTCAATGTGATCGGCACGGCGATGTTTGTCATCGCCATCACGATCGTCCTGGTCGGCGAGTTCGGTCGACGACGTCGCGAGAAACTGCTCGCCGCCTAGAGCAGTTCTTGCGCCTCGGTGAGGACGCTGCGCAGGATCTGCTCGATCTCGTCGAAGTGGCTTTGGTCGGCGATGATCGGCGGCGAGAGCTGGATGACCGGGTCTCCGCGGTCGTCGGCGCGGCAGTAGAGGCCGCCCTCGAACAGCGCCTTCGACAGGAAGCCGCGCAGCAGCTTCTCGGACTCGGCGTCGTCGAAGCTCTCCTTGGTGGCCTTGTCCTTGACCAGCTCGATGCCGTAGAAGAAGCCGTCGCCGCGTACGTCGCCGACGATGTCGAGGTCGTACAGCTTCTCGAG
>JAOPXO010000188.1 GCA_025965115.1 Aeromicrobium sp.
CCCACTGCAGGACGCGTTTGTAGTTGGTGTCGGTCTCCTGCTTGGTCGACCAGGTGGCCAGCGGCCAACCGTGGATCGTGGCGTCGACGCGCTCCATCGCCAGATTGGCACCCTTGACGACTCGCACCTTGATCGGTGCACCACCTCGGGCAAGCCGGACCGAGGCCCAGTTCTGGAGCTTCTGCATCGCTCCGAGCGCGTCGGGGAGGTAGGCCTGGAGCACGATGCCGGCCTCGAGATCAGGGAATGACTCGAGGATCGTGGTGAAGACGGCGATCGTCAGGTCGAGATCGGGATATTCCTCCATGTCGAGGTTGATGAACGTCGGCTCACCGGTCGAGGCGCGTTCGTACAACGGCGTGAGCTGCTTGACCACGCGGGCCACCGACTCATCGAATGCCCACATCGAGAGCTGGCTCGCCACGGAAGAGACCTTGACCGAGACGTAGTCGACATCGTCGCGCTCGAGCAGCTGCATCGTGCCGTCGCGGCGGCGGGCTGCTTCTTTGTCGCCGAGCACGGCTTCGCCAAGCAGGTTGAGATTGAGCCGATCGCCACCCGAACGAAGACGCTCGATGGTCTTGCCGAGCTGCTTGGGTCGGGCGTCGACCACGAGGTGACTGACCATGCGGCGCAGGGTGCGACGGGCTATCGACACGACGGTGCCTGGCAGGACCACGGCAACGACGGCGCCCAGCTTCAGCAGGAAGCGCTGGCTCCACGGGAGGAACTGAGGGGTGTGCCGGGCCAGTGTGCGCAGATTGCGGGCGGCCACGCGCGAGTCATCCGGACGTACGACCCGGTCCACGAAGCCGATCGTGAACTCGAGTCCCTGCGGATCCTTGAGGAGGCGGGCCAGGCGCTCGGCGGACAGGTCGGTGCGACGCGACGGGTGGCGCTGCGGGTCTATCCAAGCGCGTACGAGCTCGACGCTGCGCTCGGCGAGGGTCAATTCGGTCATCTCGAGCCCTAGGTTAGTGCCATACCGGCTCGAGATTCACCGGGCTCTGGTCAAGTGCCGGTGGCCGAAAGCTCCAAGCGACTGCGCTCGCGGCAAGTCCGGCCACGAGCGGCACCAGAAACCCGTCTGAGGCGCCACGATGGTCGACCGTCCAGCCTGCAATTGCAGCCCCTGGCGCGACGCCAATGGCCATTCCGGTCGTGGTCCAGGTCAGTGCCTCGGTCAACCGGGAGCTCGGCACATCGCGCTCGATGACATTGACGGCTGCGATCAACGTCGGCGAGATCATGACTCCGGCAAGGAACATCCCGATCGCGAGCCATGGAATCCCGGGCAGGAAGAGCAACGGTACGAAAAGCAGCGCGAGACCGAGGATCGACCATCGGAGTCGCCGCAATGGATCGCGCGGTTGAGCGGATGCTCCGACGACCACGCCCGCGAACAGGCTCCCAGCTGCCCAGATCGCGAGCACCGTGCCGGACGCCCCGCGGTGGCCGTGCTCGGTCGTGAAGGCGACGACGATGACTTCTGTCGATCCGAACAGGACCCCGAGACCCAGGCACATCGCGACCACGGGGCCGAGCAGACGCCACGAGATCGGCGCTCGCTGGCCAGCGGAGTGTGCGATGGTCGGTGGCTCCGTACGTCGCTGTGCCGCCAGCGCCCACGATCCGAGCGTTGCCGCGATGGCCGCGACAATCAGCCCGGAGTATGCCGAGACCTGGAGCGTCAGGAAGGTCACCAGAACCGGCCCGACGACGAAGACGACTTCGTCCAGCACGGCTTCGATCGAGAACGCGGTGTTGAGCTGACCGCGATGCTCGACCGAATTGGCCCAGCGGGCCCGCACCATGCTGCCGGTCTGCGGAGTGCCAAGGCCGGCAGCAGCCGCGCAGAGGTGAGGCCACGGCGTGGACCAACCGGCGTCGATCGACACCAGCGTCACGGTGATGCCAACGGCGTAGATCAGGCCGACCGTCCGAAGAACCGGAGCTTGCCCCCACCGATCGGCGAGCCGACCCTGCAACGGGCCGAATGCGGCCGCCGCCAGCACATACGCCGCCGCAACCGTTCCGCCCTGGGCGTACGAACCGGTGCGTGCTGAGACCAGCAACACGATGCCTAGGCCGAGCATCGACAGGGGGAGGCGGGCGACGGCGGCCGTGGCGGAGAACATGGCGGCACCTGGACGCGAGAGCACCTCGCGATATGTCGTCATCATCGTGCTACCTCCGGACTGCGCACCCTACGTGTGCCGTGAGAAAGTGTGGTCATGGACCCCCGGCCGTTTGACGCGCTGTTGCTGGTGTCATTCGGCGGACCCGAGCGACCTGAGGACGTCGTCCCGTTTCTTGAGAACGTCACGTCCGGGCGGGGCATCCCGCGCGAACGGCTCGAAGAGGTGGGTCAGCACTACTACCTCTTCGGCGGCAAGTCGCCGATCAATGAGCTCAACCTCGAGCTGCTTGACGCGCTGCGCAAGGACTTCGCCGGCAACGGCCTCGACCTTCCGATCTACTGGGGCAACCGCAACTGGGATCCCTACCTCCACGACGCCACCCGCGAGATGGCGGCCGATGGGGTCACGCACCCGGTGTGCTTCATCACGAGTGCCTACTCGTCCTATTCGGGATGCCGTCAATATCGCGAGGATCTGTTTGATGCCGGCAGCGAGTTCGACATGAAGCTCAGCCGCTTGCGTCACTACTTCAACCATCCGGGGTTCGTCGGTCCCTTCGTCGAGGCCACGAAGGAGGCTCTCGCGGAGGCGCCGGCCGGCACGCGAGTGATCTTCGTGACCCACTCCATCCCGGACTCGATGAATGTTGCGAGCGGCGGCCCGGGCCAGGAGGCATACGTCCGGCAGCACGAGCAGGTCGCGACACTCGTGGCGGCAGCTGCCGGCGTGGACCAATGGTCGCTGGCCTACTGCTCGCGGTCCGGTTCACCGCACATGCCCTGGCTCGAGCCCGACATCAACGACCACATGCGTGAGCTGCACGAGTCCGGCGTGACGTCGGTCGTGGTCGTGCCGATCGGCTTCGTGTCGGATCACATGGAGGTCATCTACGACCTCGACACCGAGGCGATGGCGACGGCCAGGGAGCTCGATATGCGGTTCGACCGCGTCGACACCCCCGGATCGCATCCCGCATTCGTGGCCATGGTCCGCGATCTCATACTCGAGCGGGCTGCAGTCGAACGAGGGGAGCAGGTCGAGCGAACGGTGCTCGGCATGATGGGACCGTCCCACGACATCTGCCCGGCAGACTGCTGCCTCAACCCACGCACACCACTGCCGACAATCGCGTGACTTCCGACGAAGAGCTTTTCGCCCTGGCCCGCCGAGTGGGGCGGGAAGCGGCGGAGTTCGTACGAACCCGGCGGCCGACCGGTCGGGTCGATGTCGCGGCCACCAAATCCAGTCCGACCGATGTCGTGACCGAGCTCGATCGCGCATGTGAGCTGCTGATCCGCGACCGTCTGCTGACGGCTCGTCCCGACGACGGCGTTGTGGGCGAGGAGGGTGATGATCTGATCGGCAGCTCAGGTGTCGACTGGATCGTCGATCCGATCGACGGCACGGTCAACTTCATCTATGGCATTCCCTCGTACGCGGTCTCGATCGGCGCACGTCGTGATGGCGAGATCGTCGCCGGTCATGTCATCAACATCGCCTCGGGCGCTGAATGGGGAGCCGTGCTGGGCGCCGGCGCCTGGCGGCACGACGGCGAACAACGGATCGACCTCGTCGCGCCGGCAGTCGAACGCCTCGATCACGCCCTCGTCGCGACGGGCTTCAGCTACCTCCCTGAGATCCGTGCCAGGCAGGCGAAGGCCATGGCGAAGTTCCTCCCTCACGTACGTGACATCCGTCGCATCGGCTCGGCCGCGCTCGATCTCTGCGCGCTGGCCGAAGGGCAGTACGACGCCTATGTCGAGGAGGGTCTCCATGCGTGGGATCTCGCCGCCGGAGGCCTGATTGCCAGCGAATCCGGCCTCGTCCTGAGCGGGCTCGACGGCAAGCCCGACAAACGACTCGTGATGGCGGCTCATCCCTCAATTGCCAAGGAATATTTCACCCTCGTACGCGCTTGTGGGTTCTGAGTGTGATTGAAGCCAGAAGGTGTGGCACAATCGCGCCGGTTGTTCCGCTGAAAATGGAGAGTTGATGGCTACCGATTACGACGCCCCCCGCAAGACCGAGGAAGAGCAGTCCGAAGACAGTATTGAAGAGCTGAAGGCGCGTCGGCACGAGAAGAATTCCGGCAAGGTCGACGAAGACGAGACCGAGGCGGCAGAGTCATTTGAGCTGCCCGGAGCCGACTTGTCCCACGAGGAGCTGGCCGTTCAGGTTGTGCCCAAGCAGCTCGACGAGTTTACCTGCTCGTCATGCTTCCTGGTGCACCACCGCAGTCAGCTTGCGTCCGACAAGAAGGGCGTTCTCATCTGCCGCGATTGCGCCTACTGATCTTCTTCGCCGATGCACGCATCGGAGCCGGTTCCGTCGGGACCGGCTCCTTTTTGTTTGTAGGCTGAGTGACGTTGCCCGGAGTCTGCGGAGGCAGAGGTTTCATGCCCGGTGGAAGGTGTCCGGTCGACTTGACCCAGTAGGTCGATGTCCCACGCCGCACGGCGACCTTCACCAGCTCGGCCAGTCCACCGCCGACCACTGCCCACGCGACCGCTTCCCCGGTGCGTACGTCCGGGTGGCGGCCGTTGACCGGTGGTTTCCTGCCGGTCGCCGCTCGCCACACGGTGGCGGCGACGCGCTGGGCCAGGATGCCGGCCGCAATCGTCGAGCCCCGATCCATCAGCCTCCACGCGCCCTTGCCGCCGACCGTGGGCTTGGCGGCAGGGGCGTCGGCGAGCTGGTTCTTGGCCTTCTTCGACCTAGCCTTCTTCGACATCCGGCGTCTCCCTGATCGTCTGGTTGGCCGAGGGTTCCGGCGCATGACCAGTGTGTCCCAGTGCGGCCGCGAGCGCCTCCGGTCGGCGGCTCGAGATCAGCCAGTATGGCGTGGGGTCACGATCATCGTCGACGCTGACCAGGACGCCCCGGTCGAGATAGGGTCGCGTCACGAGATAGGCGCGCGCATCGGCGCCGGTGCCCATCCGCATCCGATAGGCGGCGCGGTTGAGCATCTCGACATTGCCGATGTGTGGACGGTCGAGCAGTGCCTGGCCGACCCGCAACCCGTCATCGCCGACCGAGATGTGCAGCGACCCGAAGCGGGACACGACCGTCAGCGTGAGCGCGGCCACGACGACCGTGACGGCGATCGCGACGGCCCAGGTCGTGACGACAAGCAGGATCCAGCCCCATACGGCGGCGAATCCGCAGGCAGCGAGCCACCAGGAGATGGGTGCGGTGAGGCGTTCGCTGTAGGTCGTCACGCTCCCAGCCTGCCTCATCCCGTCACGTCTCCCGACGCAGGTAGGGTCGCTGCCATGACTGAGGTGACCATCTCGAGGCTGGATGCCGGCGTGCCATTGCCCGCCTACTCCCATCCGGGCGATGCCGGCGCAGATCTCGTGACCACGGTCGATCTCATCCTGGGTCCCGGTGAGCGGGGCCTGGCTCCGACCGGCATCGCGATCGCGCTGCCCGAGGGGTTTGTCGCGTTCGTGCATCCACGCTCGGGACTCGCATTGCGAGAGGGTCTGTCGATCGTCAACACTCCCGGCACGATCGACGCCGGCTATCGCGGTGAGATCAAGGTCTTGCTGATCAATCACGATCTGCACGCGTCGGTGCACCTCGCCCGCGGCGATCGCATCGCCCAGCTGGTGATCCAGCGGGTCGAGCACGTCACCTTCACCGAGGTGGAGCAGTTGACCGATTCGGTCCGCGGTGCCGGGGGCTACGGTTCAACAGGTGGTCATGCGGCCGCCGAACCCCATGGAGAGAGAAGCTGATGGCACGCCTGCGCAAGAAGGATCGCGAGGCCGAGGAGGTCGTCGAAGTCGACGCCGAGCCCGAGGCCCCGGTCGACGCACGGCACAACGGCCCGTGGGACTCCACCGAGCGAATGCCCAGCGAGGGCGACTCTTATCTTGATCTCGGCCCGTTGCTCCTACGCGGGCAGGAGGGCATCACATTTCAGCTCCCCGCCGATGGTGAGGACGGCGAGATCGGCTCAGTCGTGTTGGTGTCCGAGGACTCGGCGCTCGAGCTGCGCGTGTTTGCGGCCACTCGATCGGGCGGGCTTTGGGATGAGGTCCGTGTCGATCTTGCCGAGGAAGTGGGCCGGCTTGGCGGCGAGTCAACGGTGGCCGACGGGCCGTACGGCGCCGAGCTCCACATCGCCGTGCCGGCAACCTCTCCGGAGGGCGATGAAGGGCTGCAGCCGAGTCGCATCATCGGCATCGAAGGTCCGCGATGGATGTTGCGCGCGACGGTCCTTGGCGCAGCAGCTCTTGATCTGAGCGACGCCGGACTGCTCATGGTGGCGTTGAGAGATGTGATCGTGGTTCGAGGTGCCGAACCCCGCATCCCGCGCGAACCACTTCTGCTCACGCTTCCCGAAGACGCCGTCGTGTCACCGGACGAGGACTAGAATCACAGTATGGGACGTATCAGCAGAACCCTCGATCGGATGTCGAGCGAGAACCAAGAGGCCAGCGAGCTCAAGCACGAGGCCGCCAAGGCTGGTTGCTCTCTCATCGCGTCGCACGCCGACCGCTCCGTCGTGACGATTCACGGGGTGGTGCGCTCAGTGACCCTTCGTCCGGTCGACGGCGTCACGGCTCTTGAGGCTGAGCTGTATGACGGATCCGCCGGCGTCACGCTGATCTGGCTCGGCCGGCGCAAGATCGAGGGGGTCGCGCCCGGACGCCAGCTGAAGGCATTCGGCCGCATCGGATTGCGGTCGGGCACCCGGGTCATCTACAACCCGCGCTACGAACTCGAGGCATGACGGCCTCGCACGGCACCGTCGAGCAACTCGTACGCGCACGATTGTCCCAAGCGCTCGGTGGACGCCGCGGTGTCATCGAGAGCGCCGTCCCCACGGCCCTGTTCACGATCCTTTTCGTCACGACGCACGAGCTCAAGCTCTCGCTGATCGTCAGCGTCGTCGTGACGGTGGTGCTGTTGCTGATCCGGCTCGTTCAGCGCCAGCCCGTGCAGTTCGTCCTGAATGCCCTCGTCGGCATCGGCATCGGAGCGCTGTTCGCGTCACGTGCCGGCGGCAACGATGAGGCGAAGGCCGTCGCGTACTTCTTGCCCGGCATCCTCTACAACGCGGCGTACGCCGTGTTCTTCATCGTCTCGATCGTCGTAGGTTGGCCGCTCGTCGGATTCATCGTCGGCAGCGTCACGGGCGACCCGACCGCCTGGCACGAGGATCGCGGGCTGGTGCGGCTGTGCTCGCTGCTGACCGCGGTCATGGCCCTGCCGTGCATCCTGCGTGTCCTGGTGCAGTACCCGCTCTACCTGTCTGGTCACGTCGGCTGGCTCGGCACGAGCAAGCTGGCCCTCGGCTGGCCGCTCCAGATCGCTTCGTTCGCCGTGATGATCTGGTTGCTGAGCCGCAACCGCACGCCGATCGAGCCAGATCCCGCCTGACCAGCGCGGTGGCTAGCCCTTGGGGGAGAGCAGCTCGCCGAGCCGGTCTTCGGCATCCTCCGGCGTGACGAACAACAGCTCGTCGCCCGCCTCGACGGAGCGGTCGCTGTCGGGCGTCTGGATCGTGTTGTCGCGCAGGATTGCCACGAGCACGACGTCGTCGGGCCATGGCACCTCGCTGACCCGCTTGCCGACGTACGGCGAATCTTCCGGCATCGTCAGCTCGACGAGGGTGGTGTTGCTCTGGCGGAAGGTGAAGAGCCGCACGAGGTCGCCCACCGCGACGGCCTCCTCGACGAGTGCAGCCATCAGCCGCGGGGTCGAGACCGACACGTCAACGCCCCAGGACTCGCTGAACAGCCACTCATTGCTCGGGTGGTTGACCCGGCCGACGGTGCGCGGCACGGCGAACTCGGTCTTGGCGAGCAGCGAGATGACCAGATTTGCCTTGTCGTCGCCGGTCGCCGAGATCACGACGTCACAGGACTCGATCTGGGCTTCCTCCAGCGATGAGAGCTCGCAGGCATCCGCGAGCAGCCACTGTGCCTGGGGTACGACGTCCGATCGGATTGATGCCGGCGACTTGTCGATCAGCAGCACGGAGTGCCCATTGTCGATGAGCTCCTGCGCAACCGAGCGACCCACGGCTCCGGCACCCGCGATGACGACCTTCATCACTCGGCCTCCGGTCCGGCGCCGAGAGCATCGTGAGCCTGTTGGGCGGCGTCTTCACGCATGAACAGGCTGAGGTAGTCGCCTTCCTGGATCACGGTCTCGGGCTGGGCGATCAGGCCCGACCCGAGTCGGGTGAGGTACGCGACGCGTACGCCCGCGGCTTCCTCGAGCTCGGCGATCTTGTGACCGATCCAGGAAAATGGCGCATAGATCGTGTCGAGGCGCACGTCGCCGGACTGGTCGCGCCAGGCGGGCTCGGTCCCGGCCGGCACGAGCCTCCGAAGAACTTGATCCGCGGCCCAGGGCACGGTTGCCACGGTGGGAACGCCAAGGCGTTCGTAGACCTCGGCGCGGCCCGGATCGTAGATGCGGGCCACGACGTTGTCGACCTTGAACTGCTCGCGGGCGACTCGTGCGGAGATGATGTTGGAGTTGTCACCGCTCGAGACCGCGGCGAAGGCGTCGGCGCGCTCGATGCCGGCCTTGATCAGGACTTCGCGGTCGAACCCCATGCCGGTCACGGTGACGCCGCTGAATCCTGGACCCAGGCGGCGGAATGCGTCAGGGTTGGAATCGATCACCGCGGTGGTGTGACCACGCTCTTCGAGGCTCCGCGTGAGGGTGGAACCGACTCGGCCGCAGCCCATGATCACGATATGCACGCAGGCGACGCTACACCTGCAAAGACCGTGCTGCGCACGGAAGGTGACGCACGACTAGCATCATCGTCGTGGGCATCACCGAGGCGGCCAAACGAGCATTGGTCGGTCGCAAGCTCCGCAGCACACAGCTCGGTGAAACACTTCTGCCGAAGCGCATCGCGCTGCCGGTCTTCGCGAGCGACGCACTGTCGTCAGTTGCCTATGCGCCCGATGAGATCTTCCTGACCCTGTCGCTCGGCGGACTCTCGGCGTACGCCTTCAACTGGAAGATCGGGCTCGCCGTTGCGCTGGTCCTGGCGATCGTCGTCGCGTCATACCGGCAGAACGTGCACGCCTATCCGAGCGGCGGCGGTGACTACGAGGTGGCGACCGTCAACCTCGGACCGACCGCCGGTCTCACGGTTGGCAGCGCCCTGCTGGTCGACTACGTGCTCACAGTCGCGGTGTCGATCTCCTCGGGCGTGCAGAATGCCGCATCGGCAATCCCGGCGCTCGACGGCCATGAGGCGACCACGGCATCGATCTTGGTCATCGTGCTGATGGCGATGAATCTGCGCGGAACCAAGGAGTCCGGCCGCGCCTTTGCCGTGCCGACCTATCTGTTCATGATCTCGATCATCATGATGGGCATCTGGGGCTATTCACGCTATCTGTCCGGCAACCTGCCTCACGTTGCCAGCGCGAAGTACACGATAGAGCCCAGTGCCCAGTTCGCCAACGGGTTCACCGGCGTCGCGATGGTGTTCCTGTTGGCGAGGGCATTCTCGTCAGGATGTGCCGCGCTGACCGGTGTTGAGGCGATCAGCAACGGTGTCCCGGCATTCCAGAAGCCCAAGAGCAAGAACGCCGCGACGACATTGTTCCTGCTCGGCTCGCTCGCGATCACGATGCTCATGAGCATCCTGGTGCTCGCCGACCTGATGAAGCTCCGCTATGTGCAGAATCCCGCCAAGCAGCTGATCGGCGCCAATGGCAAGCCAGCCGGCTCGGGCTATGACCAGGACACGGTGATCGGTCAGCTCGCCAAGGCGCTCTACAGCGACTTCACCCCGTTGTTCTACTTCACGATCGCCTGCACCGGAATCATCCTGGTGCTCGCCGCGAACACCGCCTTCAACGGATTCCCGGTGCTCGGGTCGATCCTCGCTCGCGATGGCTACCTGCCGCGGCAGCTCGACACCCGCGGTGACCGGCTGACGTTCAGCAACGGCATCATCGTGCTGGCGCTCGCGGCGATCGTGCTGATCCAGGCCTTCGACGCTGAGGTCACCAAGCTCATCCAGCTCTACATCGTGGGCGTGTTCGTGTCGTTCAACCTCAGCCAGCTGGGCATGATCCGGCACTGGACCAGGCACCTGAAGACCGAGACCGATCCGGCCGTGCGTTCCAAGATGATGCGCTCGCGGGTCGTCAACTCGATCGGGCTCGGCATGACCGCGACGGTGCTGGTCATCGTGCTGATCACCAAGTTCTTGGCCGGTGCGTGGATTGCGATCGCGGCGATGATCGGTATCTTCATGCTGATGCGTGCGATCGGTCGCCACTACGCCAGGGTGTCCAGCGAGCTCGCGATCGATGACTCCGACGTCATGCTGCCGTCCCGGGTCCACGCGATCGTCCTGGTCAGCAAGCTGCACAAGCCGACGATGCGGGCGCTGGCATATGCACGGGTGTCCCGTCCCAACACGATCGAGGCGCTCACGGTCGAGTTCGATCCCGCCGAGACCGAGAAGCTCATGAAGCGCTGGGAGGAGCTGGAGATCCCGGTGCCGCTCAAGGTGGTCAACTCGCCATACCGCGAGCTCGTGCGACCGGTGCTCCGCTACGTCAAGGAGCTGCGCAAGTCGAGCCCGCGCGACATCATCACGGTCTACATCCCCGAGTACGTCGTGGGTCGCTGGTGGGAACAGCTGCTGCACAACCAGACCGCGCTCCGCCTCAAGGGTCGACTCCTCTTCATGCCCGGTGTCATGGTCACGAGCGTCCCCTACCAGCTCGACTCGGCCGGCCGTGCCAAGCAGCGCCTGGCCAAGCAGCGCCCGGCCCCCGGCGATGTGCGTCGTGGCTTCCGGGGTCGCTAGCCATGGATGACGTCGTCGTTGACGTCGGTCCGATCGCCCACGGCGGTCACTGCGTCGCCCGGGTCGACGGACAGGTGGTGTTCGTACGCCATGCCCTGCCCGGCGAGCGGGTGCGCATACACATCACCGACAGCTCGAAGTCGTATCTACGCGCTGACGCGGTCGAAGTACTCGAGCCCGCTCCGGGCCGGGTCGAGCCGCCATGTCAGTACGCCGGTGCGTGCGGGGGTTGCGACTTCCAACATGTCGATCCTGCAGTTCAACGAACGCTGCTCCGCGATGTCGTACGCGAGCAACTCCAACGGCTCGCAGGCCTCGACTGGACTGGCGAGGTCGAGGCTGTGGAGCCCGATGCGCTCGGCTGGCGCACCCGTGTGCAGTTCACCGTCGACGGTGACGGACGGCCGGGGCTTCGTCGCCACCGCTCTCACGAGATCATCCCGATAGAGAGGTGCCTGATCGCCCACCCGGACCTCCCGGACGTGCTGGGCCGCGGTTGGGATGCCGACTCGGTTGAAGCCATCGTGTCGTCGACCGGTGAGAAGCTCCTCGTGACCGATGCGACGATCTCGGACGAGGTCGAGGCCGCGGTTGTCGGTGTCGTGGCCCTTGACGGCACCACCCGCGGCGGGCGGGGCGCCCTCACCGAGCGAGTCCGAGACATCGACTTTCGGGTGTCGGGATCGGGCTTCTGGCAGGTCCATCCCGCTGCGGCATCAACGTTGGTCGACGCCGTGCTGGCTGCGGCCGATGCGCAGCGCGGTGATGTGGTCGTCGATCTCTATGCCGGAGTCGGCCTGTTCACCGCGTTCCTGGCAGAGGTGGTGGGGGAGAGCGGCACCGTGGTCAGCGTTGAGTCCGACCAGCGCGCGGCGCGAGACGCCCGACGCAATCTTCACCACACACCACAGGTGCGATTGGTGGGCGAGACGGTCGAAAGAGCGCTGCGCGAGGGTTCGGTCGGCGTACGCGCCGACATCGTGGTGCTCGATCCGCCGCGTACCGGCGCCAAGAAGGTCGTCGCGGCGATCGCCGAGCTGAGCCCCCGCCGAATTGTCTATGTGGCCTGCGATCCGGCCGCACTGGCCAGGGACCTCGCCAGCTTCGCCACCAGGGGTTATCGACTCGAGGGGATGCGCGCCTTCGCGCTGTTCCCGATGACGCACCATGTCGAATGCGTCGTATCGCTTGTGCGCGACTGACCTGCCACGACAGAGTGTCCGCATGCCCTTCGCGAATCCCCACGCCTGTCCGAGTTGTGGGGGAGCGATCGCGGGTGAAGCGGTATGCCCGCACTGTCATCTCGACCTGAACTCCGAGCCCGCGCGGCAGCTCTGGCAGACGCTGCTGCACGCCGATTTCCTGCTCGAACAGGCGCGGCACGTGCCGGGCGGTCCGGCCGCCGTACACACGCCGCAGCCGGCTGCTGACGCCGTGACACCCACGACGCCGATCCCCGCGGCGGCGCCCACTCCAACCTCAGCACCGACGCCCACCGCACCGACCGCCCCCGGGACGTACGCGCCATATCCTGCGACGCCCGGCCCTGCCCCGGCCGCCGCCCCGCGAAAGGACCGTTCGTGGTCGGTCGGCACGATCCTCCTCGTGCTGGGCGCCTTCGGGCTCATCGTCGCCGGCCTGATCTTCGTCACGCGTTCGTGGGGCAGCCTCGGTCTCGTCGGCCGCACATTGATTCTGCTCGGCGTGACGGTCGTGATCGGTGCGCTCGGCGTCTGGGTGACCCGACGGCCCCTGCGCGCCTCCGCCGAGGCTGTCTGGACCGTTTTCCTCTCCCTGTTGACCCTCGACTTCTTCGCCGGCCGGCACGAGAACCTGCTCGGACTGAGGCATCTCGACATTGCGTGGGCGTGGATCGTATGGGGTGTCCTGCTCCTCGGGCTCTGCGTCCTCATCGCCGTGCTCTCGCGCCGGACTCTCAAGGCCGACCTGGTCGCCACCTCGATCGTCGGTGGATTCGGTATGACGATTTCCGGGATCGGTGCCGGCGGTGTCAATCAGGACTGGGACCTTTCGTGGCAGTCACTGCTTGCGCTCCTGGTCGCGGGGGCACTCGGTCTCGCGACACGCCCGGCCAAGCTCCGCTCCCTCACAATCACGGCTCGCGCCGTGGTCGCAGGCTTCTTCGTGTTCGCCTACATCGTCGCCGCGGTTGAGCTGTTCGATCATCCGAGCCTGCACGACCTGGCGAGCGGACGGCACGCCCTGCCGATGGTTCTCATGACCGCCGTATCGCTCGCCATCGCCGGTGTCGTGCGTCCCGTCCGCGTCCCTGCCGTAGCTCTCGCGGTGATCTCGATCTGCGCGCTTGTCATCACGCCGTCGGCCGAGGCCTGGGAGCCGGAGGGCACCTGGCTCTCCGTGGCAGGACTCGCCGTGGCCTTCGCCGTGCTGGCATCGCGTGGCGGGAGCGACTGGATCCGCGGGATTCGCTGCGGTGCAGTGCCGGTCATCGCCGCGATCGGCCTGTTGCACCTGGGACTGCTGATCGACGTCTTCGACGCAATAGGCCGCGCGTTCGACAACAGCTGGGAGGGGGCGTGGGACGCGCGACTGTATGCGTCCTCGGCCGAGCACACCGCTATCTGGCCGGTCCCGGTCGTGCTTGCCGCATTGCTCATCACCACCTGGTTCGTACTTCGTTGGCCTGAAGCGGTCAAGGCCAAGGTGTACGCAGCGCTGATCCTTGCCATCGTCGCCGGCGTCGGGTTGGTCGATGCAGTCGTCGGCACCCGACTTCCGCTGTGGGTGGGAGTGACTGTGCTGATCGCCGCCGCCGTGGTGACACTCGGTGCACATCGCCGTGAGCTCACGGTCGCGGCGGGCCCGGTTGCTGCAGGGCTGGCGGGCTTCGCGTCATTGCTGAGCGTGTCCAATCAGTCGGTGTCGTCAGCGGCATGGCTGTCCAGCTCGCTCGTGCTTGCCGGCCTGGCAGCCTTCAAGGGTGTCACGGTTCTGCGTCAGGGCTATGCGGTGGCCGCCGTCGGTTTGCTGGTTGGCGGCGCAGCGGCCTTCGTCGACGTGATCGACGCTCCTCGCGCGGCGACGGCGCTCGTCGCCTTGGTGCTCGCGCTGGGAGTGTTGGCCGGTGCTGGGCTGTGGTGGCAGGGCGATGCCGTACGCATCCCGGTCGAGATTGCTGCGGGTGTCGCGACATTCGTCGCTCTGGTCATCGAAGGGTCCAGCTCCGAGCTGGCGGTGCGCTGGACCATCGCAGGTGTTGTCATCATCGCGCTGAGCTTTGTGATCAAGGACCGTCAGATCTATCTCTGGCCCGGTATCGCTGCGCTGATCGTCGCGTACGTCCTGTTGATCGTCGACAGCGGCTTTTCGTTCGTCGAGGCATACACGCTGCCCCTCGGTGCGGGTTCGCTCGGAGTCGGCCTGTTCCTAACTCGCAAGAGGCCGGACACGACGACGTGGTTGTTGCTCGGCCCCGGACTTGCCTTGGCCCTGCTGCCGAGCGTCCCGCAGGCGCTCGCCGACCCGACCGGTCTTCGGGCACTGCTCCTTGGCGTCGGCGCTTTGGTGGCCCTGTCGGTCGGCATTCGCCTGGGCTGGCAATCCCCCTTCATCTTCGGCGTGGCAATTGCCGCTGCCCTTCTGTTGTTCAACATCGGCCCGTACGCCAATGCGGCACCCCGGGTCGTGCTGATCGCCGTGGTCAGTGCCGTCCTGCTTGGCGTCGGAATCACCTGGGAGGATCGTGTTCGCGACAGCCGCAAGCTCGTCACGTACGTCCGCGGCATGAGATGAATTGCCGGCGTCGAAACGGTTGCGGTGCTTGTGAACGGCTGACCACCGCGACACAGTGAGGGTATGCAGGCAGTCGCCGACTCGGTCTTCCCCGAACACGCCCAGCCAGAGGTGCGCACGATCAAGGGGCTGCGCCGAGATGCGCTCGGCCAGGACGCACTCCTGTTCTGCGGCGCATTCTCTGCGGGCGCCGCGGTCTACATCGTTGCGCGAGCCCTTCATGCGATCTTTGCCGGTGGGACGAATGACGAGTTCTGGTCGATCAGCCTTTCCGACGACCTGATCCTGAGCGGACTCATCGCTGGCGAACTGTTCCTGATCTGGAACAACGGGATTCGCCAGGGACTCCGTGGGCACAGCATCGGCAAGCACCGGGTCGGTCTCTCGGTTGTCGACGTCTCCACTGGGCGACCGACCGGCGCCGCTCGCGGGTTGCTGCGCGGTGCCGTCATGGCGATCTTGTTGGATCTCTCCGTTGCTGCGATCCCGATTGGTCTGCCAACCACCTTGCGTCGCCTGACCCCGGACAGCTGGCATTTCGGGGGAGCGGCCTACCTCGCCCTGCTGGTGTTGCTCATTCCGTTGCTGATCCCGACCCGGCGAGGCTTTGCTGACTGGATTGCCCGCACCAAGGTGATCCGGGGTGCCGGGCCGGGCGCGATCACCGCTCAGGGACGCCGACGGATGCTCGTGGTGCTGGATGTGTTGGGGGTTGGCGGGGTCCTCGCGGTTGCCGTGGCGTACATCGCGTTCTTCTCGCCGCTGCTGCATTTCCCTAACTTCTTCTGAGTGCTGCTGGTGCGAACCTCTCGACATCATGTATCTTGATATCAAGAGACATACGGGTTAGGTCAGCCTGACCAAGCACCGCACCACGATGCTGGGCAGGATGGAATCCGACAGCGCTAAGGAGAAGACGATGGCCGTCGACAGTTTTCAGTCCAAGGATTCGCTCGAGGTCGGTGACGCCTCATTCGACTACTACCGTCTCGATGCGGTGACCGGTGAGGGACTCGACGTGGCCTCGCTGCCATTCAGCCTCAAAGTGCTGCTCGAGTCGCTGTTGCGCACCGAGGACGGCGCCGACATCACCAAGGCCGACATCGAAGCGCTGGCCGGCTGGGATGCCACCGCTGAGCCGAGCAAGGAGATCCAGTTCACGCCGGCGCGGGTCATCATGCAGGACTTCACCGGTGTCCCGTGCATCGTCGACCTCGCCACGATGCGCGAAGCGATGGCCGATCTCGGCGGCGACGCCACCAAGATCAATCCGCTCGCGCCGGCCGAGATGGTGATCGACCACTCGGTGGTCGCCGACGTCTTCGGCACGCCCGAATCGTTCGGGCGCAATGTCGAGATCGAGTACGAACGCAATCGCGAGCGCTATCAGTTCCTGCGCTGGGGGCAGGGCGCATTCGACGACTTCAAGGTCGTCCCGCCCGGCACCGGCATCGTGCACCAGGTCAACATCGAGCACCTCGCGCGAGTCGTCTTCACTCGCGATGCGAATGGCAAGACCGTGGCCTATCCCGACTCGTGCGTCGGCACCGACTCGCACACCACGATGGTCAACGGCCTGGGTGTCGTCGGCTGGGGCGTGGGTGGCATCGAAGCCGAGGCAGCGATGCTCGGCCAGCCGATCAGCATGCTGATTCCGCGCGTCGTCGGCTTCAAGCTCTCGGGCGAGCTGCCCGAGGGTGCCACCGCCACCGACCTCGTCCTCGTCATCACCGAGCAGCTCCGCAAGCACGGAGTGGTCGGCAAGTTCGTCGAGTTCTACGGATCGGGCGTCGGCGCGGTGCCACTGGCAAACCGCGCGACCATCGGCAACATGAGCCCGGAGTACGGCTCGACGATCGCGGTCTTCCCGATCGACGCCGAGACCACCAAGTACATGAAGCTGACCGGTCGCAGCGACGAGCAGATCGCGCTCGTCGAGGCCTACGCCAAGGCGCAGGGCATGTGGCACGACCCCGATCACGAGGCTCGCTACTCCGAGTACCTCGAGCTCGACCTCGGCGATGTCGTCCCGTCGATCGCCGGACCCAAGCGGCCCCAGGATCGGGTGTCCCTGACCGACAGCAAGGCGTCGTTCCGTACGGCTCTCGCCGACTACTCGACCGATCCCGCCGGAGATGCCGGGCGGCCGAGCAATCCGCAGAAGGTCACCCTCGAGGACGGCACCGAGTTCGAGGTCGACCACGGTGCGGTGACGATCGCCGCGATCACTTCGTGCACCAACACATCCAATCCGTCGGTCATGATCGGTGCCGGTCTGCTCGCCAAGAAGGCCGTGGAGAAAGGCCTGCAGCGCAAGCCGTGGGTCAAGACGACGCTGGCACCGGGCTCGAAGGTCGTCACCGACTACTACGAGCGCTCGGGTCTCACGGCCTATCTCGACAAGCTCGGCTTCAACCTGGTCGGCTACGGCTGCACGACGTGCATCGGCAACTCGGGTCCGTTGATCCCCGAGGTGAGCAAGGCCGTCAATGACGGTGACCTCGCCGTGACGGCGGTGCTGTCGGGCAACCGCAACTTCGAGGGCCGCATCAACCCCGACATCAAGATGAACTACCTCGCCTCGCCGCCGCTGGTGATCGCGTACGCCCTGGCCGGTTCGATGGACGTTGACCTGTACAACGACCCACTGGGCCAGGACACCGAAGGCAACGACGTCTTCATGAAAGACATTTGGCCGACGCCGACCGAGATCGAGGAAGTCATCGCCTCCTCGATGGACTCCGCGACCTTCACCAGGGAGTACGCCGACGTATTCGCCGGCGATGACCAGTGGAAGAACCTCTCGACGCCGGATGGCGACGTCTTCGAGTGGGATGAGAGCTCCACGTACGTCCGCAAGGCTCCGTACTTCGACGGTATGACGCTCGAGCCTGACGACGTCACCGAGGTCAGCGGCGCGCGGGTGCTGCTCAAGCTCGGTGACTCGGTCACGACCGATCACATCAGTCCGGCCGGCGCGATCAAGAAGGACAGCCCGGCGGGCAAGTATCTCTCCGAGCACGGCATCGAGCCGAAGGACTTCAACTCCTACGGATCTCGGCGCGGCAATCACGAGGTCATGATTCGTGGCACCTTCGCCAACATCCGACTGCGCAACCAGATGGCGCCCGGCACCGAGGGCGGTTTCACCCGCAACCTGCTCGCCGATGGCGAGGTCACCTCGGTGTTCGAGGCCTCCGAGGCCTATCAGGCCGCAGGCATCCCGCTGGTCGTCCTGTCGGGCAAGGAGTACGGCTCCGGCTCGTCACGCGACTGGGCTGCCAAGGGCACCGCACTCCTGGGCGTCAAGGTCGTCATCGCCGAGTCGTACGAGCGCATCCACCGATCCAATCTGATCGGCATGGGCGTGCTTCCGCTGCAGTACCCGGCCGGCCAGACCGCCGAGTCCCTGGGCCTGACGGGGGAGGAGACATTCGACTTCAGCGGTATCACCGAGCTCAACGAGGGCCGGACCCCCAAGACGGTTCACGTGAAGGCCGGAAACGTCGAATTCGACGCCGTCGTCCGCATCGACACGCCGGGAGAGGCCAACTATTACCGCAATGGCGGCATCATGCCGTACGTCCTGCGCAGCCTGCTCGACTGAGCATCGCCGCAGGTCAGGGGCATCGCCGAATTGGCGATGCCCCTTTTGTTGTCTCGGACTGTGGGATCGCGAAAGGCTGTTGACTTTTGTTGTTCCAAGCGCTGGACGTGACGGCGATCACGCTATACGTTGTTGCAAACAACAATTGCGCGGCGATGTCCAACTCATGTCCATCGCGTGACGCACTACTGGAGAATGAGGAGGCGGTCTGTGTGAAGCGGACACGCAATCTGGTACTTGCGGCAGTCATGGGTACGGCGTTCGTGCTCAGTGCCTGCGGCAGCAGCAGCGATTCAGGCGGCAGCGGCGGTGGTTCCAAGGAAGGCAAGATCGGCGTGATCCTGCCTGACACCAAGTCATCGACCCGGTGGGAGGCTGCCGACAAGCCCGCTCTGATTGCAGGCTTCAAGAAGGCCGGCGTCAAGTACGAAGTCCAGAACGCTCTGGGCGACGCCAGCAAGATGCAGACCATCGCGGACAGCATGATCGCCGACGGCGTGACGGTTCTCGCGATCGTGAACCTCGACTCCGACTCGGGTGCGGCCATCGAGGCCAAGGCAGCCAAGCAGGGCGTCAAGACGATCGACTACGACCGCCTCACGCTTGGTGGTTCGGCTGACCTCTACATCTCGTACGACAACAGCGTGGTCGGCACCCTTCAGGGCCAGGGCCTTGAGAAGTGCATCGGCGCTGACAAGAAGGCGAACCTGATCTATCTGAACGGTGCGCCGACCGACAACAACGCGACCTTGTTCTCGAAGGGCGCGCACAGCGTGCTCGACAAGAACAAGAACTACACGAACGTCGCTGAGCAGGCCGTCCCGGACTGGGACAACGACAAGGCCGTCACGATTTTCGAGCAGCTCTACACGAAGGTCAACGGCAAGGTTGACGGCGTCTATGCCGCCAACGATGGCCTTGCTGGCGGTGTCATCTCGATCCTGAAGAAGAACGGTCTGGCCGGCAAGGTCCCCGTTACTGGTCAGGACGCAACTCCTGAGGGTCTGCAGAACATCCTTGCAGGCACCCAGTGCATGACGATCCAGAAGTCGGCGACCGGTCAGGCTGGCGCGCTCGTCACGGCAGCTGTCGCGATGGTCAAGGGCGAGAAGCCTGCGTCCACCGGCACGGTGCGGGACGACACGGGCAACCGTGACGTGCCGTCGATCCTGCTGACCCCGGTGCTGATCAACAAGGACAACGTTGACGCACCGATCAAGTCGGGCGACCTGAAGGCGTCGGAGGTGTGCACGCCGGCGTTTGCCAAGGCGTGTGCTGCCGCTGGCATCAGCTGATTGCGGTTGGTGTGACCCCCCGGAGTTCGTTCCGGGGGGTCACACCCCAACCCCTTGCCTGACAACATCGTCACGATCTTCTCGGATCCGCATTTCTCTGGAGGCGCTCAATGAGCGACGCACCCCTTCTCGCCCTGCGAGGAATCAACAAGAGCTTCGGTGTCGTCAACGTCCTGTATGACGTCGACCTCACGATCTACCCCGGCCAGGTCACCGCCCTCGTGGGTGACAACGGCGCCGGCAAGTCCACCTTGGTCAAGGCCATCGCTGGCATCTATCCCGCCGATTCCGGCGACTACCTCTTCGAGGGCAAGCCCGTCTCGGTGCACAGCCCCAAGGACGCCGCCGCACTCGGCATCGAGGTCGTCTATCAGGACCTCGCACTGTGCGAAAACCTCGACATCGTCGAAAACATGTTCCTCGGCCGCGAAAAGAAGAATGGCCTGTTCCTGGACGAGACCACGATGGAGTCCAGCGCTCGCGAAGTGCTCGCCTCGCTGTCGGTGCGCACCGTCAAGTCCGTACGTCAGAGCGTCTCCAGCCTGTCCGGTGGTCAGCGCCAGACGGTGGCGATCGCCAAGTCCGCGCTGTGGAAGTCCAAGGTCGTGCTGCTCGACGAGCCGACCGCAGCCCTCGGCGTGGCCCAGACCCGCCAGGTGCTCGATCTCGTACGCCGCCTTGCCGACCAGGGCGTCGGCGTCCTGCTCATCTCACACAACCTCACCGATGTCTTCGAGGTCGCCGATCGCATCACGGCGCTCTACCTCGGCCGGGTGGCAGCTGATGTGGCCGTCAAGGACGTCACGTCGACGCAGGTCGTCGAGCTCATCACCACTGGCCATTCCGATGGCATCGCCGCCCCTTCAACACCGGCCGCCTCGGTCTGACTCGGGAGACTCACCAATGACTGACATCACCACCGACGCTGACGAGGCGGGATTCGCCTCCGATCTGACACAGTCCAACACCCTCGGCGAGTCCATTCGCGCCTATGTCAGCCGCGTGCGCGGCGGAGACATGGGCGCGCTGCCGTCGATTTTCGGACTCGTCGTCCTGTTCATCGTGTTCGGCATCGCCAACGACCGCTTCCTGTCCAATCTCAACATGGCCAACCTGGCCGCGCAGTCGGGCTCGATCATCATCCTCACGATGGCGATCATCCCGGTCCTGCTGCTCGGCGAGATCGACCTGTCGGCGGGCGTCGCAGGCGGAGTCTCGGCCTGTGTCATGGGTCTGCTGATCGTCAAGCACGATCAGCAGTGGTGGATCGCGGTCCTCGCGGCTCTGGTCACCGGGGCTGTCATCGGATTCGTCATCGGAGTGCTGGTCGCGAAGCTCGGCATCCCGTCATTCGTGGTGACACTTGCCTTCTTTCTCGGACTGCAAGGTGCAACGCTCAAGCTGATCGGTGAGGGCGGATCCGTCCGCATCGACCAGCCGGTCATCAGCGGCATCGCCAACAACAACATGAGCGTCATGTGGGGCTGGATCAGCGCAATCGCCGTGATCGTGGTCTTCGCCGCGCTCCGGTTGCTTCGCCATCGCCGCAAGGTGTCGCAGGGTCTGCAACACCAGCCGTTCGCCGTGGTGGTTGCCCAGGTCGTGGCGCTGGCTGCCGCCGTGCTCGTCGTGACCGACGTGCTCAACCAGAACCGCAGCGTCAACGTGAACTTCCCGATCTCCGGCGTCCCCTACGTCATTCCGGTCATTGTCGTTCTGTTGGTGGTCTGGACCTTGATTCTCAGTCGTACGACCTGGGGTCGCCACGTCTATGCCATCGGCGGCAACGCCGAAGCGGCTCGCCGCGCCGGCATCAACGTCGACCTCGTCCGAATCTCGGTGTTCATGGCGTGCACGGCGATGGCAGCCATCAGCGGCATCGTGGAAGCTTCGTATGGCGGCAAGGTGTCGACCACGTCGGGTGGCGGCAACACGTTGCTCTACGCAGTCGGGGCCGCGGTCATCGGCGGCACCAGCCTGTTCGGAGGTAGGGGCAAGGCCAGCAATGCCATCGTCGGTGGTCTGGTGATCGCGACGATCGTCAACGGTCTGGGTCTGCTGGCGCAGGCTGCCTACCTCAACTACGTGGTCAACGGCGTCGTGCTGTTGTTGGCGGCAAGCGTTGACGCGATTTCCCGCAGGCGGCGTTCGGCGACAGGTCTCGGTTAGCCCATGGTGTCGGCCGGGCGCGCAGGCGTCGGTACGAACCAGGAGGACGTCCGTCGACACAATCTCGGGACGGCACTTGGCCATGTGCATCGCGCTGGCCGCATCTCGCGCGCTGAGCTGACCGCGCGCATGGGGCTCAATCGCAGCACGATCGCCGGACTGGTGACCGAGCTGGAGTCGCTGGGGCTGGCGGAGCAGGTGAAGCCGTCAGGCACTCGCATCAGTGCCGGCCGACCCTCGGTCGACGTCAAGGCGCGGAGTGGGGCGTACGTGCTGGCCACCGACGTGCGTGTCGACGGGCTGACCGTCGCGCGCGTCGGCGTCGGCGGAGTCGTCCAGGCGCGGGCCACAGGTCCGATCCCGTCGTCTCACGACCCGAAAGCGATCGGTGACTCGGTCGTGGAGCTGATGCGTCTGGTCGTCAAGGATGTCGGTGCAGACGCGGCTCTGGTCGGTATCGGGGT
>JAOPXO010000191.1 GCA_025965115.1 Aeromicrobium sp.
GATGAATGCTCCGGCAGTCTTGATTGCACTGTCGAGGTTTGCTGCGTCCGTTGCCATGTCTCTCCTTGGCTCCCACGGGCGGTGGTCCCGCTCGTGATGTTCGTGGATGGTGCTATTTCTGTGGTGCTGGTGGGTCGTACGCCGGGGGTGAAGCAGACGATCAGGCCGGCTGCTTCTCGGCTATCGGTTCTGCCTTCTTCGCAGCCTTCTTGGCCTTCTTGTCGTCTGCCTTGTGGTCCTGTTCATGGTCGTCTCCATGACCGCTGACCGCGAAACCGAAGTAGAGAATCGTCAGCAGGGCGAAGATGAACGCCTGGATGCCGCCGATCGCCATGCCGAAGAGCTTCCAGAGGACTTCTGGGATCCACGACCCGTAGGAGGGGATCAGGGCGATCAGGCTCAAGATGATGCCGCCGGCGAAGATATTGCCGAAGAGTCGCAGCGCGAGGCTGAACGGCTTGACGATCTCCTCGATCAGGTGCAGCGGCGAGATGAACGGCTTGAGGTATCTGCGCGCACCGACTTCACGGAAGCCGTAAACGTGCACTGACACGATGACCACGAGCGCGAGTCCGTAGGTCATGTTGGTGTCGGCAGCCGGCGGCGGGAGGTGGTGCCCGGTGGGGATGACTTCGAACCAGTTGCTGATCAGGATGAACAGGAACAAAGAAACCCCGAGCGGCACCACGAACGGGTTGAGTCGGCCGAGGCTGCTGAGCGTGAGCCCCTGCACCCACTCGACGAGCATCTCCCAGAGCAGTTGGACCTTGCCGGGAACCCCGTCAGTGACCTGGCGACGGAGCAGGAACCCGAAGATCATCACGAGGACGAGAGCCACGCCGGTCGACAGCATCGTGTCGGAGTTGAACGTCAACCCGAGCCACTGAAACGTCGGGTGCTTGCCGGCGTCGATGTTGGTGTCGGTCGCGAGTGCGGCAATCGTCATGCCTTCTCCTCGATCTGCTCGCTCATTTCCTTGCGAACCTCTCTCAGCAGCGGGATGCCCGTGAGGACCAGGGCGATCAGGTGGAAAATGGCCAAGCCGAAGAGCACCGCGGCTCCATGCGGCCAGAAGAAGGCGGCGAGGGCGACGGCGACGAGCGAGACGCCCATCAGCCGGAACAGCGAGCTCGCGGCGTACTGCTTGCGGGTCGGCAGGTCGCCGGCCTCGACCGACCGGAGCAACACGTGCTCAGTCAGGACGTGATTGATCGCGCCGAGCACGATGCCGATCGCAAGGAACAGGCCACTCTGCCACTCACCGAGCGGGACGCTGATCCAGATCGCCGCAACGACGAGACAGCCGGCCATGATGAGCGCGCGGCGCTGATTGCGTACGGAACGCGCGAGGGCGGGAGCGGTGGTCATCATGACCAACTCCTCTCTGCTACCTGCACGGACTCAGCTGCCCAGGAACGGTTTGATTCGGAACCATGCGCTGATGAACGCTCCGACGATGCCAATACCGATGCCTGAAAGTACGAAGACGGGTGATGTGCCGAAATGCCGATCAGCGAACCAGCCGAGAACGAGTCCGGCGACGACATTGCCGGTGAAGAGTGCTCCGAGACCGACGAGCTGCCACACTCCGAGTGAGGCCGCATCGCGAGAACCGTCGAGTCCTTCATCGTTCACTGTTGGTCGTCATTTCGGCGGCCATCCTCGGTGGTTCGGGGTCACAAGACAAGCTCGCGATCGGTTCGTGAAAAGTATCACGAGCGTTAAATCCTCAACAACTTGGGATACCCTTCCCCACCGCCGCTAGGACCACACCTTTTCGTCGAGCTTCGGCAGCAGGAAGATGGCCGCGGCGGTGAGCAGTGCGAGCACCCCGAATCCGACGATCGACTCCCATCCGCTGAACAGGCTGATGACCACGCTGCCGAACGCCACAAGGCCCGCGGCGGCATACATCAACAGGACGGCGCGACGGTGCGAGTGGCCGATCTCGAGCAGTCGGTGGTGGATGTGCATCTTGTCGGGACTGAACGGCGATCGCCCGGCTCGCGTACGGCGTACGACGGCCAGACCGAGGTCGACGAATGGCACCAACAGGATCGTGAACGGCAGGATCAGCGGCAGCAACGCCGGCAGGAAGCTGGCCTGCGCTCCCCCGATGCCTTCGGACAGGCTGGTCGCCGGGAACTGACCGGTGAGGCTGATCGACGAGCACGCCAGCACGAAGCCGATCAGCATCGAGCCGGAGTCGCCGATGAACATTCGAGCCGGAAAGAAGTTGTGCGGCAGTATCCCGATGCAGGCACCGGCCAGTGCGGCGGCGAGCAGTGCCGCAGCGATCGCGCGGGTCTCGCCGTTCTCGACTGCCACGACGAACGCGAACGCGAAGAAGGCGACAGCGCCGATTGCGACCATGCCGGCCGCCAATCCGTCGAGGCCGTCGACGAAGTTGACCGCATTGGCGGTGCCGACGATCAACAGCGTGGTGAAGATGACGGCCTGCGCCTGGTCGAGTCCGAGGTAGTTGCCGTAGAGCGGGAGGTAGACGAATTGCACCCCCTGGACGACGACGATGAACGCCGCGAGCATCTGCCCGGCGAACTTGCTCAGGGCATCGAGCTCAAAGAGGTCATCGATCACGCCGACCAGGCAGATCACCGTGCCACCGATCACCACCGAGCGGGCGTCCTTGAACACCGAGCCGTCGGCGGTCGACAGGAAGGGCAGGTGGGTTGCCACGAGATAGGCCGCGACCAGACCGCCAAGCATCGCCGGCCCACCGAAATAGGGTGTCGGGATCGCGTGCACATCGCGGTCCCGGACCCGAGCCACGGCGCCGAAGCGCACCGCGAGCTGCCGCGCGATCGACGCCAGGAGGTAGGTGACGCCGAGTGCGATGCCGAAGACCACGAGATATTCGCGCACGTGTCAGACCGTCTCGTCCGGCGGCTCGATCGTGTTGTTGAACGTGTGGAGGACGTCGAGGGTGATCGAACCCAGGCGCAGCACGCGCGGCGTCGTGCCGGTGGCGTCGAGGATCGTCGACGGGACGCCGGACGGACTCGGGCCACCGTCGAGGTAGACCGCGACCCGCCCGCCGAGCATGTCTTCGGCGGCTTCAACCGTCGTTGCCGCGGGCTCGCCGGTGATATTGGCACTGCTGACAGCCAGTGGACCGGTCTGTTGCAGCAACGCCACCGCCCGGTCGTCGTCCGGCATGCGAATCGCGACCGTGTTGTGGGCCTCGCCGAGGTCCCAGGTCAGCGACGGTTGCTGATGGCAGATCACGGTGAGCGGGCCGGGCCACAGTGCCTCGACGGCGGACCGGAGCCATGAAGGCACCTCGCTGACCAGGGCGTCGATCGTCGACGGTGAACCAATCAGCACCGGCGGTGGCATCCGACGGCTACGACCCTTGGCGTCAAGAAGGTTCTGGACTGCCCGCGGCGAAAATGCGTCGGCCGCAAGCCCGTAGACCGTGTCGGTCGGCAGCACGACAAGCTTGCCGTCCTCGAGCGCGGTCTTGGCTGCTGCAAGACCGCGATCGAACTCATCGGGAATGCTGCAGTCGAACTTCACGCGCCCATACTAGTGAGCCGACCGACGCGGGTCATATGACCTGATGGAGGACGAACGCGATCGCGAGGAACTGGATCATCCGGCCCACGAAGACCGCCGTGAGGAACAACCACTGCGGCTGGCGCGATGCCCCGGCCACAATCGTCACGATCGCGAGCGGCGGCATGCCGGTGAGGGATGACGCGAAGGCGGTCAGTGCGCCGAGGTAGGGCCGGTCGAGAAGTCCCAGGAGCCAGTCACTCACCCGGCGGATGCCCGCGAAGAACCGGTTGCGCGGCGGCTTGCGTTCGACCGACGACTGAACCTTCCGAGCTCCCCGGCGAGCCAGCTGGAAGACGAACGCCTTGCCGATCGTCGTCGCGATGACCAGGACAAGGATGATCAGGACGATGTTGACGCGACTGTTGACGGCCGCGCCGACACCTCCGACGAAGATCTCGGCGTTCACGAAGATCGGCAGCAGGGCCGAGCCGATTCCGACGGCGAACGCACCCAGCAGCTGCAATATCAGGTCGCCGCCCATAAGGGCACCAGCCTAGTCTCGGGCGTTGCGGTTCAGCGCAGCGCCACGTCGTCGACGATCCAACGACCATCGCGATGAACCATCGTCATCACGACCCGGTTGCGCTCGGTGCGCTTCTTGCTGTTGGTGCCGTTGACGATCGTCTGGTCGACGAACAGCAGCACCTCGACTCTTGATGACGACTTCGCGGTCGCCGCCGCATCGGTCACGCTGCCGGTCGCTCGCGCCTTGAGCTTGGTGATCACAGTGCGGAGAGGGGCATTCGCAGTGGCGTACTCCTTGGCGAACGACGCGGTTGCCCCGCGGGTCACCCAGCCGAAATCGTGGTCAAGGCTCGTGTAGTCGTACGTCGTGAGGTCGACCGCATACGTCTTCGCAGCCTGTCGCGCGTCGATCTCTGCGTGTCGAAGCTGCCCGTCGTGGCGGCCGCCGAGCCACAGCGACCCCAGCACCAGCGCAGCAATCACCGCCAGAACCAATGCGGCGAGGAGCAGCGCGGGACGGGTTCGCTCGGGTCTCAGGTTGACGGTCATCGGCTCACTTCGTGCTCATGATTGGCCCGGGGACGTGCTGCGACGAGCGCTGACCGCCGGTGAAGGCAGCCGTGCACGATCGACCGCTCACCACGGGATTGCGCTGATCGGTTTTCGGGGACTGCTCCGCCACACCGTACGAGCAGACATCGCCGAGTGACACCAGCATCGTCGTCTGGATGCGACCGTCCTTGACTGTGCCGGCGAGTCCGCCCAGCCCGGTTGGGAAGGTCTTGAGCAACTCGCGGAGATGCGGATCGCGGGCCGCAAGGATTTCGGTGAGCGTGTCGAGATCGCGCAGCACCGTTGGCAGCTTGAGGCCGAGCACAGAGGTGAACAGGCGTATCTGCTCGATCTGTGCGGGGGTGTCATCGAAGATCGTGCGGAGCTTTGGGTCGTATGCCTTGAGGCTTGCGGCGAGATCCTTCGCCGATGCCGCGAAGGTCCTGAAGTTGTCGGCCTCGTCGTTCGTGGTCTTGAGCACGGTCTGCCCGTTCTGCGCGAGCCGCAGGGTCTCTGGCCAGTTGGCGTCGAGGGTGCGCAGGACATTGCTTCCCGAGGTCACGATCCGCCCGAGGTCGTCGGGTTTCGCCAGTGCGGCGTGCAGCTCGTCGAGGACGGTCGTGAGGTCCTTGTCGTCAACCTCGCTCATCAGTCGGTCGACGGCTGACAGCGTCGACGCAACCGACGCCGGCGTGCTGGTTCGCGATGCCGAGACCCGCGATCCTGTGTGAAGGTACGGGCCGCCGGACGACGACGGCTGGAAATCGAGGAACTGTTCCCCCGCGGGCGAGAGCGTACGTACGGCCGCCGCGCTGTCGGCCGGAATCCTGGTGCCCGGATCGATGCTGATGCGGGCGGACACTGCCGAGCCGTCCAGACGGATGCTGTCGACCTTGCCGACCCGCACACCCCGATAGGCGACTCCCGAGCCCTCGAACAATCCCCCGGTCTGGCTCATCGAGACCGTGACGTGGAGGGGTCGTGTGGTCACGGACTCGCCGAGGATGCTGCCGTACAGGTAGACGATCGTGAGCAGCAGCATTGCCAGGAGCGCGAGTGCCGACAACAGGTGCTTGAGGGGAACTTGGCGCCTCATCGTCCACCCCCCAGTCGGCTCAGCAGCCCAGCCAGGCCGACATCGGAGGGGCTCGACGCGGAGGGATCCGGCTTGGCCGAAAGTTCGGCCAACGGCGGGGTGTTCAGCTGCGGCAGCCCGCCGAGACCCGTCGCCGCGGGCAGGCCGAGCGACAACGAATCCTGGAAGTGCAGGTAGGTGTTGAGGTAGTCGCCGGGGACTCCCCGGTCGATCAGGCCGGCGAATGACACCAGGTCATCGAGCCCGGGACCGAACTCGGGAGTGAGCTCGACGAACTGGTCGAGAACCGGCGAGAGCTCGTGCAGAGTCGACACCAGGTCGGCGCGCACCTCGGCAACGACACGGGTCGTGGTCGTGCCCAGATCGTCGACGCTGCGCAGGAGATGCGCCAGCTCATCGGTGTTCGTACGCAGGACCTTGGCCGCTGGCGCGATGTCGGTCAGCGCCGCGTTGACCGTGCTCTGACGCTTGTTGAGAACGGTTGAGACCTTCGCTATCGCGTCCAGCGCCGCATCGATGTCATCGCTGCTTGCATTGAACGATTTCGCGGTGCTCGCCAGCCGCGCCAGAACCTCGCGGGTGGACTTCTCGTGGCCGCCGAGTGCGGCATTGGCCTCGCGAACGATGGTCTGCAGCTGACCCAACCCGCCACCGTTGATCAGCAGCGATGCCGCGGTCATGGTGTCCTCGATCGTGGGCGCCGCGCTGGTGTCGGCCGCCTTGAGGATCGTGCCGGGGCGGATCGGCGTCGACGCCTCTCCGTCGGTGAGCTGGATGAACAACTCACCGAGCGGGGTCGTCGACCGAAGGCTCGCCTTCGCACCATCGTGCAGGTGGGTCGATGAGCGTACGTCGAGCGTCACGGCAGCGGTGAAGTCATGTGCCGTGACCGTGCGCACGCGTCCCACCGTCACGCCATTGACCTTGACCGGTGCGCCGACCGCGAGATTGAGCGCATCGTCGAACTCGGCCTTGATCTCATAGCTCGATCCGCGGAGCGAGCTGCCGGGCAATGGGAGATCGGCAGCCGTCGGCCCGCAACCGGCCAGAGCCGTCACGGCAGCGAGCAGGACGAAGAGCTTCCTCACGGTGACTTCACCCCCGCGATCGCGTTGAGCAGGGCAAACAACGGGATCTTGTCGAGGTCGACATTGGCGCAGGCGGCCGCCGGCAGGGCCGCACAGATCAAACCGGCGGCAGTCTTGCCGGGGAGCAGATCGGCTGGTCTGGTGCGGAACACCAGGTGGTTGTCGGAGTCGATCGCACCCTGCACGTTCTGCATCATCAACGGCAAGGTGGAGACGAGGCTCTCCAGATCCTTGCTGTGGTCGAGGATCGCCGAGCTGAGGCTCGCGATGCTGTCGAGCTGGTCGCTGATCTGTTCGCGATGGCGATGCGCGAAGTCGGCGACCGCACTGACCATCGCGGCAAGCGCATCGAACGTTGACTCGATCGAGGTGTGCTCGTCGTCGAGCATCGACGTCGCGCTGGTGACCTGAGCGCTGAACTGCCGCACCAGCGCATCATTGTCGGCGAGCGCGGCAGTCAGCTTGTCGAGGTTGTCGAATGTGCTGGTCAGATCGCCGGAGCCGTCATCGGCCGCGGTCAGCGCGGTGGCGAGATTGTGCAGCGTCGTGCCGAGCTTGGCTCCCTTGCCGTCCAGCGTCTTGGCACCGATGCCGAGCAACTCGTTGAGCGGTGCAGCATCGCCCTTGGGGCCGGCGACCTTTGACGAGATGTCCTGGAGCGATGACAGGAGGTCGTCGAACTCGACCGGCGTACGCGTCTTGGCCATCGGCAGCACCGTTCCGGTGCGAAGAACCGGTCCGGAGTCGTAGACCGGCGTGAGCTCGACGTAGCGATCGGTGGCAACTGACCGCGAGACGACGACGGCTCCGGCGTTGGCCGGGATCTTGACGCCGGGATTGATGTGGAGAGTCACATCGACGTGATCGCCGGTCGGGGTCACCTTGGTGACCGAGCCGACCCGCACGCCGAGGACACCCACGTCATTGCCCTCGAACAGGCCAGCCGCATCGCGAAACTGCGCCGTGATCGTCGTGCCTCCGCCACCGCCGCAGCCGGACAACATTCCACCCAGCAGGACAAGCCCGAGCAGGATGGCGACGGGTCGTACGGCAAGGAGACGAATCATCGCTGGCACCCCGAATTCGGTGCACCGCAGGTGATGTTGTCGCCGAGCGCGACGGGCACGTGCAGATCGACCCATGGCCCGTTGCCCGTCGCATTGGCGAAGTACGTCGCCATCGTCGACAAACCGTCGATCGAGGCCGTGAGGTTCTTCTTCTGCGTCTTGAGGATGTTGAGCGTGACGGTGAAGTTGCGCATGAGGGGGTCGAGCTCAGCGTCATTGTCCCTCAACACGCCGGAGATCTCGGTCGCGAGCTTGCGGCTGTCGACCAACATCTCGTCGATCACCTGACGGCGTGACGTGAGCTCGTTGAGGACCAGGGTCGACTGCTTCATCAGGTCGATGATCTGTGCCGAGTTGGCGGCCAGGTCGCCGGTGACCTTGCTGGTGCTCGCGAGCAGTTCGCGCATCTGATCGGAGCGCTTCGCGGCAATGTCCGACAGCCGCGACACACCGTCGATCGCCTGACGCGCCTCTTCCGGAGTGCCTCGGAGCGTGTCGGCGAGGACCTGCATCGACTGGTTGATCTTCGCGCCGTCAAGCTCGTTGAGGGCCTGCGTCGAGCCCTCGATCACATCCTGCAGGTTGTACGGGACGCTCGTCTGGGCGAGCGGGATCGAATCGTGAGGGAGCGAGCCCTGACCGGCCGGCTTGACCTCCAGATAGTGCGTGCCGAGCAGCGTCGCCACCTTGATCGCCGCCGTGGTGCGGCTGCCGAGGCGTACGGACTTCTTGACCGTGAAGTCGACCTTGACGTGGTGACCGTCGAGGGAGATGCCGCGCACCTTGCCGACCCCGACACCAGCGATCTGCACCTCTTCGCCGACCCGCAGACCCGCAGAGTGCTGCACCATCGCGGAGTAGGAGTTCTTGCCGAACGGGATCACGCTGATGGCGAGCACCAGCAGTCCCATGACGACGACGCCGACAACTCCGGCGACGCCGATGGCACGGTGGTCAGTGCGGATGCCCGTCATCGGCACGCCGCCGAGTAAGGGCCGTCGGTGCTGCCCACATTGACCGCGTTGCCGGCAAGATCGATGCCCATATTGCAGATGTACATGTTGAGCCACGTGCCGTACGACATCGGCCGCGCGAAGGCGGCTGTCGTCGTCGGCAGGGTCTTGAGCACGCTCGTCACACTGTCGCGTTCCTTGGCGAACAACGCCGCCATCTTGTTGAGCGAGGACACGTCCTTGGCGAGGTCGGGGCGCGCTTCGGCGACCAGCGAGGAGGTGGCCTTCGACAAGGCACTCACCCCGTCGATCGACGAGCCGATCGTCGTACGTTCCTTGGCCAGCCGACTCATCAGCGCCTGGAGCTCATGGACCGTCGTGTCGAACTCCTGGCCGTGGTCGGCGAGATTGCGCATGACCGGTGTCAGATTGTCGAGCACCGTGCCGAGCACCTCATCCTTGTTGGCGAGGTTGTCGGTCAGGGTCGCGGTCTCGGTCAGCAGGGAGTTCAGCGTGCCACCCTCGCCCTGCATCACCGAGATGATCGACGATGCGAGCTGATTGATCTGATCGGGCTCGAGTGTTGCGAACAGCGGCTCGAATCCGTTGAGCAAAGAGGTCAGGTCGAATCCGGGATTCGTACGCGCGGCGGGGACCAGCGCGTGATCGGCCAGTCGGGTGCCTCGCGTCTTGCCGGGCACCAGCGCCAGATAGCGCTGCCCGAGCAGATTCTGGTAGCGCACCACCATCGTGGTGGTGTCGTAGATCGACTGGTCATTGCTGAGCACGAACTTCACGCGTGCCCGTGAGTTGTCGTGCAGTCCGATGCTCTGGACCCGCCCGACCTTGACTCCCGCAGCGCGGACATCATCCCCGGGACGCAGACCGCTGACGCTGGTGAAATCGGCCTCGTACGCGCGGGTGCCGCCGCTCACGCCATTGTTCATCGTGTTGGCCAGCACGAGCATGACCAGCAAGGATGCGAGCGTGAAGGCGCCGAACTTGAACGCCGTGACCCTCATTTCGGGGCTCCGAGATAGGGGCGGCTCAACAGCTCGCCGACCCCGCCTGGCTTGGCAGCCACGCTCGCGTCCAGGTCGCCGAGCAGGGACTTCATCTGGGCGATCAGTGCCGCGTCCGCATCGGGATTGGGTGCCGACAATGACTCCGTGCCGGTCGCACCGCCCGGACAGTTGTCGCCGACCGCCGAGCCGAATCGCGGGCAGTCGGCGGCGGTGTAGGGCGCATCGTCACCGGTCTTGATGAAGACATTGGTGTTCATCCACGGCCCGCCCGAGAACGCCTTGGACGCCCGGTTGGCGAAGTCCACGAACGCCCGGAAGCCCGAGCTGATCCCGGCCCTCTCGTCGTGCATCGCGTCGACGACGACGGCCGCCTGGTTGATCGTGTCGACGAATGGGCGTTCCTGGTCGGTCAGCAGCCGATTGCCCTCATCAACCAGCGAAGTGCCGCCGCCGATCAGCGACGTGAGCTGGGCCCGCTTGTCGACGATCGTCCGGCTCGTGGTCAGCGAGTCCTGCACGGCGTCGAGCAGATCGGGTGAGACGTCGGCGAGGGTCGTCATCGAGCTGGCCAGCAGGCGCAGGTCCTGGCGCAACAGCGGAATCTGGGGCTCCACCTTGGCGAGATAGTCGTTGAGCGTCTCGATCGTGTCGCCGATCCCGGCGCCACGCCCATCGAGGGCCTCGGCCACGGCCGAGAGGGTCGTGGCCAGCTCGGCCGGCTTGACGGCAGTCATGACGCGGTAGGTGCTGTCGAGGGCGTCCTGGAGCTCGAGCGTCTTGGCGCTGCGGTCCTGGGCGATCACCTGGTTGGCCACCAGGTGACCCTCCTCGGGTTGGGTGGCCGGGACCAGGTCGACGAAGGCCGTGCCGAACACCGAAGCGGGCAGGATGCGGGCCTCCACATTGCGTGGGACCTGCTGGGACTCCCCGCGGTTGAGCGCCAGCCCAAGACGTACTCCCCCGTCGTGCGGTGTGATCGAGGTGAGCCGGCCGATGATGACGCCGTGCAGCTTCACATCCGCGCCGGTGGTGAGCGAGCCACCGATGTCGTCGATATCGGCCGAGACCGCGACGTCATCGCGGAACACCCCACGTCCGATCGCGAGCAGGAAGGCGCCGACCAGCGCCAGGACGACGAGCAGCACCATCGCACGGCGTACGAGGGTGCCTCGATCGTCGAGATCGCGGTGGATGAAGTTGGCCTGGATCATGGGCTCATCCCGAGATCCGTACGCCCGGACTGTTGCCCCAGAACAGCAGAGTCATGATCATGTCGAGCAGCACAACGATCACGATGCTGGCGCGGATCGCCCGGCCGGTCGCCTCGCCGACACCCTGCGCGCCGCCGGTCGCCATGAACCCGTACCAGCAGTGGATGAGAGTCACGGCGGCGGCAAACACCAGAATCTTGATCACCGAGAGCACGATGTCCTGACCGCTGATGAACGTCTGGAAGTAGTGCAGATAAGTGCCCTTGGGCTGGCCGAAGACGACCGTCACGGCGATCTGGGACGCCAGGTACGAACCCACCAGTCCGATCAGGTAGAGCGGCAGGATCGCCAGCATCGACGCGATGAGTCGGGTCGTGACGAGGAAGCGCAACGGCGGGATCGCCATGGCCGACAGCGCATCGATCTCCTCGTGCACGCGCATCGAGCCGAGCTGTGCCGTGAATCGACACCCCACCTGTGCGGCGAGAGCCAGTGCGGCGATCAGCGGCGCCAGCTCGCGGGTGTTGACGACAGCCGACACGAATCCGGTCAGCGGAGACAGTCCGATCGTCTCGAGCCCGTTGAAGCCCTCGATACCGAGCGAGGTGCCCGCCGACAGCGACAGCAGCACCATGACGCCGACCGTGCCGCCGCCAACCAGCACGGCACCCGAACCCCAGCTGATGTCGGCCAGGATGCGGAATGTCTCCTGTCGGTAGTTGAGCAGCGTGGACGGGATCGACTGGAACACCCGGCGTACGAACGTCGCCTGCGTGCCGATGACTGCAAGTCCGTCAAGCGGCTTGTCGGTCCACCGCTTCCACCTTGATGTCATGCGATCGCCTGCGGCACGAGGATGACGTACGCCTGGGTGATCGCCACGTTGACAACGGCCAGCACGATGACGCTCAGGACGACGCTCTGGTTGACGGCGTCCGCGACACCCTTGGGGCCGCCCGTCGTGTGCAGCCCTTTGTGGCACGCGATGATCGTCGCGAGGAATCCGAAGATCGCCGCCTTGCCCTCGGCCAGCAGCAGATCCGTCGGCTGGGCGAAGCTGGTGAACGATCCGAGATAGGCGCCGGAGCTCACGACACCCCGACCGACATTGAGCGCATATCCGGTGACCATCGCGGTGGCTGCCACGACTACGCAAAGGAGCACACCGACCAGGACGGCTGCGACGAGCCGAGGTGCGACGAGCCGCTGCACGGGGTTGAGGCCCATGACCCGCATCGCGTCGACCTCTTCGCGTACGGTCTGCGA
>JAOPXO010000212.1 GCA_025965115.1 Aeromicrobium sp.
ATCTTGGGGCCCTTGGTCAGACCGAGGACCTCGGCCGTGACGGTCACCTTGGCGAGCGAGTCGGCGTCAGCCGTCACGGTGTCACCGTCGACGAACAGCACCGCGGCGAGAGACAAGGTCTCGCCCTGGGCCTGCGTCACTTTGTCGATCTCAATGACGTCGCCGACGGCTACCTTCGTCTGGTTGCCACCACTGCGCACGATTGCGTACACCACGGATTCCTCACTCATTTCACAACTGGGGCGCTCCCGCCGAGCGGCAGGACACGCGAGAACGGAGCGCTGGGCGCACCAAGGGACTAGTTTACGGAGCCTGACCCTCGCTGGTCAAAACGGGGCCCTCTCCCCCGCCCGACGACTGGGTCGCAGGTGCGGATTCGGTGGCCGCCGCTGGAGGCCCGGCCGGCTTGGAGGCTGCTCGTTTGCGGGCAGATTTCTTGGTCGGCGCCGACGTCTCGACGCCAACTTCCGGGACGTTGCCGTCGGCCGGCTTGGTGTCGTCGGCGGGCTTGGCATCCTTCGGTGATTCCTTCGGCGAATCGGCCGGAGCATCATCCTTGCGCGACTCGCCGCCACTCTTGGTGGCATTGTTGCCGCCGCTGTTGCCACCACGACCGCCACCGCCGCCACCGCCGCTACCGCGTCCTCCGCGTCCGCCACGGCGCTGCTCATCCTTCTTCGGTTCGACGGGTGCGTCGGAAATGACAACCCCTCGGCCGTTGCAGTGCTCGCACTCATGGCTGAACGACTCCAGAAGTCCGGTGCCGATGCGCTTGCGGGTCATCTGTACGAGTCCGAGTGAAGTGACCTCGGCGACCTGGTGGCGCGTGCGGTCGCGCCCGAGGCATTCGACGAGGCGCCGGAGCACGAGCTCACGATTGCTCTCGAGCACCATGTCGATGAAGTCGACCACGATGATGCCGCCGATGTCGCGCAGCCGGAGCTGGCGTACGACCTCCTCTGCGGCCTCGAGGTTGTTCTTGGTCACCGTCTCCTCGAGGTTGCCCCCCGAGCCGGTGTATTTGCCGGTGTTGACGTCGACGACCGTCATGGCCTCGGTGCGGTCGATCACCAACGAGCCGCCGGATGGCAGGAACACCTTGCGATCGAGCGCCTTGTGGATCTGTTCATCGAGGCGGTACGACGTGAACGCATCCTTCTCGCTGTCATCCCAACGCTTGACCCGATCGCCGAGGTCGGGGGCAACGTGATCGATGTAGCCCTTGATCATGTCCCAGGCGTCGTCGCCCTCGACGATGAGCGAATTGAAGTCCTCGTTGAACAGGTCACGGACGACCTTGATCATCAGATCGGGCTCCGAATAGAGCAGATCGGGCGACTTGCCGGCCTTGACCTTGCGCTCGATGTCTTCCCAGCGGGCGGTCAGCGCCGTGACGTCGCGGGTCAGCTGGTCCTCGGTGGCGCCTTCGGCGGCCGTGCGCACGATCACGCCGGTGCCGTCGGGCAGCACCTCTTTGAGCAGCGTCTTGAGCCGTGCCCGCTCGTTCTCGGGCAGCTTGCGGGAGATGCCACTGGTCTGACCACCGGGTACGAGCACCAGGAAGCGGCCGGGCAGGCTGACCTGGCTGGTCAGCCGGGCGCCCTTCTGACCGATCGGGTCCTTGGAGACCTGCACGAGGATCGTCTGACCGGGCGAGAGGGCATCCTCGATCTTGCGGGCCTTGCCATTGCCGAGCGTGGTCCAGTCGACCTCGCCGGCATACAGGACGGCGTTGCGGCCGGCGCCGATGTCGACGAAGGCCGCCTCCATGCTGGGCAGGACGTTCTGGACCTTGCCGAGATAGACATTGCCGATGATCGAGATCTGCGACTCGCGGGCGACGTAGTGCTCGACCAGGACGTTGTCCTCGAGCACAGCGATCTGGGTGTAGTCCTCGCGCTGGCGTACGACCATCTCGCGCTTGACCGATTCGCGACGGGCCAGGAACTCGGCCTCGGAGACGATCGGAGCGCGGCGACGGCCGGCTTCACGGCCCTCGCGGCGACGCTGCTTCTTGGCCTCCAGGCGGGTCGAACCGGCGACGCCGGTGATCTCGTCCTCGGCGCTGCGGCCGGTGCGTACGCGTACGACGGTGTTCTCGGGATCATCAGGTGACGAGTCGGAGCCTTCACCAGCCCGCGCGCGGCGGCGACGACGGCGGGTGTTGCCGGTGCCATCGTCGTCGGCGTCATCGTCCTGGTCGTCGTCGTTCGACTCATCGCCGTCGTTGTCGCCCTTGCGACGGCGGCGGCCACCACGGCTGCGACGACGGCGCTTGGGAGCGTCCGGATCGTCGTCGTCATCGTCATCATCCTGATCGTCCGAGCCCTGCGACTCGGCTGGAGGCCGCTGGCGGGCCGGAGCCAGCCCGGGCTCAGGAGCCTTGAACATCGCGGCGGTCGAGGAGGCCTGCACGGGTGCGTCGGCCTCGGGATCGTCTGCCTTCTTGGCGGCGGCCTTCTTCGCTGCCGTCTTCTTGGCCGCGGTCTTCTTGGCCGGAGTCTCGGAGTCGTCAGCGGCATCGTCGGCCTTGGCGGCCGAGGTCTTCTTGGCGGCCGCCTTCTTGGCTGCAGGAGCGTCAGCGTCGCCCGCGGCCTGCTTCACCGGCTTGGCGACGACCGGGGCGGAGAAGCTGACCGCTGCGGGCGGTCCGGCCGGTCGACCCGCGGCGCGGCGTCGAGCAGGCGGTGCATCTGTCGTGGTGTCAGTGGGTGTGTCGTTGTCGTCGAGCATGTGCTCTCCTTCGCCCGATTGCCGATCAAGATCGGCGCGGGCACGTCTGCGACCCGGCAAGCGGGCCTAAAGCCTTCGGTCAGCCCGGGCACTACGCGCCTGGGTGTTGACGGCGACCTTCGGTTTGTCACATCGGCTCCCACACTCACCGCCGCGGTCGACACCCGGTCAGGATGCGTCGCGGTCGAAGACGAGTGGATCGCCTACCGTGCCGGTCTCTGAATCCAGAGGGCCCTGGGCCAAGCGAGTCGCAATGGGCGTCTGCTTGAGCTCGAGGCCACCACTGGATCGGAGTCCGGCGAGAACGTCGTCTGGTCGTACAGACGGTGTGACATGTCGCACGACCACGGCAAGTATCGCACACGGCTCGGAATTGGCGTCATCCAAACGCGCCGAAAGCGCCACCACTGCAGCCCGGCAGTCGATCGTACGGGGACCGCGCTTCATGATGCGTTCGATCAGGACTTCGTCGGCCGCGAGGAAGGCCTTCGTCACGGCTTCGGCGTGCTCCAGGCTCACGCCGGGCAGGGCAATCTGCCAGGAACTTGCCTCGAGTCGGTCAGCGAAGGTCCCGGGCGCGGCGATCACGACCTCGACGATGTCGAGCCCGTCAGGAAGGGCCGAGTCGAGAGCGCCGCGTACCTGCTCCGGGTCGCACGGCTGCGTCATGCCGATCTCGAGGTACTCGGCTTCGCTTGCGGCGCCGGTCGGCGAGGCGTTGGCGTAGGAAATCTTGGGGTGCGGCGTGAAGCCGGAGGAGTGGCCGATCGGTATGCCGGCTCGGCGTACGGCTCGTTCGAAAGCGCGGGCGAAATCTCGGTGGCTGGTGAACCTCAACCGGCCCCGCTTGGCGTACTGGATGCGTAACTTCTGGACGATCGGGAGCTGGGGGTTTGGCGCCTCAGGATTGGGCGTCCCCTCAAGCGTCGTCACCCATTGAGACTAGCGGGGACGACACTGAGGGGACGCTGTGGTCAGCACGACGGGTGGGCGACTGCGGGGCGCTTGCCCACCCGGGCAAGGCGAGCAAGAGCCGCGGCGAATGCCAGGCGGTCGCCCTTGAATGCGACCAGTGCGCCTTCGGCTGCCTGACGGCGGCTTTCGGCATTCTTGGTGATCTCACGCTCGTGGTTGTGGATCTCGTGCTGGGCGTAGTAAGTGGTGATCATGGTGTTTCCTTTCGTCAACACCTACATTCGTCGCTGAGGTAGGCCCGCCACATCGGACGGACTCCCTAACTTGTGCCGGGGTCCTGCCTCAGGTGCCGTCTGAGGTACCTCATGCGGCTTAGCTGGGCTGAGACATCGCAGCGGCGATGGCCTCGTGAGCGGCAGAAAGCACCGCGTTGTCGGGCGGATCCAACGCCTCAACCCAGGGCACGAGGCCCGAGCCGCGCATGTGCATCGCGCCGAGCGGGCGGGGCAGGAACCACAGATGGAAGTGCCCGCCACCGTCACCCCAGCGCGCAACATGGACGCGACCGACCTCACCGATCGACAGCACGGCTCGTTCGACCCGGGCGATCGTCGGCCCGAGGTCGGCGAGCAGTGGCGGCGGGAGGTCGACGAACGAGTCGCCGTGGACACGGGACTCGAGCATGACGCAGCCGCGCAGCGGGAAACCGGTCATTGGCCAGAGGCGCCAGGCATCGTTGGTCCAGATATAGGCGTCATCGGCCTTGTCGCAGGAGGAGCAATCCGCCTCGGACTCTCCGGAGCGCTGCGGCTCGGGGATCTCTAGTGGCGGGACCGGCTTGAGACTGAGGTCGCGCAGCCAAGGGAAGAGGGCATCGGCTTCCAGCTCTTCGGGAGTCAGCATCGCTCCATCACACAACTGACAGCGGCAGCAGCGTCTTGCCGGTAGGGCCGATCTGGATCTCGGTGTCCATCTGGGGGCACACACCGCAGTCGAAGCACGGGGTCCAGCGGCAGTCCTCGACCTCGAGGGCGCCATCGGGGTTGAGCGAGTCCTGCCAGTCCTCCCACAGCCAGTCGCGGTCGAGACCGGCATCGAGGTGGTCCCAGGGCAGCACCTCGGCGTACTCACGCTCGCGCACGGTGAACCAGTCGAGGTCGACCGGCTCATCGGCCAGCGCGATCTCGGTCTGGGTCGCCCAGCGGTCGTACGAGAAGTGCTCGCTCCAGCCGTCGAACCGGCCACCGTCACGCCATACGGCCTCGATGATGCGACCGACGCGACGGTCGCCGCGCGAGAGCAGCCCTTCGATGATTCCGGGCTGCCCGTCGTGGTAGCGGAAACCGATCGCCTTGCCGTACTTGCGGTCGGCGCGGACGGCATCACGCAGCTTCTTGAGCCGGTCGTCGGTGGTGACGTGGTCGAGCTGGCTGGCCCACTGGAACGGGGTGTGGGGCTTGGGCACGAACCCGCCGATCGAGACGGTGCAACGGATGTCATTGCGACCCGACACCTCTCGGCCGGTCTGGATCACGCGCTTGGCGAGCTCGCCGATCTGCATGACGTCATCGTCGGTCTCGGTCGGCAGACCGCACATGAAGTAGAGCTTGACCTGCCGCCAGCCATGCGAATAGGCGGCCGCGACGGTGGCGATCAGATCGTCCTCGGTGACCATCTTGTTGATCACCTTGCGCAGCCGCTCACTGCCACCTTCGGGAGCGAACGTCAGCCCCGAACGACGCCCGTTGCGGCTGAATTCGTTCGCCAGCGTGATGTTGAAGGCATCGACCCTCGTGGACGGGAGGGACAACGAGGTGTTGGTGCCCTCGTACCGGTCGCCGAGCTGCTTGGCGACCTCTGCGATCTCGGTGTGGTCGGCGCTGCTGAGGCTGAGAAGGCCGACCTCTTCGAAGCCGGTCTTGTCGAGGCCGTTCTGGACCATGGCACCGATGCCCTCGATCGAACGCTCGCGCACGGGCCGGGTGATCATCCCGGCCTGGCAGAACCGGCAACCGCGCGTGCAGCCTCGGAAGATCTCGACGCTGAAGCGTTCGTGCACCGTCTCGGCGAGCGGCACCAGCGGGTTCTTGGGGTACGGCCAGGAGTCGAGGTCCATCAGGGTGTGCTTCGCGACTCGCCACGGCACGCCAGGGCGATTGGGTACGACGCGCTGAATGCGTCCGTCGGGGAGGTAGGTGACATCGTAGAACTTCGGGACGTAGACCCCGCCGGACTTCGCCAGCCGCAGCAACACCTCGTCACGTCCACCCGGACGTCCTTCGGCCTTCCACTCGCGCACGACTTCACTGATCGCGAGCACGATCTCTTCACCGTCGCCGAGGACGGCAGCGTCGAGGAAGTCGGCGACCGGCTCGGGATTGAACGCCGAGTGGCCGCCGGCGAGCACGATCGGATCGTCATCGCCGCGGTCCACGGCGTGCAAGGGGATGTCGGCGAGGTCGAGCGCAGTCAGGAAGTTGGTGTAGCCGAGCTCGGTGGAGAACGAGACGCCGAGGAGGTCGAAGGCCCTGACCGGGCGGTGGGCGTCGACCGTGAACTGCGGGATGTCGTTGTCGCGCATGACCTTCTCCATATCGGAGAACACGGCGTATGTGCGCTCGGCCAGGATCCAGTCGCGCTCGTTGAGGACTTCGTACAGGATCTGCACGCCCTGGTTGGGGAGGCCGACCTCGTAGGCGTCGGGGTACATCAGCGCCCAGCGCACCTCGGCGGACTCCCACGGCTTCGTCGTCGCGTTGAGCTCGCCACCGACGTACTGGATCGGCTTGCCGACGGTCGGCAGCAACGGCTCCAGGCGGGGAAAGAGCGACTCGACGGACATGCCGTCAAGGGTAAGCGGTCGGCCCTATGGGCGGTAATCACCGCGAGAGCCGCCCTTGCTCCGCGCGACCGCGACGCCCATGATGAGGCTCATGGAGACCGACGCCGGAGCGCCCATGAGCCGGTTCGCGACCGCGACCTCGGCACGCGAGCGGCAGCTGGAGATCCTTGAGCTCGCGCGCAGCAACGGCCGGGTCGACGTCACGGCGCTCGCCTCCGGCATGGCCGTAGCCCCCGAGACCATCCGCCGGGACCTCAAGCTCCTGGAGGACCACGGCCTCGTACGGCGTACGTACGGCGGGGCGCACCCGGTCGAGAGTGCGGGCTACGAGACTGACCTCAAGCAACGTGAGACCGAGTACCTCCCCGAGAAGCGTCGTATCGCGCAGGAGGCGGTCCAGCACCTCGACGGCGCTGAGAGCATCTTCATCGACGAGGGGTTCCTTCCCCGGCTCATCGCGCAGGCCCTGCCCGGCGACCACCAGATCACGGTGGTCACCGCCTCGCTGCCGGTTGCCACGATGCTGGCGACTCGGCCGGCATGCACCGTGATCATGCTGGGCGGACGCGTGCGAGGGCGGACGTTGGCGACCGTCGAGCACTGGGTGACGAGGATGCTGTCGGAGTTCGTGATCGACCTCGCATTCCTCGGTGCCAACGGCATCTCACTGACGCACGGCCTGACGACTCCGGACCCCGTCGTCGCTGAGGTCAAGTCGGCAGTCATCAAGAACTCGCATCGCGTGGTGTTTGCCGGCGCCCACACGAAATTCTCGACGTCAACGTTCTGCCGGTTCGGCGAGGTGAGCGATCTCGACCT
>JAOPXO010000229.1 GCA_025965115.1 Aeromicrobium sp.
TGGACGGACTGAACTCCTTGATACTACTGAGCAGGTGAGCAAGCGCTCAGTGATCCCCGTATCCTTCGACCATGAGCAACTGGACGGCCGACGAGCTCGGTGCTGGCTATGAGAAGCAGACCATCCCACTCGGGGTCGACCCCGACGGTGAAGGCACGATCGAGGCCACGCTGGTGCGACGGACGCCGCCTTCGACGGTCGACGCGGTTGTGCTCTATGTCCATGGATTCAGCGACTACTTCTTCCAGGAGGAGCTCGCCGACTTCTTCACCGATCGAGGGTTCGCGTTCTACGCCCTTGACCTGCGCAAATGCGGCCGCGCGCGCCATGACGGGCAGACCGGGCACTACGTCTCCGACCTCGCGCTCTATGACGCCGAGCTCGACAAGGCGCTGGCGATCATCCGCTCGGAGACCGGCGAGAAGCCCGTCGTCCTCGCCGCCCACTCGACCGGCGGGCTGATCCTGCCGCTGTGGCTCGACCGGCTCAACAAAATCAACCCTTCACACCCGGCAGGCGGAGTTGCGGCGGCCGGGGTCGTCGGGCTCATCCTCAACAGCCCGTGGTTCGACCTGCAGGGCAAGCCATCGGCGCGTTCGTTCGGCACCTGGCTGATCGCGGCCACCGCGAGGGTCCGACCCAAGTCCGTCATCAAGCTGCCGGCGACCGATGCATACGGCACCAGCCTGCACGTCAGCGCGCACGGCGAGTGGGAGTTCAACACCGCCTTCAAGCCACTCAACGGATTCCCTGTGACGTACGGATGGCTCACGGCGATCCGCAAGGGTCACGCGAGGCTCCACAAGGGCCTCGACATCGGAGTGCCCTCGCTGGTGCTGCGCTCCTCGAAGTCATACTTCGCGCGCTCGTGGTCGACCGAGGTCGATGGGGCCGATGCCGTGCTCGACGTGAAGCAGATCGCCCAATGGGCCGGCTGTCTCGGAGGTTCGGTGACCTCGATCCCGATCACCGGTGCTCGTCACGATGTCTTCATCTCCAAGGATGAGCCGCGCAAGGCCGCGTACGACGCCGTGGACGGCTGGCTGCGCCAGACGTCGCTGCTGCGTTCCTGAGCGGCGTAGTCACTGTCGCCCGCGGTCTATAGAGTTCACGACGTGGATGCCCCCCTTGCTCTCTATCGCCGCTATCGGCCGGAGACCTTCGCCGAGGTGATTGGGCAGGATCACGTGACCGAGCCGCTGCGTCACGCACTGGCGGCCAACAAGGTCAACCACGCCTATCTGTTCTCGGGCCCCCGCGGCTGCGGCAAGACGACGAGCGCGCGCATCCTTGCGCGCGCCATGAATTGCGAGAAGGCTCCGGTCGCCGAGCCGTGCGGTGAGTGCCAGAGCTGTCGCGATCTGGCCCGTGGTGGACCCGGGAGCATTGATGTCATCGAGATCGACGCGGCCAGCCACGGAGGCGTCGATGATGCCCGTGACCTGCGCGAACGCGCCTTCTTCGCCCCGGTCAGCAGCCGCTACAAGGTCTACATCATCGATGAGGCACACATGGTGTCGCCGCAGGGTTTCAACGCTCTGCTCAAGCTCGTCGAGGAGCCACCGCCGCACCTGAAGTTCATCTTCGCGACGACCGAGCCCGACAAGGTCATCGGCACGATCCGATCACGCACCCATCACTATCCATTCCGGCTGGTGCCGCCCAAGGTGCTCGGCGACTACCTCCTCGAGCTGTGCAAGTCCGAAGGCGTGACGCTCGAGCCCAATGCGTTGCCGCTTGTCGTACGCGCCGGTCAGGGCTCGGTGCGAGACACCCTCAGCGTGCTCGACCAGCTGCTCGGCGGTGCCGGCCCCAGCGGTGTCACCTATGACCTCGCGGTCCAGCTGCTGGGCTACACCCCCGATGCGTTGCTCGACGAAGCCATCGACGCCTTCGCCGCGAGCGACGGCGGCACGGTGTTCGGCGTCGTCGACAAGGTCATCGAGTCCGGCCAGGACCCGCGCCGGTTCGCCGAGGATCTGCTCCAGCGATTGCGCGATCTGGTGATCGTCGCAGCGGTGCCGGACGCACTGTCGACGGGTCTGCTCGACGTGCCGGGCGATCGGGCCGAGCGGTTGCTGAGTCAGGCCAGCGGATTCGGACCGTCCGAGCTGACCCGCGCCGCTGACATCGTCAACGCCGCACTGTTGGAGTTCCGCGGTGCGACGGCACCACGGCTGTTGCTCGAGCTGATGTGTGCCCGCATCCTCGTGCCGGGTTCTGACAACTCAACGCAGGGATTCCAGGCCCGGCTCGATCGGGTCGAGCGCCGCCTATCGATGGATGGCGGAGCCGCTCCGGCTGGCGCGACCAGCCCCCCGCCGGTTGAGGTGCCTAGGTCGCCCGCAGCCGAAGCCTCGAAACCTCCGGTAGCCGACGAGCTAGCGGAAGCACCACCGGTCGAGACGGCACCGCCGGTTGAGGCGGCACCGCCGGTTGAGCTTGTCGAAACCACGGCTGCCGAAGAGCCCGCTGACGTAGCTCCTGTTGAGGCCGAAGTGGTCGCGACTCCCGAGCCGGAGGCGACGCCGACGGAGCCCACGCCCGCCGCGGCCGGCAACCTCACGATCGCGGACGTACGCCGACTGTGGCCGGAAGTCCTCGACAAGATCCGCGAGCTGCGTCGCTTCACCTGGGTCATGCTCAGCCAGAACGCCCAGGTCATGTCCCTCGACGGTTCCGCGCTGACCATCGCCCTGGTCAATCCCGGCGCCCGCGACTCGTTCGTCAAGAGTGGCTCCGCCGAATATGTCCAGAAGGCACTGCACGACGTGCTGGGGGTCAGCTGGACGATCGATGCGATCGTCGACACGACGGTGCGCCCCGGCGCGACGGAAGACACCCTCGAGTCCGAGGATCCGGCCGCGCCCGCCGAGCCGCAACGCTCCGGCGAGGCCGCGCCTGCTTCCGTCCGCGAGGCGCTGCGTGAGCCGGCCACGCCCCAGACCCGCGAAGATCCCGACGACTCGGCGGACCGCGACGACCCGGTGGTCGAGGTCGAGACGATCGATCCGGAGATGCTGCTCAGCCGCGAGCTGGGGGCGGAAGTCATTGACGAGTCCCGCACGGACTGAGCCGAGCCGATCTCGGCTCCCCATCGATCTGGAGCCGCTCGACATCCTGCGACTCTTCCGTGGTCGAGACCGCCTCGTCGCGTTGCTCGGGGCATGGCACCACGGCGAGGCGCTCATCGCCTTCGACCCTGTCGAGGTGCTCCAGGGCGATCCGTTCGACGGAATCGATCTCTCTCCGACACAGGATTTCGAGGGATTCTTCGGCGGCTGGATCGGCGCCTGGGGGTACCGGCTCGGGCGGATGATCGAAGACCTCCCCACCGGCCCACCGCGGCCGATCCCACAGCCCGAGCACCGCATCGCTTACTACGACCACGTACTCCGGCGTACCGATGGCACCTGGTGGGCCGAAGGCCTCGCCGGTCCTGAACGGCTCGACACGTACGTCGACGAGGTTCTCGCCCTGATCGCGGCGGGTGGTGCCGCCAAGGGGTATGCCGTGGGCACGTTCGAGATGACGCCAACCCCCGAGCAGCACCGCGAGTCCCTGGCCGCGGTGCTCGAGCACATCGCTGTCGGCGACATCTTCCAGACCAATCTCTGCACGCGGCTCGAGGCGCCCTACGCCGGTGACCCGCTCGACGTGTTCTGCACAGGTGTTGAGGCACTCACGCCGGCCTATGCGGCATACGTCTCCAGCCCTGAGGGCGCGATCGCCAGCATGTCGCCCGAGCTGTTCCTGCGACGCACGGGCGATGAAGTGCTGAGCTCGCCGATCAAGGGCACGGCCGCGCTCGACACCGATCCGGCTGAGTTGATCGGCTCGGCCAAGGACCGCGCCGAGAACGTCATGATCGTCGACCTGATGCGCAATGACCTCGGACGCGTGAGCGTCCCCGGCTCGGTGCGGGTGCCGGCGATCACCCGGGCCGAGCGGCACGCGGTCTGGCACCTGGTCTCGGACGTTGTCGGCCACGTCGCCCGTGGGGTGCGCGACTCCGATCTGCTGCGCGCGACGTTCCCGCCGGGCTCGGTGACCGGCGCGCCGAAGGTGCGGGCGATGGAGATCATCAATGAGCTCGAGCCGACCGCCCGCGAGGCCTACACCGGCGCGATCGGACATGTCAGCGCGTCTGCCGGGCTCGAGCTCAACGTCGCGATCCGCACATTCGAGTTCGCGGCCGGTCGGGTGTGGCTCGGCGTCGGCGGTGGCATCGTGGCCGACTCGACACCCGAGGGCGAGTACGCCGAGTGCCTGGTCAAGGCACGGCCGTTGATCGACGCGATTGGTGGCCGCCTCGACCTGGTCGCCGAGCCCGCTCCGATCGACGCGCATCGGGTCGCCGAGGTGGAGATCCGTGAGCCGTCGGTCGATGTGAGCCTGGGCATCTATGACACGTTGCTGATCGAGGACGGTGTCGTGCTCGATGCCGAGGCCCACCTCGCCCGGCTCGACGCCAGCGTGCGTGCGATCTATGGCACCACGATCCGCGCCGGACTCGACGCGGCCGTGCATCGCAGGGCCGAGGGGCTCACCGGTCGTCAACGGATGCGCATCGACGCCGTGCCGGGGGGCTCGGAGGTCGTCGTCACGATGACCACGCGGCTGATTGACGATGACGCCGCCACCTGGATCCTCACGCCGCGCACGATTGTCGGCGGGTTCGGCCCGCACAAGTGGAGCGATCGCACGGCGTTGACCCACGACTCGGCTCCCGATCGCGATCTGCTGTTGATCGATGAGGGTGGCGCGATCCTCGAGACGGCGCGGGCTGGCATCTTCGTCGTCCAGGACGACGGTGTTCACGCCCCCGCAGCGGACGGTCGCATCCTGCCGAGCACGGCCCGCGCACGCATCATCGAGATCCTGCGCGATGCGGGGGTGCCGGTGTTCCAGCGTCGCCTCACGGTTGACGACCTGGCCTCGGCCACGGAGATATTCGTCGCCAACTCGCTGCGGGGAGTGATGCCCATCGTCGGCTGCGACGGCATCGGCAGCTGGGCGGTCGGGCGTACGACCGAGTGGATCCGTGACGAGCTCTGGCGCTTCTGGCGTGGTTTCGATACGGCTCGTTCCTCCCCTACTCAGGTGCGGAGCGACGCGAAGCCTCGAAACCAAGCCAGCGTCTTGTTCATCGACAACTACGACTCGTTCGTCTACAACCTCGTGCAGTACGTCGGAGAGCTCGGCGCGACGGCGGAGGTCGTACGCAATGACGCCATCACCGTGGATGAGCTGGTCGCGGCTCGGGAGCGGGGCGACTTCACCCACCTGATCGTCTCGCCCGGTCCGGGCAGCCCCCAGGACGCGGGCATCAGCATCGAGGCGATTCGTCGCCTTGGCCCGAGCACCCCCACGCTCGGGGTGTGCCTTGGCCACCAGGCGATCGGCGAGGTCTACGGAGCGACGGTCGTGCGCTCGCCCGAGATCGTGCACGGCAAACCCTCACTGATCCATCACGATGGGCTCGGTGTCTACGCCGGACTGCCGTCTCCACTGGTCTGCGCCCGCTATCACTCCCTGGTGATCGACCCCGCCACGCTGCCCGACGAGCTCGAGGCGACGGCCCACACCGCGTCCGGCATCGTGATGGGCGTCCGCCATCGCAGCCATCCCGTCGAGGGCGTCCAGATGCATCCCGAGTCCATCCTGACGGCGCGCGGCCACGACATGCTCCAGTCCTTCCTCACTAGAGTCGGCTCATGAGTCAACCTTTGGCCGATGCTCGCCAATCTGACGTCACGCTCGCGGACGGCAGGACCTTGCGCACGTACGAAATTGGAGACCCGTCCGGCACGCTTGTGATCTATCACCACGGGACGCCGGCCTCAGGTCTGCTGGCTCAGAGCTGGGCCACGGACTGCGAGGAGCGTGGCATCCGGATGGTCGGCTACGACCGAGCGGGTTATGGCGGCTCCTCACGGAAGGCCGGGCGAACGATTGCCGACGTCACTGATGACATTGCCGCAGTGGCAGATGCGGTCGGTGCGGACCGATTCTGCACCTGGGGCATCTCAGGCGGGGGCCCGCACGCTCTCGCGTGTGCGGCACGACTTGGTGACCGAGTGATCGCCGCGGCGGCCCTCGCCCCGGTCGCGCCGTACGACGCCGAAGGCCTCGAGTTCCTCGCCGGCATGGGCCAGGACAACCTCGACGAGTTCGGGGCTGCCGCGCAGGGAGAGGACGCCCTGCGCCCCTACCTGGACGACCAACGCACGGCGCTGATGTCGACGACTCCGGACGGCCTGAGTGACGCGATGAGCAGCCTGATCCCCGAGGTGGACCGTCAGGCCCTGATCGGCGACCTCGGTCAACACCTTCATGCGTCGATGTTGCATGGCCTGGGCGACGGGGTCGACGGATGGCTCGACGACGACTTGGCATTCGTCATGCCGTGGGGCTTCGATCCGGCATCGATCGACGTCCCGCTCCTCCTCCTACAAGGCGAGCAAGACCTGATGGTGCCGTTCGCGCACGGCCAATGGCTCGCGGCGCACACCGACGCGGTGGCGCGATTCCTGTCGGACGACGGCCATCTGAGCCTTGATGCCAAGGTGCCGGACGTGCACGGCTGGCTCCTCAGCCACGTGTGACGCCTCACGTCAGCCCGCGATCGGGCATGATGTCGGGAACGACGAAGGGCGTGCCATGTTCGCAATGGGTTGGTTCGAGATCGGGGTCGTGGTGCTGGTGGGGGCGATCGTGCTCCTCGCCCTGCTCGGTGGTGGCACGTACGACATCGCGGACGAGACGATCGTGCCCGGTATCTCGGTCGAGACAGCCGACCAGGTGCTGTTCCGGGAGTTGAGCGATCTGCGATCGTTGACCCTGGTCGAGTCCCACGCGGGGAGCTACACCCTCGCCCGGAGCTCTTCGTACGGCGCCGCGTACGTCGCCGCAGTGCTGTTGTTCCCTTTCGGTCTGGTCTTCCTGCTGCTCAAGCAGGAGCACCGTGTGCAGGTCAGCCTGGCGGGTCATTCGGGTGGGTGTCGCGTACGGGTGGTGGGCCGAGCCCGGCGGCGCGACGTCAATGCTGTGGCGGCCGCGTTGGAGCGTGTCCTCCCGGTGCCGGTCATCGTCCGCTGACGCTCGGACCCACGGAGGCCAGAGGGCCGAGCGTGGCGGGGCGATCCGAATAGCTCCGGACCATAGACTGACCACCTATGTATGACGGCGTGATTCAAGACTTGATCGATGAGCTCGGGCGACTCCCCGGCATCGGTCCCAAGAGTGCGCAACGCATCGCGTTCTTCCTGCTCGACGCCGACCCCGAAGACGTGAGTCGGTTCGCCACGACGTTGACCGAGGTCAAGGCCAAGGTCCACTTCTGCTCGATCTGCGGCAATGTCACGGTCGACATCGAGTGCCGCATCTGCGCCGATCCGCGCCGCGACCTCAGCGTGCTGTGCGTCGTCGAGGAGTCCAAGGACGTCGTCGCGATCGAGCGCACCCGCGAGTTCCGCGGCCGCTATCACGTGCTCGGCGGCGCGATCTCGCCGATCGCCGGCATCGGACCCGACCAGCTCCGCATCAAGGAGCTGCTCCAGCGCCTGCAGGACGGTGTCGTCACCGAAGTCATCATCGCCACCGACCCCAACCTCGAGGGCGAGGCGACCGCGACCTATCTCATCCGGATGCTCTCGACGTACGGGCTCAAGGTCAGCAAGCTCGCGAGCGGACTGCCGGTCGGCGGCGACCTCGAGTATGCCGACGAGCTGACCCTCGGCCGCGCCTTCGAGGGCCGAACCACGATCGGGAACGCCGCGGCGCCTGCCTGAGTCTCAGGTCCGTCGCAGGGTCGCGACCCAGATCTGCTGGTCGGCACGGGGGCTGGGTCGCACTTCCAGGTCGATGTCGATGCCGTCCCCGCCGAACATCTCCATCTCCGTGCGGTCGAGCATCCACGGCGGACCATCGTCCGCGCCGGCGTCACCGCGGACGTATTGCACGACGATCGCACTTCCGTCAGCCGCGATCAGGCCACGTATGCCTTCGATGGCCCGGTCGCGCACGGTCGGCGGCATCGACTGCACCGTGAAAACTTCAACCACGAGGTCGAAGGCGCCAACCAGATCCTCCGGGAGGTCGAGCAGGTCGCCGATGCGGTAGTCGACGTCAGAGTCCGGGTACCGCTGACGGGCGAGGCGCACCGCCGCGGGAGAGACGTCGAAGGCGACGGTGTCCCAGCCTGCTCGGGCGATCGCCTCGGCGTCGGCCCCCAAGGCCGCACCGACGACCACCGCGCGACCTCCGACACCCGGACCCAGCTCGGTGATCCGCCTGGCGACGTCGGGGAAGGGGTCCGACCGGTCCCACGGTGTCTCGATCTCGTCGCGCTCGGCCGACGACCACAGCTCCTCAACCCAACGGGTCGGGTCACCGCCAGCGGCGGCGTCGCGTCCGAGCCGGTCAGCGGCCCGTGGCCAGCTGCGATCGTCCGAGTCCGTCATGATCCCATCCTGCATGGTCGTCGGCAGACCTGTGACGAAGGTCTGACGTCGGTCCCGGACCCGTTGTCAGCACGCCCCCGGTGGCAGCACAATCGCGGCATGACTGATCAGACACCGAATTTCAGCGATCTCAGCGCCGTCTTCATCAACGCCACGCTCAAGAAGTCGCCTGAGCCGAGCAACACCGATGGACTAGTTCGCATGAGCGCCGACATCATGCGCAGCCACGGGGTCGACGTCACGGAGATCCGGGCGATCGACCACCCGATTGCCACGGGCGTCTGGCCGGACATGACCGAGCACGGCTGGGATGTCGATGCGTGGCCGCCGATCCTCGAGCAGATCATGGCCGCCGAGATCCTGGTGCTCGCTGGCCCGATCTGGCTGGGCGACAACAGCAGCATCATGAAGCAGGTCATCGAGCGGCTCTACTCGGCCTCGAGCATCCTCAATGCCGACGGGCAGTATGCGTTCTACGGCAAGGTCGGCGGCTGCCTCATCACGGGCAACGAGGACGGCATCAAGCACTGCGCCATGAACGTCCTCTACAGCATCCAGCACGTCGGATTCACGATCCCGCCGCAGGCCGACGCCGGATGGATCGGCGAGGCCGGGCCTGGACCGTCCTACCTCGACGAAGGCTCAGGCGGCCCTGAGAACGACTTCACCAACCGCAACACGACGTTCATGACGTACAACCTGATGCACCTGGCACGGATGTTGAAGGACGCCGGTGGCATACCGGCCTTCGGCAACCAGCGCACCGTGTGGGACGCGGGTGTGCACACGTACGCAGTGGACGCGGGCCAGGCCAATCCCGAGTATCGGTAGACTAGGGAGGCGCAGCGTCGCGCATCCGTACGTCTCCACCATCTAGGAACGGTCTCGTGGGCATTGTCGTCCAGAAGTACGGCGGCTCCTCGGTTGCCGACGCAACCAGCATCAAGAGGGTCGCCCAGCGCATCGTCGCGACCAAGCGCGCCGGTCACGACGTTGTCGTCGTGGTCTCGGCCATGGGCGACACCACGGACGAGCTGATAGACCTCGCCAACCAGGTGACCCCGCTGCCCCCGGGCCGCGAGCTCGACATGCTCCTCACCGCCGGCGAGCGCATCAGCATGGCGCTGCTCGCGATGGCGATCGGCAACCTCGGCCAGGAAGCCCGCTCGTTCACCGGCTCGCAGGCCGGCGTCATCACCGATTCCGAGCACGGCCGAGCCAAGATCATCGACGTCACCCCGGGCCGGCTCGAGGCCGCGATCGCCGATGGAGCGGTCGCGATCGTCGCGGGCTTCCAAGGCGTATCCCAGACCACCAAGGACATCACCACGCTCGGCCGGGGAGGCTCCGACACCACCGCGGTGGCCCTCGCCGCCGCGCTGGGTGCCGATGTCTGCGAGATCTACACCGATGTCGACGGCATTTTCACCGCCGACCCGCGCATCGTCGCCAACGCCAAGCAGATCCCGCGGCTCTCGTACGAAGAGATGCTCGAGATGGCCGCCAACGGCGCCAAGATCCTTCACCTGCGGTGCGTTGAGTACGCCCGCCGCAATGACATGCCCATCCACGTCCGCTCGTCGTTCTCCGACAAGCTGGGCACGTGGGTCGTCAACGCCGAGTCCGTCAACCTGGAGGGGCAACCCATGGAACAGGCCATCATTTCCGGTGTCGCGCACGATCGCAGCGAGGCCAAGATCACCGTCGTCGGCGTGCCCGACAAGGTCGGTGAGGCAGCCGCGGTCTTCCGTACGCTCGCGGACGCCCAGGTCAACATCGACATGATCGTCCAGAACGTCTCAGCCGCCGCCACCTCGCTGACCGACATCTCGTTCACCCTGCCTCGCGCCGACGGACAGACCGCCATGACCGCCCTCGCGCGGCTCAAGGACGATGTCGGCTTCGAGCGCCTGCAGTACGACGACAGTGTCGGCAAGGTGTCGATCGTCGGAGCCGGTATGCGGTCGTCACCGGGCATCACTGCGAAGTTCTTCCAGGCCCTCGCCGATGCCGGCGTCAACATCGAGATGATCTCCACGTCCGAGATCCGCATTTCGGTCGTGGTGTCTGACAACCAGGTCGACGCCGCGGTCAACGCTGCCCACGAGGCATTCAACCTGGGCACCGATGAGGTTGAGGCCGTGGTCTACGGAGGCACCGGGCGATGACCACGATTGGAATTGTCGGCGCGACCGGTCAGGTCGGCGTTGCCATGCGCAGCATCCTCGAGGAGCGCAACTTCCCCGCGGATCAGGTGCGCTTCTTCGCGTCCTCGCGCTCAGCGGGCAAGACGCTGCCGTGGAAGGGCGGCGAGATCGTCGTCGAGGATGCCGAGACCGCTGATGTGTCCGGTATCGACATCGCGCTGTTCTCCGCAGGCGCCGCGACTTCGCGCGTCCAGGTGCCCCGTTTCGCCGAAGCCGGCGCGATGGTCATCGACAACTCTTCGGCGTTCCGCAAGGATCCCGAGATCCCGCTGATCGTCAGCGAGGTCAACCCCGAGGATGTCGCCAAGGCGCTCTACAGCAACGGGGGGAGCCGCATCATCGCCAACCCCAATTGCACGACGATGGCCGCCATGCCAGTGCTCAAGCCGCTGCACGATGAGGCCGGGCTCATCCGGCTCGTGGTCAGCAGCTACCAGGCGGTCTCCGGCTCCGGAATCGCCGGCGTTCGTGAGCTCCATGATCAGGCGCTTGCCGTGGTCGAGAAGGCCGACGAGCTGGCTTATGACGGCTCGGCCGTGGCATTCCCGACTCCCACGATCTATGTCGACTCGATCGCGTTCAACGTGCTCCCGATGGCCGGCTCGGTCGTAGACGACGGCTCGTTCGAGACCGACGAGGAGCAGAAGCTTCGCAATGAGAGCCGCAAGATCCTGCACCTTCCCGACCTGAAGGTCGCGGGCACCTGCGTGCGGGTTCCGGTGTTCACCGGGCACTCGTTGTCGATCAACGCTGAGTTCTCTTCGGACATCACGCCGGAGCGTGCGAAGGAGATCCTGTCGACCGCGGCGGGCGTCCAGTTCGTCGACGTGCCGACGCCGTTGCAGGCGGCCGGCAAGGACCCGAGCCTGGTTGGCCGCATCCGTCAGGACCAGAGTGTCGACGGCAACCGCGGCCTCGTGTTGTTCGTGAGCGGGGACAACCTCCGCAAGGGTGCCGCGCTCAACACCATCCAGATCGCCGAACTACTGCTCTGACACTCGTCCATTCCGCCACATCTGCCCCATAAGCCACATACCGTTGGGCTGTTGTGGTGAATCGTCGGCTCGTCCGTCTCCTCGCGCTTCTCGGCGTCCTGTTCGGGCTGTTCCTGCTTGCCCCCGCGGCCTGGGCGGCGATACCGGCACCGCCGCCGCCGGTGACTGCGCCAGCCGGCTCAGATGTGACGATCCACCTCTCGGAGCAACCGATGCATTTCGAGGGCACGGTCGCTGGCCCCATCTCTGGTTTCGACATGCTCCATGTCGACGTGTCGCCCTACCCGGGAAATCCGGATCCTCCCGAGGCGTGCAACTTTGTCCTGACCGGTCTGGCTTGGTCGTGCGATTCGACCGCTCCTGACTTCGCAATCGGCGACTACACGCTGAATGTGACGTGGTTCGCGTTTGATCCGACGTACGACGGCAATCCGTCTCCGCCAACCGTCATCACGCTCCATGTCATCGCCGATGTGCCGGCTCCGACTCCAACGCCAACGCACTCGGCACCGGCGCCGGTCGTCGTACCTCCGATCGTGACGCCTACCCCCACCCCGACACCGACGCCCACACCAACCGACGAACCAACAGCAGAGCCGACGCCGGCCCCGACGCCCGCCCCGGCAGGGGTCGTACCCCCCGCGCCGGTGACCCCCGACGACACCTGGAAGCCGACAGATCACCCCAAGACTGTCCTCGGCATCGGTGTTGCGGCGTTCGCGATCACGACGCTGATCGGTCCGGCCGGTCTTGCACTAAGCAGCGTGACCGGCGCGGCTGTCTCGGCTGGCGCGCTCGCCGCCGCAGCGGGCGCCGGCGGCGGAGGCGGCAGCAAGGGCGGCGGCAGCATCAAGGGCGCCAGCACCAAGAGTCACAAGTTCAACGCGGCGGCCGGCGGTCCTGGCGACCAGTCCCGCACCTGGCGCACGCCAGGCTGGCAAACGGCCGATGCGTGGAGCCTCGCTGTGCCGGTGTGGCTGGCCACTCGCTCTCCGCTGACCGCGAGGGTTCTCGCCGACGGCGGCTATCTGCGGGCGATCTTCAGTACGGCGTGGGTGCTCGGACCGATCATCGGCTTCGGCCTGGGACTCGCCAGCGTCCACCAGACCGGCGGTGTGCCGATCGCACCATCGGTTCTGCTCACGAGCCTGCTGCTCGTCCTGGCGATCTTCGACGCCACAGCCGGCGGCGCCGGTGTGCTGGGCTTCCTGGTGGGCATGGCGATCTGGCGATCCGACAAGCTCAGTGCGACCGTCGAGTTCAAGTCCTTCCTCGGGCTGGCCGCCCTATGGTTCGCGATCCCGCTGATCTCCGCGGCCGCACGGCCGTTCCGGCGGGCCGTGTCGCCCAATGCCGGCTATGCCTGGGACCGCCTGGCCGATGGCGTCATCGCCACCCTGATCGCCGGTTGGGCGGTGCAGAAGACGATCGGCGGTATGCCCGGACTCTCGGGTCTCGATCTGTCGATCGCCCACCATGCCAACAAGCTGGCGCTCATCGCGATGGCTGCTGTGGTGGCTCGGATCCTGATCGAGGAGCTCGGCGCCTGGCGCTACCCGAACCGGCTGCTCACCGTCCAGGGAGCCGGCAAGCTGCCGCAGCCTGGCCCCAGGCAGCGACTGTTCGCGACCGGACTGCGTACGGGCATGTTCGTGTTCATGGCCAGCGCCTTCCTCGGCAACTGCTGGCAGTTGTGGGTGGGCGCCGTGCTGTTTGCCATTCCGCAGATCCTGTCGA
>JAOPXO010000238.1 GCA_025965115.1 Aeromicrobium sp.
CGATCCGGACGGGTGGTTCGCAGGCCGTTCTCGAGCGCACGTTCGCTGACGGGCGGGTCGAGATCATGGAGCCGAGCGTGCGGGTCACGGGCAGCGGCACTCTGTCCGCCAACCCGGTTGAGCTCGACGTGCTCTCGGTGCTCGGCGCGCCACCCGGCGGCCAGCTCAGCGCCGCGGATGGCACTCTCACCGGCACCTGGGGCGGCCTCGATTCACCCGTCCTGTTGGCCGTGGCCCGTCCAACCTAGGCTCCGCCCTTCTCCTCGACGAGTTCATACAGACGCCCGTCGGGCGCGGTGAAGTGTACGTATCGCTGCCGGTCGTTCTCCTGCACGGCGTCGGTCGCGACCCCGGCCGCGCGGAGCTCGGCAGCTGCCGCTCCTACATCGCGAACAAGGAAACCGATCGTGCGCCCGGCGACTCCCGGCTCCCACTCCTCGACAACTGCGAAGCGGCTGTCGTCCGGCAGCTCGAACAGGTCTCCGGTGACCCCGGCGTCGTGTGCGATCGTCATGCCGAGGACTTCGCGACAGAACTCAGCCATTTTGTCGTGCTGGGCGGACGCCGTTCCGACGAACACCAGGCCGAGGATCTCCACGCGCTCAATGTAGGCGACGTGCGGACTCGGAGGCTGGCGATAACGTGGACGTATGACTGACAGCGCCACCTCCGCCTCCTTCGCCGAGCCCGTCCCTGAGATCCATCGCCCGTACGCGGCTGCGGAAGACCGCTACACCCACTGGGACTATCGCCGGGTCGGGAAGTCGGGCCTCTTCCTGCCACCGTTGTCGCTCGGACTCTGGTGGAACTTCGGTGACAACCGCGCCTTCGACACCCAGCGCGAGATCCTCCGGCACGCCTTCGACCACGGCATCAACCACTTCGATCTGGCCAACAACTACGGTCCGCCATTCGGCTCTGCCGAGGAGAACTTCGGGCGGATGATGCGCACCGACTTCGCGCCCTATCGAGACGAGCTGATCCTCTCGACCAAGGCGGGCTATGAGATGTGGCCCGGCCCGTACGGCAATCACGGATCGCGGAAATACCTCCTGGCCAGCCTGGACGCCTCCCTCACGCGGATGAGCGTCGACTATGTCGACATCTTCTACTCCCACCGCTCCGACCCCGACACCCCGCTCGAGGAGACGATCGGCGCCCTCGACACGGCGGTCCGGCAGGGCAAGGCGCTCTATGCGGGCATCTCGTCGTACTCCCCCGAGCGCACGATCGAGGCCGTGGCGATCGCCGACCGGCTCGGCACCCCGATCGTGATCCACCAGCCTTCCTACTCGATGCTCAACCGGTGGGTCGAGGAAGGACTCCTCCTGACGCTCGAGCAGCAGGGGCTCGGCTCGATCGGCTTCGGCTCCCTCGCTCAGGGTCTGCTCTCGGATCGGTACGTCGAGAGTGCCGCCCCCGAGCGGGCGCAGGACCGTGGCTCGTTCGACGACTCCATGGCCAATGAGGACAACCGCGAGCGGCTGCGCGGCCTGGCCGCGATCGCCAAGAAGCGCAAGCAGTCGCTTGCCCAGATGGCGATTTCGTGGACGCTCCGCCCCGGTGGGGTGACGTCGGCACTGATCGGTGTCTCCTCGGTCAAGCAGCTCGACGAGAACCTCGCCGCCGCCGGCCGCAATGACTTCACCGACGACGAGCTGGCCGAGATCGATCGCTTCGCCGGCGAGGCCGGCATCAACATCTGGGCGCAGTCATCCGACGACTAGACGGGTGCGCTGCGGACTCGGCGGGTCAGCTCCTCGGGCGGGATCGCAGCGATGTTCCTGAGGGTCGCTGGCCCGACCGACAGCTCACCGTCGTCGAGCGGCTCGCACCGTATGCCGGCGCGCCCGCGGAGGGCTTGATGGGCACCCGCAGCGAAGGCGTCGTTCATCCATCCACACGGATTGGCCGGGGTGAGTGAGCGGAACCGGATCGGGCCATGGCCGCCGTCGATCGTGAACGTCGTGCGGGCCAGGGCGTCGACGTCGATGCCGCGGGTGACGAGATTGCGCCGCGACAGCGCCGGATCGAATGGCCCGGTGCCAAGCTCGCCCTCGAGCCAGGCGATCGACTCCTCGGCGATCAGGGTGGCCGTGGCGTACGTGAACTTCGTACCGAAGTACCGGTCACCCACCAAGCCCTTGTGAGCCCTCACGCGTACGGACTCGACGACCTCGACACCGTCGTAGGGCGCGACCCCATCCGAAGGGCGACCTTCGTAGCGATGCAGCGGCGACACCAGCAGGGTGACGATCTCGAACTCCACACCTTCACGATATCGATGACCGGCCCTATGCTCTGCGCGTGACCGATCCGATCCTCGACATCGCGTTCCACGGAGACCCTGCCGACATTTCCAGCCTCGTGGTCGAGGCAGAAGCGCGTGGAGTAGGTGGGCTCTTCGTCACCGAGGCGGCGCACGATCCATACGTCGCGCTGTCCCTGGCCGCTGCGGCGACGCATCAGATCCAGATCGGCACCTCGGTCGCGATCGCGTTCGCACGGACACCGATGACGACGGCGGTCTCGGCCTGGGACGTGCAGCGGCTGAGTGGCGGCCGGCTCGTGCTGGGTCTCGGCAGCCAGATCAAGCCGCACATCACCCGCCGCTACTCGATGCCGTGGTCGAGCCCGGCACCCCGGATGGCGGAGTACGTCGCTGCGTTGCGGGCGATCTGGGAGAGCTGGCAGCACGACGCACCCCTGGACTTCCGCGGAGACTTCTACGAGCACACGTTGATGCCTCCGCTGTTCAACCCCGGACCGATCGAGGGCGGTCCTCCGCCAATCTGGCTGGCCGCCGTCGGGCCGCGGATGCTCGCAACTGCGGGGTCCGTCGCCGACGGGTTGATCTGTCATCCGCTGTTGTCGCGCAGCTATCTCGACGAGGTGATTCTCCCGACCGTGGCGGCTGGGCGCTCGGGAGGCGAGCGTGCCGGCGAGCCGTTCACGACCTCGGCACTCTGCATGGTGGCGACGGGTCGGACGGAGGAGGAGCTGGCCGTGGCCGTGGTCGGCGTACGGCGGCAGATCGGCTTCTACGCCTCCACGCCGGCGTACCTTCCGGTGCTCGCGCACCACGGCTGGGACGATCTCCATGCCGAGGCGCACGCTCTGACGAAGAGCAACCGGTGGGATGAGCTTGGCACTCTCGTCGACGACGAGGTGCTTGCCGCGTTCGCTGTCGTCGGCGACCTGTCCTCGGCGCGCGCCGAGTTCAGGTCCCGGTTCGCCGGGCTGGCCCAGCGAGTCATCACGTCGATTCCGTATGCCGCCGACGACCTTCTCGCGCTGGATCTCGTCAACGCCGGCTAGACGGCAGCGAGACGGCGCTCGAGCAGACGGCGATCAGCGGCTGGAGGATCACAGTCCAGCGCCGAAGTGAGCTCCGCGCGCGCCTCGTCCTCACGCCCGAGCCGGGTCATCAACTCCGCACGACAGCCGTGCCAGAGGTGGAAGCGGTCAAGACCGGTCAGCTCGTCGAGAGCGGCAAGTCCGGCGAGCGGGCCGTCCCGCTCGCCCAGCGCAACGGCGCGGTTGAGTCGAACGATCTCGGTCGGCTCGACCACAAGCAGTGCGTCATACAGCGCCACGATGTCGGCCCAGTCGGTGTCGGCGTACGACGCAGCGCTCGCGTGGCAGGCGGCAATCGCGGCCTGGAGCTCGAACCGGCCCGCGCGCTGCCGCGATCGTTGCAGCGCTCGCTCCACGAGGGGCAAGCCCTCGGCGATCAGCGCGGCATCCCACAGCGTTCGGTCCTGCTCGGCGAGAAGTACGAGATCACCAGCGGTGTCGACTCGCGTGG
>JAOPXO010000272.1 GCA_025965115.1 Aeromicrobium sp.
TCTCCTGCGTTGGCCACGACGTGATCGATCAATCCGTACTCCTTGGCCTGGTCCGGGGTGAACCACCGGTCCCGGTCGGAGTCGAGCTCGATCTGCTCGACGGTCTGGCCGCTGTGCTGCGCCTGCAGCTGGTTGAGCTGCTGCTTGAGCAGGACGCTCTGCTGAGCCTGGATCTTGATGTCTGACGCCGAACCACCGATGCCGCCGGACGGCTGGTGCATCATGATCCGCGCGTGCGGGAGGGCGTAGCGCTTGCCCGGGGTGCCGGCGTTGAGCAGGAACTGACCCATTGAGGCAGCCAGGCCCATGCCGACGGTCGACACGTCATTGGAGATGAACTGCATCGTGTCGTAGATCGCCATGCCGGAGTCGACGGAGCCGCCCGGCGAGTTGATGTAGAGGAAGATGTCGGCCTTGGGGTCCTCGGCGTTGAGCAGCAGCATCTGTGCACAGATCGCGTTGGAGTTGGCGTCCTTGACCTCAGAGCCCAGGAACACGATGCGTTCCTTGAGCAGGCGCTGGTAGATGTGGCCGTCGAGATCGGAGGGGCCAGCCTCGCCCGCCATCGACGTCGGAGTGGGGTTCGGTGAGTTGTTCACGCTTCAAACCTAGACGGCGGGCACCCGCGACACACGCGAAAACGCGGCTGTTCGCTGATGGCATACGCCTGGCGCCTGCTCAGATCGTGAACGCCTCACGGAAGCGCTGGAGTGCCAGGTCTGAGTCTCCGCTCGCGAACGCCTCCATCGCCACGACGCCGTCATAGCCGGCATCGGCCAGCGCGCCGGCGACGAACGGCCAGTTGACCTCACCGGTGCCGGGCTCGCAGCGACCGGGCACGTCCGCGACCTGGACCTCGCCGAGGTGCGGCGCCGCACGGTGGATGAGCTCGACGAGATTCCCCTCACCGATCTGGGCGTGATAGAGGTCGAGATTCATCTTCAGGTGCGGACTGTCGACGGCCGCGACGAGTGCGAGGGTGTCGGCAGCCTTCGCGAACGGGGTGCCCGGATGGTCGACCTCGGTGTTGAGGTTCTCGAGCACGAAGGTGACACCGTGCCGCTCTCCCAGGTCAGCTATGCGGGAGAGCGTACGTTCGGCGGCCAGCCACATGTCGCCCGTGACGACCTCGACGGGTCGCACTGGGATCCCGCCCTCGCCGAGGCCCGTGCCGTGCAGGTTGAGCGACGGACAGCGGATGGCCTGCGCGAACGGGATCGACTGCTCGGCCGTGCGGAGCAGGTCGTCCGCTCCGTCAACGGTGATCAGATCGCCGGTGACGTAGCCGGTCATCGAGGTGAACGAGGCGCCGGTGGCCCTGAGCTCCGCGGCGTCCTTGTCGGTCCACCCCCAGATCTCGACCGCGAAGCCGGCGTCATGGATCGTCCTGACGCGTTCGATCAGGGGCCGGTCGGTGTAGACCATCTCCGAGCAAACGGCCAGTTCAAAGGTCATGCGTACAGACCCGGACGCTCCGGAACCTCGACGTCCTCGCGGGCGCCCGAGCCGAGGGCACGTACGCCAGACGCGGCGACGAGATTGGCGACGTAGCCGTCCCACGCGCTCGCGCCCACGACCGTCCCGGTCAATGCCGCATCGGCCCATGCCGCGAGCTCCAGGCGGTACGACTCGATGAAGTGCGCCACGAAGTCGCTGCCGATCATGCTGCCCGCCGAACCCGCGATCCGGCGGACCACCGGCGTGCGGGGCTCCAGAGTCGCAGAACCACCCGTGCCGACGACCTCGACGCGAACGTCGTAGCCATAGCCGGCGTTGACGAATACCTCGGCGGTGATCATCTGGCCGCCGCTGGTCCACAACGTCGCGACCTGTGGGTCACGGAAGCCGCCGACGATCGGCGACTCGACCCGGATGCCGACGATCTCGCCGTCGAGCAGCCACCGGAAGGTGTCGAACTCATGGATCATCGACCCGGTCACGAGTCCAGCGTCATCCGTGCTGGTCGAGCTCGAGGCATTGCGGTGTATGCCGTGCAGCACGCGTACCTCGCCCAATGAGCCGTCATCGATCGACCGCTTGAGGTCCCGGAAGCCCGGGTCGAACCTCCGGTTGAAGCCGACCTGTACAAGTCGCCGACCCAGTGCGACCTCGGCGTCGACAACCGAGTGAGCCTCCTCGGCCGAGAGGGCCAGAGGCTTCTCGCACAGCACCGGCTTGCCGACGCGGAGGCAGGCAAGCACGAGCGCTACGTGGGTGAAGTCCGGCGAGGCGATCACGACCGCGTCAACGTCGACGCCGTCGACCAGTGCGTCGGCTGAGTCGGCGATCTCTGCACCGACCGATGAGGCGACCTCCTTGGCCCGCGCCGTGTCCATGTCGAACACCCGCGTGACCTCGGCGGATGGCACACCGGCCGCCAGGGTTGCCACGTGAGAGGCCCCCATGGCACCCGCACCGATGACCCCAACCTTCAACCGTGCACTCACAAGGTGACCCATGCTCTCTGCTCGGACGATGCGATCATCGCGTCGACAATCTCGGCGGCCACGACGGCGTCGTGGATCGTTGCGCCGACGGGTTTGCCTGTGGCGATCGACTCGACGAGTCGACGTGCCTCGATGACCTTGAGGTCGTCGAATCCCATCGGGTTGTTGGCGCCGGGCTGGAACGATGCCAGCTCACCGTCGCCCGGGGCCGCGTACCGCGTCGTGTAGAACGCGTTCTGGTAGTCCTGGTCGAGGCAGACCTTCAACTCATTCATGCGACGGAAGTCCCAGGACAGGGCGCCAGTGGTGCCATGGACCTCGATGCCGTACCTGTTCTGCTCCCCTACCGCTGCCCGACTGGACTCAAGGATCCCGCGTGAGCCGCCGGCAAATCGCAATAGCGCCGAGACGTAGTCCTCGTTCTCGACTGCTCCCATGGCACCCGAGCCGCGCTCGTAGTGCATCGCGCCCGGGCGGGCCTCGGGTCGCTGTGGGATGAAGGTCGCCCGATCGACGACGAGCTCCTCGATGTCACCCACGACATAACGCGCGAGGTCAGCGGCGTGGCTGACCAGGTCGCCCAGCACTCCGCTGCCGGCGTACGCGTTCTGGAAACGCCACGACAATGCTCCATCCGGATGTGCGGCGTAGTCGGAGACGAACCGCACCGTCGAGTGCTCCACCTGGCCGATGCGGCCCGAGCGCACGAGATCGCGGGCCAGCTCGACGGCCGGGACATTGCGGTAGTTGAAGCCGGCCGCGGCTTGTACGCCAGCGGCGTCGGCGGCTGCCGCGATCTCGCGCGTCTCGGCCGAATTGCGTCCCGCAGGCTTCTCCACCCACAGGTGCTTGCCCGCCCCGGCCGCCGCCACCGCGACATCGCGGTGGATGAAGTTGGGACCCGTCACGCAGACCAGGTCGATGTCGTCCCGACTGACGAGGTGCGTCCAGTCCTTCAATTGGTATTGGAATCCAAACGCCGCTGCTGCGCGTTCTGTCCGGTCGTCGGTTGCCGTGTCGGCGACCGCAACGAGTCGCGGCGTGAGCGGGCTGTCGGTGTAGTGCTGGGTCAGCCGACTGAGCGCGCGCGCATGCACCTGACCCATCCACCCCAGACCCACCACGCCGACACGGAGCTCTGGTGTCACGTGATCTCTGCCTTCATGTCCTGGGCGACCTTCGAATCGGCCCCCATCGACTTCTCGAGCTCGTGGGCGATCGACTCGAGCTCACTGCCCCCGGCCATCATCGAGGTGAGGTCCTCGAGGGTCATCTCGGCCTTCGGGAAGTCACCCATGCTCTTGCCTCGGCGCAGCAACATGAAGCGATCGCCGACCGGGTACGCGTGGTGCGGGTTGTGGGTGATGAAGACGACTCCCAGGCCGCGTTCGCGAGCCTTGGCGATGTACTTCAGCACGACCCCGGACTGTTTGACACCCAGCGCAGCGGTCGGCTCGTCGAGGATCAGCACCCGCGCACCGAAATAGACGGCGCGGGCGATCGCGACACACTGGCGCTCGCCGCCCGACAGGGTGCCGATCGGCTGGTCGACATCGCGCAGGTCGATGCCCATCGCGGCCAGCTCGGACTTGGTGGTCTTCTTCATGAACTCGATGTCGAGCTTCTTGAACGGACCAACGCCCTTGACGACTTCGCTGCCGAGGAAGAAGTTGCGCCACACGGGCATGAGCGGCACGACCGCGAGGTCCTGATAGACCGTCGCGATGCCCAGCTCGAGGGCCGCACGGGGGCTCGACAGGTGCACGGGCACGCCATCGATGAGGAGCTCACCGTCGGAGTGCTCATGCGCACCCGCGAGGATCTTGATGAACGTCGACTTGCCGGCTCCGTTGTCGCCCAGCACGCAGGTGACCTCACCGGCACGTACGGACGTCGAGACGTCGCTCAGCGCGATGATGTTGCCATAGCGCTTGCCGATCCCCCGCACCTCGACAACTGTGGTGCCCCGCGCCGGTGGAGCGGTTGGAGTCGAGGTCGAGGTCGGATCTGGATTCGTGGTTGCGTTCATCCTGCTGTCTCCGCTCGCTTGCGTACCCATTCGTTGAGAAGCACCGCACCGAGGAGCATGACTCCGAGGAACGCCTTCAGCCAGTTGTTGTCCCAGCCCGAGTAGACGATCCCTTGATTGACCATCCCGTAGATGAGCGCTCCGAACGCTGCACCGATTGCCGAGCCGTAGCCGCCGGTCATGAGGCAACCCCCGACGACGGCGCAGATGATGAAGATGAATTCCTGACCCACGCCGGTGTTGCTCTGGACCGTCGACGTCGTGAACAGCAGCAACATGCCCACGAGCCAGCCGGCGCCCGCCGTCGTCATGAACAGGCCGATCTTGGTCTTCATGACCGGCACCCCGATCTGGCGGGCTGCCGTCTGGGCTCCGCCGACCGAGAAGATCCAGTTGCCGGTGCGCGTACGAAGCAGGACCCAGGTGGCGACCGCCGTCACGCCCAGCCACCAGAAGATCGAGGCATAGACCAGTCCGCCATCGACCGTGATCGACGAGCCGAACAGCTTCTTCGCCTGGTCGTAGTGCGGCACATTGGACATTCCCTGGATCGCGACCTGGCCGATCAGTGCCTTGGTGCCGGCGAGGTCGATGCCCTGCAGCACGAAGAACGTCCCGAGGGTCACGATGAAGCTGGGTAGGCCCGTCTTCATGACGAGCAGGCCGTTGATGAAGCCCACGGCAAGGGCGAGGACGAGCGACACCAGGATTGCCACCCAGATGTTGAGGCCGTACTCCGTGGTGAGCACGCCCACGACCAGGCCGGTGAAGCCGGTCATGGCGCCGGCGGACAGATCGAACTCTCCACCGATCATCAGCAGGGCGACGGCGACCGCCATGATGCCGATCGTCGATGCACCCCTGAGCCAGGTGCTGGCACCCGAGGGCGTGGCGAAGACGTCAGTCGTCACGGCGAAGAAGGTGAAGATCGCAATCGCCGCAACAAGGGCGCCGATCTCCGGCCGCTTCAAAAGCTTGGTGAGCGTGGACGTGCGCGCGACGCGTTCGTCGACGAGGGTGGCGGTGGTCATGGTGGCTCCGATTCTCCGCTGGAGCCGCAGGGCCCGGCAACGCTTTCACGCACTGCCGGGCCCCACGGTCAGATCAGCGAGTTCCGTTCTTGGCGAACTTCAGGACCGACGCGGCGTTGTCCTTCGTGATGAAGGCCGGGCCGGAGTTGATCGGCTGTCCACCACCGATGTCGTTGCCGTTGATCGACTTGAGGTACAAGCCGGTGACACCCAGGAAGCCCTGGACGTACGGCTGCTGGTCGACCGCGAACAGGATCGTTCCGGCTTCGATGTCCTTGATGACGTCCTCGGAGAGGTCGAATGTCGCCACCTTGGCGCTGCTGCCGGAGTCCTTGACTGCAGCGACGGCGTCGATCGCGTACTGCCCACCGAGCGTGAGCACGGTGTCGATCGACTTGTCGGCCTGCAGCTTGGACGTGATCGTGGCCTGGACGGCGTTGTCGTCGGTGCCGTCGACCTGGAGGTTCTGGACCTTGCCACCCTCCTTGTCGGCAACCGCCTTGCAGCGCTGCTCGAGGCCGATGTTGCCGGCTTCCTGGATGACGCAGATGACGTTCTTCTGGCCCAGCGACTTCAGCCGCTCGCCGACTGCCTCACCGGCGATCGTCTCGGTCTGACCGATGTGGGTGATCGCACCGAATGCCTTGAACTGGTCGACACCGGAGTTGATCGTGATGACCGGCACGCCCGCAGCGACAGCCTTCTTCACGCTGGCCTCGAGGCCGTCCGGGTTGGCCATCGAGACGACGATGCCGTCGACCTTGTCGGCCACGGCGCCATCAATCAGCTGCGACTGCTTGGCCGGGTCTGCGTCCGAGCTGTACTCGACCTTGACCCCGTAGTCCTTGCCTGCCTGCTCGGCGCCGGACTTGACCCGGTCCCAGAAGGCGTCGCCGGGAGCACCGTGGGTGATCACGGCATAGGTCAGGTTCTTCTTGGTCGTGTCGGCCTTGCCGTTGTCGCTGCCAGTGCCGCTGCACGCAGCGAGCACCGCCAGCACGACGGCGATGACGCCGACGAGCTTGAGTTTCTTCATATCGATGTGTTCCTGTCTATTCCGTGTGGACCCGGCGCCATTTTGCGGTCGGGATCTAGCGTGCCGTCGGGAAGTTGAGCTGGGCGAGAGACTCCTCGCTGACGTGCGGCCACCGGGTGGTGACCACCTTTGCCTGGGTGTAGAACCTCACTCCTTCGGGACCATGAATGTGGTGGTCGCCGAACAATGAGTCCTTCCAACCCCCGAAGGAGTGGAAGGCCATGGGGACTGGAACCGGCACGTTGATGCCGATCATTCCCACGTGCACCTTTCGCTGAAAGGTGCGCGCCACCTCGCCCGAGGAGGTGAAAACTGCGGTGCCGTTGCCGTACGGGTTGGCGTTGATCAGCTCGATCGCTGCGTCCAACGTCGGAACCCTCAGCACGGCGAGGACAGGTCCGAAGATCTCGTCGGTGTAGACCGACATGTCGGTGGTGACCTCGTCAAGCAGGCTGGGACCGACGAAGAAGCCCGATTCGTGACCTTCCACGACCAGATCGCGACCGTCGACCACCAGAGTCGCTCCGGCGTCGACGCCCTGGCCGACGTACGACTTGACCCGATCGCGCGATGCCTCGGTCACGACCGGGCCCATCTCCACGCCGGGCTCGTCGCCGGCACCGACGGTCAGCACGACCGTACGCTCGCGGATCTTCTCCACCAGCGCATCAGCGGCGGGTCCCACCGCGACGACGGCCGATATCGCCATGCAGCGCTGACCGGCCGAGCCGTAGCCGGCCGCCACGATGTGGTCGGCGGCGAAGTCCAGATTGGCATCGGGCATCACGACGGCGTGGTTCTTGGCACCGCCGAGCGCCTGGACCCGCTTGCCGGTGCGCGAGGCGCCTTCGTGCACATACTTGGCGATCGGGGTCGAGCCGACGAAGGACACGGCGTCGATGTCGGAGTGCTCAAGGATCGCGTCGACGGCAACCTTGTCGCCGTGCACGACATTGAAGACTCCGTCGGGAAGTCCGGCCTGCTGGTAGAGCCGCGCCACGAGGTCAGAGGCGCCTGGATCACGCTCGGACGGCTTGAGGATAAAGGTGTTGCCGCAGGCGATCGCGACCGGGTGCATCCACATCGGCACCATGATCGGGAAGTTGAACGGCGTGATGCCCGCGACCACTCCGAGGGCCTGACGGAAGGTGTGTGAGTCGATCCCGGTGGAAACCTGATCGTTGAAGTCGCCCTTGAGCAGCTGCGGGATGCCCGCCGCGAACTCGACGACCTCGCGGCCGCGTACGACCTCGCCCCTGGCGTCGTCGATCGTCTTGCCGTGCTCGGATGAGATGATCTGTGCCAGCTCGTCCTCGTGCTCGACCAGTAGCTGACGGAAGTCGAACATGATCCGCGCCCGCGCCGTCACCGACGACTCGCCCCAGGTCTCGAAGGCGGATCGGGCCGCGCTCACCGCGAGATCGACGTCGCTGGACGTGGCGAGCCGGACCTGCTTCTGGGGTGCGCCCAGAGCGGGGTTGAACACATCGGCGACTCGATCGCTCTCCCCCGGCGTCGATTTGCCACCGATCCAGTGCTCGTACGTCGTGAGCTCAATGGGGTCGGGCGTCGTCATGACAGTTCCTTCTCATCGGGTGGCGCAAGGTACGTGCGCTGGTGGGTCTTGTGCTCGTCGTAGACAACGCGCGCGGCCTTCGTGGATTCGAGTGACGAGATCTCGGCGACCGGGACGTCCCACCAGGCCGGGCTGTCGGGCGCAGGGATCAGCGGATCCGTCTCGATGTGGATCAGGGTCGTACGGGTCGATGCCTTGGCCTTGAGCACCGCAGCACGGAAGTCGTCGACGGAGGTCGCCGACAGGACATCGGCGCCCAGGCTGGCGGCGTTGGCTGCGAGGTCGACGGGCAACCGGTCGCCATCAAGCCCCGTGGCGGTGCGGTAGCGATACTGCGTGCCGAAGCGTTGCGAGCCGAGCGACTCCGACAGTGCGCCGATCGAGGCGAAGCCGTGGTTCTGCACCAGGATCACGATGATCTTGATCCCCTCGGCGACCGCGGTGACGAGCTCGGCGTTCATCATCAGGTAGGAGCCGTCGCCGACCATCACGAAAACATCTCGCTCGTCGTCGGTGTCCAGGACGGCCAATTTGACGCCCAGGCCACCAGCGATCTCATATCCCATGCAGGAGTAGCCGTATTCGACGTGATAGCCCTTGCGGTCGCGGGTGCGCCAGAGCTTGTGCAGGTCACCGGGCATCGAGCCGGCCGCGCAAACCACGATGTCCCGCGGATCGGACAGCTCGTTGACCGCACCGATCACGGCGGACTGTGCCGGCAAAGCCGAGTCGTCGCGGTCGTACGCCGACTGGACGATCGCGTCCCACTCGTGGGCGAGCTCGGTGGCCCGCGCGGTGTGGGACGGATCAGTCGACCACCCCTCGAGGGCGGCGGAAAGGGCAGCGAGCCCCTCACGGGCGTCGGCGACAAGGCTCGTGGCCGACAGCTTGTGGGCATCGAAGGCCGAGACGTTGAGATTGACGAAACGCACGTCCTCGGCCGCGAACACCGTGCGAGATGCCGTGGTGAAATCGCTGTAGCGCGTCCCGACGCCGATGATCAGATCCGCCTCGGTGGCGAGGGCATTCGCCGCGGCGGTTCCGGTCGCGCCGATCGCGCCGACCGACTGCGGATGGTCGTACGCCAGCACACCTTTGCCGGCCTGGGTCTCGCCGACGGGTATTCCGGTCGCCTCGGCGAAGGCGCGCAGTGCACCGTTGGCGCGGCTGTAGGTCACCCCGCCGCCGGCAACGATCAGCGGCCTCTTGGACGCCCGGATCGCAGCCACCGCCCGCTCGAGCGCGGCGGGTTCGGGCACGGGCCGGGAGACGTGCCATACGCGCCGTGCAAAGAGCTCATTGGGCCAATCCCATGCCTCAGCCTGCACGTCTTGTGGCAGCGCGAGCGTGACGGCTCCGGTCGCAGCCGGATCGGTCAGCACCCGCATCGCGTTGAGCAGGGCGGGAGCGAGCTGCTCCGGCCGGTGCACACGGTCGAAATAGGCCGAGACGGGGCGGAACACGTCGTTGACCGAGATGTCGCCGCCCGACTGGTCCTCGAGCTCCTGCAGCACCGGATTGGCGACCTTGGAGGCGAAGGTGTCACCCGGCAGCAGCAGCACCGGCAGCCGGTTGATCGTGGCGAGCGCCGCGCCGGTCACCATGTTGGTCGCCCCGGGACCGACCGACGCTGTGACCGCCATTGCCGCGAGCCGGTCGCGCTGGCGGGCATACGCCACGGAAGCGTGGACCATCGCCTGCTCGTTGCGGCCCTGGAAATAGCGCAGGTGGGACGGATCGCCCGACGCCTCCCGCTCGAGCAGTGCCTGGCCGACTCCGGCGACATTTCCGTGGCCGAAGATGCCCCAACACCCGGCGAAGAAGGCATTCGCGACCCCATCACGCTCGGCATACTGCGCCTCGAGGAATCGGACGACTGCCTGTCCGACCGTCAGTCGTGTCATCGCGCACCCCCCACGATTTGCGCACTGAACGGCAGGCGGGGATCGACCGGCTGATCCGCCCAGGTGTCCCGCACCCAGGCATGCGCCGGGTCGTCGCAGATCAGCCAGGCTCGTGTGGCACCGGGGCCGGCCATCACGTTGAGGTAGTAGAGGTCGTAGCCCGGCGCCGCGATCGACGGGCCATGCCAGCCGTGCGGGATGAGCACCGCATCTCCGCTGTGGATCTCGGTCGTGATGTCGATATCAGCACCCTCGTGACCGTAGACCCGCTGGAATCCCATACCGGGTCCGGAGGGTCCGTCCGCGACCTCGAAGTAGTAGATCTCCTCGAGTGCAGTCTCGCCTTCACGCTCCTCGTCGTGCTTGTGCGGCGGCCAGGACGACCAGTTGCCACCGGGGGTCAGCACCTCGCAGGCAATCAGCCGGTCGGCGTTGAGCACCCCGGGGATGCCGAAGTTGTTGACCTGTCGGCTCGACTGACCCGCACCACGCAGCTCGACCGGAACGTCGGACTTCGGCAGGTATGCCGGTTCGAGACGGCGCTCGCACTTCGCCGAGGCGAGCGCGAACCGGCCGCCTTCGATGCTCGTGACGATCACCTCGGCATCCCGAGGGGCATAGACCGCATCGCTGACCCCGGCAAACACGTCCGGGCGACCCTCGAGGTCGTAGGCGTGGCCGTCGATCGTGACGCCGGCGGATCCACTCAACGAGATCACGATGGTCTCGGCGTCATCGGTACCGAATGCTTCGCTCTGGCCTGCTGCCAAGTCGAGGATGCGCAGCCCCGAGTAGCCCCAGTCGGCGGACTGAGGAGTGACCTCGAGAGCAAAGGGACCCCGCGCCGACTCACCACTCTTCAACACCAGGCTCACGAACCCATCATCTCCACCGTGGCGTCGACGGCCGACTCGACATTGCCATCGGGCGGGAACAGCAGTGAGCGACCGACGACCATGCCGCGGACGTTCGGGCTCGCCAGCGCCTTGGACCACGCGGCGAACTGCGCATCCTGATCGTCCGAGACCTCACCGCCGAGCAGCACAACCGGCAGCGTGGTTGCGGCGAGCACGACGTCCATGCGTTCCACGACCGGGAGCTTGAGCCAGGTGTATGCCGAGGTGCTGGCCAGACCGGCGGCAACCGTGGCCGAGCGGACAACGGCTTCTGTTGACAGGTCATTGCGGATGCGGCCGACCTCGTCGCGGTGCGAGATGAACGGCTCGACCATCGCCATGACGCGATGCTCCGCGAGTGCACCAACAGCATCGGCACAGGCCTGCATCGTTGCGGGCGTGGCCGGATCACTGGGGTCGATCCGGAACAGCATCTTGCCGCCTTGGTAGCCCGAGCGCGCAATCGACGCGGCGTCATAGCCGGTGAACCGGTCGTCGATCTCGAACACGGTGCCGGCGAGGCCACCACGATTCATCGAGCCGATCACGACCTTGCCCTCAAGTGCGCCGAGCATCAGCAGATCATCGATGATGTCGGCCGTGCCGAGCACTCCGTCGACGCCGGGGCGGTCGAGCACGCGCACGATGCGGCTGAGCAGCTCGGCGCGGTCGCCCATGGCGAGCGCGTTGGCACCGGCGCGGAGCGCACCGCGGGCGGGATGATCGGCGGCCACAAGGAGCAGACGACCGGTCTGTCCGACAAGTCCGGTCGGCTGGCGGCGTGTGGCTGCGAGCTCCGCGAGCTGCTCGGGATTCTCCGCACGGATCGAGACGATCCGGTCGATGTCCTGGGGTGTCAGCGTGGCCATCAGACTCTCCCTCGCGCCAGCACGGCGTCGACCTGATCTTCGGTCGGCATGGCGTCGGCGCACAGGAACTCGCCTGCCACGATCGCCCCTGCGGCGTTGGCGAAATGCAGCGTACGTTCCAGGTCCCAGTCACTGAGCAGGCCGTGGACCAGGGCACCTCCGAATGCATCGCCGGCTCCGAGGCCGTTGATGACGTCCACCGGCACTGGCGGGACGACAACCGACTCATCACCGCGGACACCCAGCACTCCGGCTGGCCCCTGCTTCACTACGGCGAGCTCGACTCCTGCGGCCTGCAGCGCCTTCGCGACCGCCAACGGTTCAGTCTCGCCCACGGCAACTTCGCACTCCTCGCGATTGCCGACGGCCGCCGTGACGTACGACAGCGCAGCCTGCGCCTCCGCGCGAGCGTGCTCGGGTGAATCCCAGAACATCGCGCGATAGTCCAGATCGAGCACTGTGATGCCCTTGCCGGAGCGCGCCTCAAGTGCCGCGAAGTGCGCCCCGCGGCTCGGCTCCTGTGACAGTCCGGTCAGGGTGATCCAGAAGACGTCAGCGGCCCGGATCGCGTCGAGGTCGAGCTCATCGACGTTGATCTCGAGGTCCGGCGCCTTCGGCTGGCGGTAGAAGTAGATCGGGAAGTCATCCGGCGGCAGGATCTCGCAGAACGTGACTGGAGTCGGCAGGTGACCGACCGCGCTGACGTACCGATCGTCGACCCCGAATCCAGCGATGGCCCGGCTGACGAAGCGTCCGAAGGGGTCGTGGCCCGTACGTGTGATGGCCGCGACCCGGTGCCCGAGTCGCGATGCTGCAACCGCGACATTGGTGGCGCTGCCACCGAGGGACTTGGAGAACGAGGTGACGTCCTCGAGGCCGAGACCGATCTGCTCCGGATAGAGATCGACGCCGACCCGCCCCATCGTGATGAGCTCAAAACCAGTCACGCCAATACAGCCTTCACGTAGTCGAGGCTGGCTCGGACATTCACGATCGGGCCTTCACCCTCGGGCTCGCCGTCCTTGAACATGACGTCCTGCTCGAGGACGTACCAACCGTCATAACCGGCGCCCTCGAGCGCCTCGATCATGGCGCGGATGTCGACATCGCCTTCGCCGAGCACCTGCCACATGCCGCCGGCGACCGCATCGGAGAAGGTGATCTCCTTGGCCACGACCCTGGCGGCCCTGGCGCTGTCGACGTCCTTGAGGTGCACGTGCTTGACCCGCTCGAGGTTGGCGAGCGTGATCGCGACCGGATCGGCACCGGCAGCCGTCAGGTGGCCGGTGTCGATGCACAAGCCGATGTGCGAGCCCTCAACGACGCGCTGGACGTCTTCAGCCGTCTCGACGAGGGTGCCGATGTGAGGATGGATGACCGCCATGACGCCACGCTCGGCCGCATGGTCGGCGAGCCGGTCGAGATTTGTGAGGAGGGTCTTCCACTGCAGGTCGTCAAGAGTCGGGCGCGCGTCATAGCCGTCGACACCCGTCGCGGCGGCGAGCACCACGACGCCGGCACCGGTCGCCAGGCACGCGTCGATGAACGCGTCGATCTCGCCCATCGGGTCGCTCGCCGAGTCGTGCAGCACCACCGGTACGAATCCGCCAACGGCCTGCAGCGCGTACGTGGCGAGGAACGTCTTGCGGGCCTCTGGTTCCTCGGGCAGGAATCCGTCAGGTCCGAACTCGGTCGCAGACAGCCCGAGACGCTCCATCTCGGCCATGACCCGCTCGGCCGGAAGCTGGAAGCCCCAACCGGGCACTTCGCAGACCCCCCACGAGATGGGCGCACCAGCGACCCTCAGCTGGGTCTGGCGCGGTCCACTCAACGTCATCGTCGTCCTTCATATGTGTTTGTCGTGACAAAGTCTTAGTCGAGTGTGTCGGCCCTCACACTCCTTGTCAACCATTTGTCCTGACATATTGACGTCACGTCAAACGTCGATACAGTGACCGCATGGCCGGCCACCCCAGGTTCACCCTCAACCGCGCGAGTCCCGTGCCGTTGTACTTCCAGGTGGCCGAGCAGTTCGAGAAGGCGATCATCGACGGCACGATCGCACCGGGCGAACGCATCGACAATGAGATCGCCCTGGCCAAGGAACTCGGGCTTTCCCGCCCCACGATGCGGCAGGCGCTCCAGGTGCTCGTCGACAAGGGCATGCTGGTGCGCAAGCGCGGAGTCGGCACCCAGGTCGTGCATGGCAAGATCCGCCGCTCTGTCGAGCTGACCAGCCTGTTCGACGACCTCAGTGCGGCGGGTCAGAAGCCGCAGACCACGGTGATCGCGGTCGGCAAGGTGCCCGCCGACGAGGATGTCGCGCGCGAGCTCCAGCTGAAGATCGGCGCAGACGTGTGGTCACTCGAGCGCCTTCGCTACGTCGGCAAGGAACCCCTCGCACTGATGCACAACTACATCCCGGTGGATGTCGTCGACCTGGACGCCGTCGACCTCTCCGAGACCGGGCTGTATGCCTACCTGCGGCAGTCGGGCGTGCTGATGCGGGTCGCACGCCAACGCATCGGGGCACGTCGGGCCGCGCCCGCCGAGGCGTCGCTGCTGCACGAGAAGCGCGGCGCTCCCCTGCTCACCATGCAACGAACGGCGTATGACAACGCCGGTCGGGCGGTTGAGTACGGCCGGCATGCCTACCGGCCCGATCTGTATGCCTTCGAGCTGACGCTCGTCGACCGCTAGCTAGCGCTCGACCTCGGACTTGATCGCGGCCAGCGTCTTGTCCATGCCATCGCAGAGCTCGCTGTCGTGGCTGTCAGCACCGCCCAGCGCGAGCCGCGCCGTCAGGCGCACCGACAGCGATGGATCAACGAGAGCCGTCCGGCGCTCCACCAGATGGGTGCCGGCTGTCGTTGGCTCGGTCTCATAGGACCAATCGACATTCGTCGGCCACACGTGGAACACGAATGCGCCACGCCCGTTGTCGTTCGACGGAGGTTTCCACTGCGTGATGCGGGCGGTCGTCGGCCACGCGAAGCCCTTGCGACGGTTGAGGTTGATGCTGCGACGGCCGACCTTGGGTTTGCCGAGAAGCCACATGCCGACGAGCTCAGGGCTGCGCCGGGCCATGGCCTTGAGATCAGTCACCGCGACCCATACGGCGTCTGGTGTCGCCGCGATGTCGACGGAGGACTCGAGCGCCGGCTGGCCCATCAGTTGCCCGCCTCAGCCGCTGCCTTGATGCGCTCAAGGGTCGTGTTGATGCCGGAGCCGAGGCCCGCCTCGAAGTTCTCGGTGCCACCCATGAGCTTCTCGGTGCCGAGGTTCGAGGCCTTGGCGACGCCGCGAGGGGTTGTCCGCGACTCGGTCAGCCGAGTGCCGGTCGCGGTCTCCTCGAGGTCGTACGTCCAGACGCAGCGGTTCTCGACGATGCGGAAGGCGAGCTTCTTGTTGGGCTCGAAGGCGACAACCTTCGCGGTCGTCGGCCAGCGCATCTTGCCCTGACGGTTGAGGTTGAGCGTGCGGGTGCCGAGCTTGATCTCGCGGCCGAGCACCATCATCCGGCTGCACTGCGGGCTCCATTCGCCCATGCGCCGCAGATCGGACACCAGGGCCCAAACCGTCGCCGGTGCAGCGGCGATCTCGACGCTTCCCTCGATGAGCTGCTGATTGGGCATGAATCTCCTCGGTGTGGCGGACGCTGATTGGCTACGCGTGCCGCGGGGCTGCTGGGAGTGCGCGCATCGTACGAGTGCGGGCGTTGAGCCATTCGACGAGCCAGTCTCCCACCCGCGGATGGTTGAGCAGGGCGAAATGGTGAACGCTCGGCAGATATTCGAATCGCGCGCCGTCGACGATCGGGCCGGCCTTGCCGACTCCGGTGGCGGAGGAGAAGTGCACGAGCAGGTCGCCGAGGACCGAGCTCAGTGGGTGGCCCTGCGAGGCACCGAGGGTGGCAGCGACGAAGTGATATTCGGCGTGCGGGAGAGGCGCGGCGGCGATGCGGTCGAGGCCCCACTGACCGGTGAGGTCCTGACCCTCCCACTCGTCCTGGGTGATGTAACCGTGGCGCAGATCGACGATGCCGGCCGAGCGACTCTCCAGGATCGAGCTGAACGGGCTGGACTCGGGCCAGAACCGCAAGAGGCGCGAACCGAGATGCGCGACCTTCTCGAGATTGGCGCCGGCGTGCGGGGTGCCGAGGCAGACCACATCGCGTACGAGGTACTGCCAGGTCTGACCTGATGCCGTGGCGTGATTGGTCGCCGCGCGCACGACGAGCCCGCCCATCGAGTGACCGACCAGCGTGATGCGGGTGACCGGCACCGGCCAGGAGGCGACCAACTGCTGGAGCAAGGTGTCGAGATGCTTGCCGTTCTCGGATATGTGCAGGCCGGTGTTGTAGCGGACCATCACGGGCGTGCCGTCGGTCTCGGCGACAATGCGTTCGGCGTACGTCGTGCCCCACCGCTCAGCAGAGTTGCTCCACGACTCGTCGTTCTCACACAGACCGTGCAGGAAGACGACCGGATGGCTCGTGCCGCTGCGGAAGGCCTCGGCGAGCGGCCAGCCTGTGGCCGACACGTCTTCGCCCTCGACCCGGATCGCCATCGTGATCGCCTGCGGGTCGTCGAGCATGCGCAGCTCATCGCCGATCAGGCCGTTGACCGCCGCGACGATCAGACGCCCGCGACGGGTGTCCTCGATCGGACGACCGACACCCTTCGACGACAGTGCGCGCACCGAGCCGCTGGACAGCCGCAGAAAGCCTGAAATTGCACCATAAAGCGAAGTTACGACCGCATCGTGGAGGGACTCCGGCACGTGTCCGCCGACCACCCGGGTCGCGCGGAACGCCCGCGTCGAGACAGCACGATGCAGATCGCGCACTGTCCCGACGATCAGGCGGTCGCCATAGTCGAG
>JAOPXO010000283.1 GCA_025965115.1 Aeromicrobium sp.
GCAATGAGCCCACCACCACCGATGCCCTGCAAGGCGCGGAATCCGATCAGCTCCTCGATGTTGCGAGAGAAGCCGCACAGCAGTGAGCCGACCAGGAACGTGACGATCGCGGCCTGGAAGATGATCCGGCGACCGTAGAGGTCGGAGATCTTGCCCCACAGCGGAGTGGCCGCGGTCGAGGTCAGGAGGTATGCCGTGACGACCCAGCTGAGCTTGTCGAGGCCCTGGAGGTCGGAGGTGATGCGGGGGAGAGCCGTGCCGACGATGCTCTGGTCGAGCGAGGCCAGGAACATGCCGGTCATCAGCCCGCCGAGGATCACCAGGATCTGGCGGTGTGAGAAGTACGTGGTCCCGGTGGTGTCGGGCGTGGTGGTGCTGGTCATCGATTGTCTCCGAGATCAGTGGTCAGGCGGGAAAGCAGCGTGCGGAGGTTGTTGCGGTCGCGGTCGGACCAGTCGGCCAGGGCCTCGACCACGAATGCCTTGCGCTGGTCGGAGGTGGCCTTGAGTGCGACGAGGCCTTCGGGGGAGATGTCGATGATGCGAGCGCGGGCATCCTCGGGATCGGGGTCACGCTGGAGGAAGCCCCGGTCGCTGAGTTGCTGCACGTGGCGGCTCACGGTCGAGGCGTCGAGCTTCATCGAGTCGGCGAGGTCGCCGAGGCGCATGGCTCCGTGGCACTTGAGCGCATAGAGCAGGCCCGCCTGGGCGGGGTCGACCAGATCACCCACCTGGCGCTGCCGGAACCGGCGACCGAGGGCCATCATGAGCTGGAGAACGGCCTCATCGGCGGTCTCGGGCGCGACGACGGTATTTGCTTGCATGGCACAAGCATATAACAACATGCACAGCGCAACCAAATTGTGAGGCTTGTCTCACTCCGCTCCGTGGGCGCCTGAGTTGTGCCAGGAAAAGTCGCGGTGTGCCTCGGCGGGAATGTGCCGGAGGACTTCCTCGACCAGAGTTGCTCCGTTGTGCCAGTCCGCCGGCTCGATGATCAGATCGCGACCCCGACGATCCAGCAGATGGAGCGCGCCTTCGTGGAACTTCCCGGCCACGACGATCTGATCGAGAGGCAAGGCCGTCGTTTCGCCGAACCTGTGTTGGTAGAGGTGGGTGTTGTCGACCCGCGCCCAATCCCTGACCGCGAACCGCCTCCCACGCCATCGACGTCCTGACCCGCGACGTGGTGCGTCGACAACCTCGTACGGCAGGAACTCATCCATTGTGAGTCCGAGCTTCGCGCTGAATCCTTCGGGCAGATCATTGTCTTCAAAGGCCACGATCAGGGTGCCAATCGACGTACGGAGCGCGGCGGTCAGTTGGTCGACCTCCACGTTGCGGGCTTGCTCCCGAAAAACATCTGGCGTCTCTAGCTCGCCACCGACCAGTTCGGTGATTGCAAGACGGTCGACGTATTCACTCCAGGCGGAGGGGACGCTGAGTCCGGCGATGACCACCGACCGTGCGTAGGTGAGTGCGTGAGCGCTGAATCCCTCCCGGGCAGCTCGACGGATGGTCTCTACGGCTCGCTCGATCGTCTCGAGCACGTTGTGTTCCAACGGGTCAAGCACCAGGTCGACCTGGTCAATTCCTGGCTCGACGGCCCCGGTGATCTCGGACGTCGCCGCATAGAACAGACCCCTGCGCCCCCGTAGCTCCGTTTCCAGCTCCGTCTCGAGCACATCGCGCAGAAACGTCGCGATCGGCTCGTCGACGAGCAACGACAGCGCCACACCGCTCTTGTCGCTCGGAATGAGTGTGTTTCCGAGCACGAGCCGCTTCTCGTCGTTATGCGTTGGTGCAGGTCCATCGTTCAGCGTCACGTTCAGGTCTGGCGGCAATGGACCGTTGAACGTGAGTCGAGCGTTCGAGGCCACCAGCCATTCGGCGATCCAGTCGCCTACCTCGGTCGCTGAGATGGATGCGAGTGTCGGGGCTCCAGCGTGTGCCTTGCCAATCCCTTCTATCCCGTAGCGATAGGTCAGCAGGCCGGCGCCTGGACCAAAGCGGTGCGGGTTCTCAGCCTCGATCACCATGCGCTCGAGACGAAGATCCTCGTCGCTGAAGGTCGGATTCGAAAGTACGGCGACCACTTGATGGAGGAAGTCGGCAACCTCATCGGGCGTGCCTGACGCCGAGAACTCGAGGGTCTTTCCGTACGTCACGCCGTCGTGCGCCACGTTGATGTCGCCCATTGCGCGGAAGATGAGGTGCTCAGCCAAGTGGGTGATGCCGCCGAGATGAGGCGGCTCATCTCGCATACCTACTCCGAACATCAATGTTCCAGTCAGGGGTCCGTCGACCTCGCACCAGATGACTGGAATTCCGTGGTGGGTTGTCCTGTGCACGGTGGGCGACATGGCACCGGAGTCTAGGCGCGGCGCGGTTAGCCCGTGCACGGTTGCGGTGGACTGTCACGCGATACGTTGGATGCGTGGATCTGGATGACGTAAGGGCCGCACGTCAGCTGCTCGAAGGTGTCACCGAGGTGACCCCGATGGCGCACTCGCGGTGGCTCAGCAACGTGGCCTCGACCCCGGTGTTCCTCAAGGCCGAGAACCTCCAGCGCACCGGCTCGTTCAAGATCCGCGGTGCGTACGTACGCATTGCCCGCCTGAGAGACGAGCAGCGCGCGCACGGTGTGGTCGCGGCCAGCGCCGGCAATCACGCACAGGGCGTCGCCCTCGCAGCGTCGATGCTCGGCATCAAGGCCACGATCTTCATGCCGGTGGGTGCGGCGCTGCCCAAGGTCAGCGCGACCGAGGGATATGGAGCCGACATCCAGTTCCACGGATCAGGCGTCACCGAGGCGCTGGTGCCGGCGACCGAGTTCGCCGAACGTACGGGTGCAGTGCTGATCCACCCGTTCGACCACGAGGACATTGTCGCGGGGCAGGGCACGGTCGGACTCGAGATCCTCGAGCAGTGCCCCGACGTCAAGACAATCCTGGTTCCGGTCGGCGGCGGCGGGCTCGCAGCCGGCGTCGCGCTGCTGCGTCTGGAGCGTCCCGACCTGCGGATCATCGGGGTGCAGGCAGAGGACGCCGCGGCCTATCCCGAGTCGCTCGCCGCGGGGCGTCCAGTCTCCAGACTCATGGGCGCAACGATGGCCGACGGGATCTCGGTCGCCGAGCCCGGTTCGATCCCGTTCAACATCATCGCGGAGCTGCTTGACGACGTCATCACCGTCAGCGAGGAGTCGATGAGTCGTGCCCTGCTCTCGCTGCTCGAGCGCGCCAAGATGCTGGTCGAACCCGCCGGTGCGGCCGGCGTTGCCGCGATCCTCGAACGCCCCGATGCGTTCGAGGGGCCGGTTGTCTCGGTGCTCTCCGGCGGCAATATCGACGCGTTGGTGCTGCTCGACGTGATTCGACACGGTCTCGCCGCGGCGGGTCGGTTCCTGATGTTCCGCGTACGCATCTCCGACCGCCCCGGCGAGCTGATGAGGCTGCTGACCGATCTCGCGGAGATGCAGGTCAACGTCCTCAACGTCAATCACGACCGGGCGTCGGAATCTCTCGGCGTACGCCAGGTCGACGTCGACATGCAGGTGGCAACCCGCGGCCCGCAGCACCGTGCCGAGGTCAAGACCCGGCTGGTCGAGCTGGGCTACGAGCTGATCTGAGCTTTCGACAAGCTCAGAACGGCTTGGCGTCGACGACCTCGACGGTGATGCTCTTGCCGTTGGGTGCCTCGTAGGACGCGGTGTCGCCCTTCTTCTTGCCGAGGATCGCGGCGCCGAGCGGCGAGGTGGGCGAGTAGACATCGATGTCGACGCTGGAGTCCATGCTCAGCAGCTCGCGCGAACCCAGCAGGAACTGCTCGGTGTCGGTGTCGCCCTTGAAGCGGATCGTGACGATCATGCCCGCGTCAACGGTGCCGTCGTCGGCAGCCTTCTCGCCGACCTCGGCGCGGCGCAGCATCTCTTCGAGCTGGCGGA
>JAOPXO010000005.1 GCA_025965115.1 Aeromicrobium sp.
GCGCGCCTTCTCGACCAGCTCGGCGGTCGTGGCGTGATAGGCGCGGATCGTCTCAGTGATCTCGGCAAGGTAGCGGGTGCGCTCGGGCGGAACGACCTGATCGATGCCACTGGAGTGGCGTACGTCCATGATCGGGAGGATGCCTTCGCTGACCTCGAGTCCTTCGGGCTTCAGGATCGAGACCAGGTGCTGATAGAGGGCGGTGACGCCGTCGTCGTTGAAGGTTGCCGCCGACGTGCCGAACACCGGCATGTCCTCGGGCTTCTTGCCGAAGGCCTCGCGGTTGCGCACCAGCTGGCGGCCAACGTCGCGCAGGGCGTCCTTGGCCCCGCGGCGTTCGAACTTGTTGATCGCCACGACATCGGCGAAGTCGAGCATGTCGATCTTCTCCAGCTGCGAGGCGGCGCCGAACTCGGGCGTCATGACGTACATAGATTTGTCGACAAATGGGACTATCGCCGCGTCACCCTGGCCGATGCCAGGGGTCTCGATGATCACCAAGTCGTGGCCGGCCGCCTTCAGCAGGTCGATCACATCCGGCAGGCAGTCGGGCAGCTCGTGGCTGCCGCGGGTCGCCAGTGAGCGGAAGTAGATGCGGTCCCCGTCGAGGGAGTTCATCCGGATGCGGTCACCGAGCAGCGCGCCACCACCGCGACGGCGGGTCGGGTCGACCGCGAGGACGCCGATTCGCAGCTTGTCCTGCTGGTCGAGGCGGAAGCGTCGGACGATCTCGTCGGTCAGTGATGACTTGCCCGAGCCGCCGGTGCCGGTGATCCCGAGCACCGGCGTGCCGGAGGCCTTGGCCGCCGCGCGGATCTGCGTGAGGAATGCCTTGTCGAGGCGGCCGAGCTCAGAACCCGTGACCGCCCGAGCGAGCGCCCCGCGATCTCCCGAACGTACGCCTTCAGTCGTGGGATGGTCCTCGTCCCACAGATCGGTGTCGCAGGCCTCGATCATCGTGTTGATCATCCCGGCGAGGCCGAGCCGCTGACCGTCCTCGGGGGAGAAGATCGTGACGCCGGCGGTGCGCAGGCGGGCGATCTCCTCGGGCACGATGACCCCGCCGCCGCCGCCATAAACCTTGACGTGATCGGCACCCCGCTCGCGCAGGGACTCTGTGAGGTACTCGAAGTACTCGACGTGCCCACCTTGATAGGAGCTGACCGCGACCCCCTGCACATCCTCTTCGATCGCGGCGTCGACGACCTCGGCGACCGAGCGATTGTGACCGAGGTGGATGACCTCGGCCCCTTGTGACTGCAAGATGCGCCGCATGATGTTGATTGAGGCGTCATGTCCGTCGAACAACGCCGAGGCAGTGACAAAGCGCACCGGATGCGTGGGTCGATGCAAAGTCATAGGTACTAAAATAGTCGGTCGTCCAACTAAATGCCACTTGCTTAGGATGTGTGCATGCCCACAGAGCCCAAGCTGCCGTTCGATCCGATCGAGCGTGCGGGCGAGATCTGGGCGAGGCGCATTGGTGAGTCCACGGCGATGAAGCTCGCGACGTCGATCATGCGAGTGCAGCAGCTGATCCTTGCCGAGCTCGATGCAGCCCTCAGGCCGCATGGCATCACGTTCGCGCGCTATGAGGTGTTGGTGTTGATCTCGTTCAGCTCTGAAGGGACCCTTCCGCTGAGCAAGATCGGCGAGCGCCTGATGGTCCATCCCACCTCGGTGACCAACGCGATCGACCGGCTGGAGTCGCAGGGTCTCGTACGCCGGTTGCCCGACGAGGCCGACCGGCGGCGCACATTTGCCGAGCTCACGGACGACGGCAAGGACGTACTCGCGGCATCGACCAAGGCGCTGATGGCGATCGACTTCGCGATCGATGGCCTCACCGCCAAGCAGCAGGACCAGACGTACGACCTGCTCCGCAGCCTCCGGTCATCGGCGGGGGACTTCTAGGCGTCGAGCATGACGGCGTGCAGGCTGGACTCGGGCACGCCGAAGCCCTCGACAAGGGTCAGCGTGTGCGGACGCAGCTTGGCCAAGAGCTCATTGACCAGCGAGGTGACTGTCTTGGCGCGCGTGTCTGCCAGGCGGTTGTGGCCCATGAACCACGCCAGGTCCTCTTCGATCGTCGACAGCGCGTAGAGCGAGCACACATCGCGCAGCAGGTCCTGCGCCTCGGGGCTCTCACAGCGGGCGATGCCAGCGGTGAAGGCCTCGAGCACGACCCGGTCGATGTGCACGCGACCGGCGCGGATGATGTGATCCTGGGCCGCGTTGAACACCGCGAACGCCTCCCCCGGATCCTTGCCGGCTCGGCGCAGGCGGCGTGCCGCAGTCTCGAGCACGTGCTGCTCGCGATCCTCGAACAGCGACAGCTGGGCGCCGCGGTCGAGCAGATCGTGGTCGTCCTCGCTCTTGCCGGGGCGTGCGTCGATCAGTCGCTGGATGAGCTGTGAGGCAGCGGTGCGCTCCTTGACCACATCGGCGACCGTGCCGGCCGCGAAGCGCACGAGTCCGACCGGATCGAGTCCGCCGACCTCCTGGGCGTATGACGTCAGCAGCTCCTTGGCGACGAGCTGGAACAACACGTGGTTGTCGCCCTCGAACGTCGTGAACACATCGGTGTCGCCCTTGAGCGTCGTGAGCCGGTTCTCGGCGAGATAGCCAGCCCCGCCACAGGCCTCGCGCGCCTCCTGGATCGCCTTCGTGGCATGCCAGGTCTGCGCCGCCTTCAGGCCGGCGGCCCGCCCTTCGAGCTCGCGTGACTCCTGCGCGTCGGGCTCGTCGGTGCTCTGCAGGCGGTCCATGCGGGCGACGAGCTGGTTCTGCGCGAACCGGTAGGCGTACGACCTGGCGATCAACGGGAGCAGCCGGCGCTGATGCATCCGGTAGTCCATCAGGATGATCTCTTTGCCCGGCTCGGGGCCGAACTGGCTCCGCTTGAGCGCATAGCGGCCGGCGATGCTGAGCGCGACCTCGGTCGCGGCGCTGGCCGAACCACCGACGCTGACCCGCCCGCGGATCAGCGTGCCGAGCATCGTGAAGAACCGCCGGTTGACGTTGTCGATCGGGGATGAATACGTGCCGCCTTCGTCGACCTGGCCGTACTTGTTGAGCAGGTTCTCGCGCGGGATGCGTACGTCGTCGAACATGATGCGACCGTTGTCGACCGCGCCGAGCCCGCCCTTGTGGCCACAGTCGGAGGTCGTGACGCCGGGGAGATCCTTGCCCTTCTTGTCACGCAGCGGCACGACGAAGCAGTGCACGCCGTGGTTCTCGCCCTTCGTGATGAGCTGGGCGAATACCGCGGCGACCTCGGCATGGGCCGCGGCACCACCGATGTAGTCCTTGCGTGACGAGGGCGTCGGCGAGTTGATCACGAACTCCTGGGTCGCCAGATCGTACGTCGCGGTGGTCTCGAGGCTCTGGACATCGCTGCCGTGACCCGTCTCGGTCATCGCGAAGCAGCCGAGCAGGTCGAGGTTGATCAGATCGCGGATGTAGAGGTCATGGTGCTTCTTGGTGCCGAGGTTCTCGATCGCACCGCCGAACAGTCCCCACTGGACGCCGGCCTTGACCATGAGGGAGAGGTCGTACTGCGCGAGCATCTCGATGCCGGTGACGGCCATGCCCGGATCGCCGGTGCCGCCGCTCTCGACCCGGAAGCCGGCGGCCGGGATGCCGGTCGGCACGAGCTTCTTCATCTGGACGAGCACGCGTGCGCGGGCCTCGTCGAGGGTCAGGTCGTGGTCGTAGGCGAGATCCATCTCGCCGAGCTCCTTGCGCGACTGCTCGCGTACGTGCCGCCACTTGCCGTCGAGCGCGATGCGTACTTCTTCGCTGAGCGTCATGGCGTCACGCTACCCCTCGCAGGCGGCGGGGTCCTGCCCAGATCGGGTGGGTAGGGCACGGTGACCGGCCCTAGGCTGATGCCATGACCGGACCGGTGACCGTCTCCATCACGCGGCACGTGGATCCTTCGCAGGAGGACCAGATGCTGGCCTGGCTGCGGGCGGGCACAGAGCTGGCAGAGCGCTTCGACGGATTCCTCGGATCGGGTTGGATTCGACCGGAGGAAGCCTCGGCCGAGTGGCACATGTTGTATCGGTTCGCGTCGCAGGCGTCCCTCGAGGCCTGGGAGCTGTCGGCGCAGCGTCGTTGGTGGCTCGACTCGGCACAGGGCTTCGTTGATGAGTCATCGCGCGAGCACCGTACCGGTATCGAGGGATGGTTCGATGAGCCGTCGAGCGTGGATGTCCAGGACCTTCGTACGGTCTCGGCGCCGCCACGATGGAAGCAGATGTGCGCGATCTTCCTGGTGTTCTATCCGTTGAGCCTCGCCGCCAACTACATCGCCAAGGACTTCGCCGCCGACTGGTGGCTGCCGATCCGAGTCCTGGCGACAGTTGCCGTAATGACGCCGATCATGACGTACGCCGCATTGCCGTGGATCACCCGGCTGCTCGCCCCGTGGCTCAAGCCGGCGGCCCGGTGACCGGCTCGCTGCTCGTCGCCGGCACCACGTCCGACGCCGGCAAGAGCATCGTGACGACCGGTCTGTGTCGAGCGTTCGCACGTCGCGGGGTCAAGGTCGCGCCGTTCAAGGCGCAGAACATGTCGAACAACTCCATGGTGTGCACGTCGGCCGACGGTGGCACCGCAGAGATCGGACGCGCCCAGTGGATCCAGGCTCTGGCGGCTCAGGCCATTCCCGAACCGGCGATGAATCCCATCCTGCTCAAGCCCGGTGGGGACCGCACGAGTCACGTCGTGGTGATGGGGCAGCCGGCGGGCGAGATCTCCTCGGCTGAGTTCATCGGCGGTCGTACGCATTTGGCGGAAGCGGCTCACGCGGCATACGACGATCTGGCCTCACGCTATGACCTGGTGGTCTGCGAGGGAGCGGGGAGTCCGACCGAGATCAACCTGCGGGCCGGTGACTACGTCAACATGGGGCTCGCGAGGCACGCCGACATCCCCACGGTCGTGGTCGGCGACATCGACAGGGGCGGAGTGTTCGCAGCAATGTACGGCACGCTCGCCCTCCTGGCACCGGACGATCAGCGGCTGGTCGCCGGGTTCGTCGTCAACAAGTTCCGCGGCGACGAGACATTGCTGAAGCCCGGCCTTGACCGGATCGAAGAGCTGACGGGGCGGCGGGTGTTCGGCGTGCTTCCGTGGAGTCCCGATCTGTGGCTCGACTCCGAGGACGCCCTCGACCTCGGCGGACGACGTGCTGAGGTCCGCGACTCGGCGCTCCGGGTCGCGGTCGTGCGACTGCCGCGCATCAGCAACTTCACGGACGTCGACGCGCTGGGCCTCGAACCCGGGGTCGACGTGGTGTTCGCGAGCGATCCCCGAGCGATTGGAGACGCCGATCTGGTGGTGCTTCCCGGGACCCGCGCGACGCTGTCCGACCTGGCCTGGCTGAGGTCGAAGGGTCTCGACCGGGCGATCCTCGATCATGCGGCGGCCGGTCGCCCCGTTCTGGGCATCTGCGGTGGCTTCCAGATGCTGGGGCGCTCGATCGTGGACCCGGATGGCGTCGAGGGCGCTGCCGGAGCCGCTGCCGAAGGACTGGGACTCCTGGACGTGACGACGACGTTCAAAGCCGACAAGGTGCTGCGCCTGCCGATGGATGAGGCACTCGGCGCACCCGCCTCCGGATACGAGATCCACCACGGGCGGATCAGTCGCGGCGCCGTCGAGGAGTTTCTCGGTGGAGCGAGTGCCAGGCACGTGTTCGGCACGATGTGGCACGGCAGTCTGGAGTCCGACGAGTTTCGGCGGGCCTTCCTGACGGAGGCTGCGTCCCTGGTCGGTCGATCCTTCGCCCCCTCTGCGGTGAGCTTCGCGGAGGCACGCGAGGCGCGCCTCGACCTGTTGGGTGATCTCGTCGAGCACCATCTCGACACAGACGCCCTGCTCTCGCTGGCCCAAGACGGTCCGGTGTCGGTCCCGATCCTCCCGCCGGGCGCATGACAGTTCTCGTGCTCGGCGGTACGGCCGAGGCGCGTGAGCTGGCCGTACTCCTGCAACACGATCAGGTTCGATTCGTGTCGTCGTTGGCCGGCCGGGTCGCTCGCCCGCGTATGCCTGTCGGAGCGGTCCAGATCGGCGGCTTCGGGGGCGTCAATGGTCTGCGTTCCTATCTCATGGAGATGCGGATCTCCGCGGTCGTCGACGCAACCCATCCGTTTGCGCAAGGGATGAGCGCCAATGCCGTCGCCGCCTGCACGGCGGACGGGCTGCCATTGCTACGACTTGAGCGGCCGGGCTGGTCGGATGCCCCAGGGGCCGACAGCTGGCACTGGGTTGACGACCACGACGAGGCCGCACGGCTCGCCGCATCCTTGGGCGTCCGCCCATTCCTCACGATCGGGCGCCAATCGCTTGGCCACTTCGTCGGACCGCTCGCCGACCGAGCTGCGCTCGTGAGGGTCGTCGATGCGCCGGACATACCGCTCCCGCCGAGCTGGACCGTGCTTCTGAGTCGTGGACCGTATGCCGTGGAGGGCGAACGTGAGCTCATGGCTGAGGTCGACGTGCTGGTGACCAAGGACTCCGGTGGTTCCTTCACGTGGTCCAAGATGCAGGTGGCCGGCGAGCTCGGAATCCCTGTCGTGATCGTTCGCCGGGCCATCGTTGCCGAGCAGGTGGAGACCGTCAGCGATCCGGCTGCTGCTGCCGCCTGGGTCGCCCAGCTCGCACTGCGATGAGGGCGCTGAGCGCCAGGGCGCCGAGATCGACGGCGTCCGCAAGCTGCACGGCGCGACGGATGTCGTTGGGCTGAGCCGGAGGACCCTCGCCCAGTGTCGGCCGATGTTCGACGCGCGCGCCGTACGTGTTGGTGCCGCCGAGCTGCACTCCGAGTGCTCCTGCGAACGACGCCTCGACCGGGCCGGCGTTGGGGCTGGGATGGCGACTCGCGTCCCTCATCCATACCGACACGGCAGCGCTGGGCTGTCCGCCGACGATCGGGGCGAGAGCCGCCGCCAGCAGGGCCGAGACACGGGCGGGCACGAAGTTGAGGACGTCGTCGAGTCGTGCCGAGGCCCAGCCGAACTTGAGGTAGCGCGGGCTCCGATGTCCGACCATGGCGTCGAGGGTGTTGGCGGCGCGGTATGCCAGGAGCCCGCCGACCCCGCCGACCGCGCCGGCCAGCAGCGGGGCCACGACGGCATCCGAGGTGTTCTCCGCGACGGATTCCACCGTCGCCCGGGAGATCTCCAGCGCATCGAGTTCACTCGGATCTCGACCGACCAGGTGAGTCAGCTGTTTGCGCGCGGCGGGAAGGTCGTCCGCGTCGAGCCAGGCGTTGACCTGCGCTGCCTCCCGAGAGAGCGAGCGGCCGCCGAGCACGGCCCAGGTCGCAGAGGCCGTCAGAAGCGTGCGCGTCAGCGGTCGTCGGCGTACGAGACGCTCGCCGACCAGTCCCGTGATCGCAGCACCTCCGACGAGGATCGCGGTGAAGCGCGCACCGGCCTTCCGGTCATCGGCCCACACCCGCTGCTCCAAGGTGTGAGCGACGTTTCCGAAGCCGGCCACCGGGTGGTGTCGGGCTGGATCACCGAACGCCCGGTCAGCGGCGAACCCGAGGACGAGCCCGATCGCACGTGAGCGCATCGGGGCCTCCTCGGTCTCGGTGGGTCGTCGTTAAGGTGAATCCGAGACTAGCGAGGTGCGATGAAGGTTCTGGTGACGGGCGGGGTCCGCTCCGGCAAGTCATTTCATGCCGAGTCGTTGCTGATCGCCGAGCCCCAGGTCACCTACGTCGCGCCGGGCCCGGAGCCCGATGTCGACCTCGACCCGGAGTGGGCCGCTCGCATTGCGGTGCATCGTGAGCGCCGCCCGGCCCATTGGACGACGGTCGAGACTGCTGACCTCGGAGCCGCGATACGGGCGGCTGAGGGCGCGGTGTTGATCGACTGCCTGGGCACCTGGTTGACCTCGACGATCGATGAGCTCGACGGCTGGGAGGCCGTGCGGGAGGACTGGGAGCCGGTGCTCTTCGGACGCCTTGACGACGCGCTCAGCGCGATCGCCGAGCACCGGGGCACAGTCGTCGCCGTCACGAACGAGGTCGGCATGAGCGTCGTTCCCGAGCACCGGTCGGGGAGGGTGTTCCGCGATCTGCTCGGCACCGTCAACCAACGCGTGGCCGAGGAGTGCGATGACGTGCTTCTGGTCGTCGCCGGGCGCGTCCTGAGGCTCTAGCGGTCAGGTCGCGGCGAGGAGCATCGCGGCGAGAGCGACCTCGATCGCGGCGCCGAAGACATCGCCTGTCACGCCGCCGAAACGCTGCACGCAGCGATACGTGAGGGCAGCGCCCGCCAGGAGGCCGGCGCCCGCGACCACGAGCCCGTGCCACCAGGGCCAGTCAGCCCAGGCGAGAACGCCGCTGGTGACCGCCGCCGTCAGGACCCAGACCGCAACAGTGAGCGGGGAGGAGACCGTGCCGGCGTAGTCGACGGCCAACCCGTCCTTGCGTGCGGCCGGGACGCCGACGCGACACGTGACACTCAGAATCGCCCGCGACGCGCACACCAGCACCGCGATGACGACGGGTCCCCTGGATGCCTGCAGGATCGAGGCGATCGAGGCGACCTGAACTCCGAGCACCAGCACGAGTGCAGCCGCGCCTGCGGGCCCAGCGGTGCCGCCTTTCATCACCGCGAGGGAACGCTCCGCGTCATATGACGACGTGAGCCCGTCAGCGACGTCCGACAGCCCGTCGAGGTGGAGTGCCCGACTGCCGAGCGCAAGTGTCGCGACGACGACGAATGCGACGGCGAGCGCCGCGAGGTCGAGCTCCCGCCCGCCCCAGGCGACAACTCCGGCGAGCAGGCCGAGAGGCGCGACGGCGAGTGGCGCGATGACCATGGCGCGACCCGTGACCGCCCGATCGACGTGTGACGGCGATCCGATCCGCAGTGCGGTCAGGGTGCCGATCGCCAGCCGCCAGGCATTGGTCACAGGTGTCGGGTCACATCAGGTCGGCGAGCAGTGCGACCTCGGACAGCAGGAGGGCTGCCGAGCGTACGAGCGGCACCGCGGCGACGGCACCACTGCCCTCGCCGAGTCGCATACCGACGTCAAGGATGGGTTCGAGGCCGAGCTTGTCGAGGGCGAATGACTGAGCCGGCTCCGTGGAGCGATGTCCTGCCGCAAACCAGGCAGCAGCGCCCGGTGCGAGACGGTCGGCCATGACGGCTGCGGCCACGGAGATGACGCCGTCGAGCAGGACGGGTATGCCGGCGCGAGCGGCGGCCGCCATGAATCCCGCAGCCGCGGCCAGGTCGGCGCTCCCGAGTGCCGTGAGCGTGTCGAATGGATCCTCCACGCGGTCACCTGCGCGATCAAGCGCCTGCTGGACGACCGCAGTCTTGTGCGCGAGGCCGGTCTCGTCGACTCCAGTGCCGCGGCCTGTGACCTCAGAGGCGGGCAGGCCCAGGGACGCGGCAATCAGGGCCGCGGCCGGGGTGGTGTTGCCGATGCCCATGTCGCCGCTGAGCAGCAGCTGCGCGCCGGCCTCGATCTCCTCGCGGGCGACGGCCCGGCCGACCTCGAGGGCCTGCGACGTCTCCTGCGGGGTCAGCGCGTCCTCGAGGTGGATGGCCCCGCTGCTGCGTCGTACCTTGTGCGCCGTGACGTCGGCCGGCACCCCGTCGAGGTCGTCGTCGACACCGATGTCGAGCACGCGGACGTGCACGCCGTGGGCGGCGGCCAGCGCGGAGACCCCGGCCCGGCCGGTGACGAAGGTGCGCACCATCGCGGCGGTGATCTCGGGCAGGAACGCCGACACCCCGTGCCGTGCGACGCCGTGGTCACCCGCGAAGATCACCAGCCGCACGTTGGCCAGCGGCTCGGGAGGAACCGCGCCCTGCGCGCTGGCGAGCCAGACGGCCAGGTCGCCGAGGCGGCCCAGCGCGCCAGGGGGCGTGGCGAGTCCGGCCAGGC
>JAOPXO010000037.1 GCA_025965115.1 Aeromicrobium sp.
TGGATGAGCGGGAGGTCCTCGTCGAAGGTGCGAAATGCGGTGCTGGTGGCGAAGGCGATGGTCACATGCCTATCGTGCCATCCATCATCACTTCAGTTCATACCTTATGTTGGCGATAATTCAGTGATAGTCTTATATGCATGAATCAGCAGCAGCCGAGCGTTGCGGTCATCATCGACCTCGTCGGATCGCGGCGGCAGCCCGATCGCGCCGGAGCCCAGCAGCAGCTCGTGGACGCCCTCGCCCAGGTCAATTCCGCGGTGAAGGCCGAGCAGCCATTGGCCCCGACGATCGGTGATGAGTCGCAGGGTGTCTATGCCGACGTGCCCTCCGCCCTGTTGGCGACCCTGTTGGTGCGGCTGGTCGTGTCGGAGCCCCTCGACTGCCGCTTCGGCATCGGCGTCGGCCGGTCGCAAAGTGTCGGAGAGAGCGACTACGGTCCGATGCAGGACGGGCCGGCGTGGTGGTCTGCGCGTGACGCCATCGTCGAGGCCAAGCGTCGTGAGGGTGGCAAGCACAAGCTGTTGCGCTCCTGGTACTCCGTGGCCGAGGGTGAGCTGTCCGGTTCGCCGCAGGTTCCGGATCCGGACCTGACCAACGCCTATCTGATGAGTCGCGATCAGCTCGTCAGTGACATGAACGATCGCAGTCGCCGGCTTCTGCTGGGGTTGCTGAAGGGAAGGACTCAGGTGCAGCTCGCCGAGCAAGAACACATCAGCCAGTCCGCCGTCTCCCAAAACCTTCAGCGCAGCGGAGCATTTGCGGTACTCGGCGGGGTCGAGCTGCTGGGCGCCAAGGTCGCGCGATGATCCTGCTCGCCCTGCTGCTCGCCTCGATCGGTTGCGCCGATCTGGTCCGCCCGCAGGATGCGGCCGCGCGGGGCATTGACGTCTTGCGGGCTGGTGCCGTCGGCGCAGCCGTAGTGGTGCTGGGAGTCTGGGGCGCCGGGCTCTCGTGGTGGTGGATCCCGGTGGGGTTGGCGGTCCTGCTCGCCTGGATCGTGACGACCCCGGTCAGCGGCCGACTGGCTCATACGCATCCGTGGCCGATCATCGGACTCGGCGTCGCGACCGTGGCAATCCTGGCGTCGGGCAACCACGTCGCTTGGGACGGCGGCTGGCTCACTCGCTGGTACGACTCGCTCGACTATCACGCACTGCGCGATGTGCCGTTCGACCGATTCGCGGTCACCGTCGCCTATCTGGTCTTCCTGGTCGACTCGGCCAACATCATCGTGCGCATGGTGCTCACCGGCACCGATGCCAAGGTCCTGGCCAGTGAACGCTCGCTGCGTGGCGGACGTGTCCTCGGGCCACTTGAGCGGATCTTCCTGTTCGCGATGGGACTCAGCGGACAGTTCGCCGCCATGACCGCCGTGATCGCGGCCAAAGGGATCCTTCGGTTCCCGGAGATCTCGCGTGACACGGCTGGCACCAAGGCCGAATATGTCCTGGTCGGCAGCTTCGTGAGCTGGGCGCTCGCCCTGGCTCTTCTGCCGATTCTTTAGCGCATGACTGATTTGCGCCACAATTAACCGTATGGCTGATATGTCGCGGTCGGCGGGCCGACGCTGGGTCCTGCCAGCGGTCGCGTACTCGTAGCGCCGTAATCTTGTGCGCATGGCGTCAGACAACGAGATCGACATCAAGCCCCGCAGTCGTACCGTCACCGATGGCCTCGAGGCCACCGCATCGCGCGGCATGTTGCGAGCCGTCGGCATGGGCGACGACGACTGGGCCAAGCCACAGATCGGTGTCGCGTCCAGCTGGAACGAGATCACCCCGTGCAACATGCCGCTCGACCGATTGGCCAAGGCCGCCAAGACGGGCGTGCATGCCGGCGGCGGCTACCCCCTCGAGTTCGGCACGATCTCGGTGTCCGACGGCATCTCAATGGGCCACGAGGGCATGCACTTCTCGCTGGTCAGCCGCGAGGTCATCGCCGACTCCGTCGAGACCGTCATGATGGCCGAGCGCCTCGACGGTTCGGTGCTGCTCGCGGGCTGCGACAAGAGCCTTCCGGGCATGTTGATGGCGGCCGCCCGCCTCGATCTCGCCAGCGTCTTCGTCTATGCCGGATCGATCATGCCGGGCAATGTCGACGGCAAGGACGTCACGATCATCGACGCCTTCGAGGCTGTCGGAGCCTGCATCAAGGGTCTGATCAGTCGCGAACAGGTCGACAAGATCGAACGCGCGATCTGCCCGGGAGAGGGCGCCTGCGGCGGCATGTTCACCGCCAACACCATGGCGTCAGCTGCCGAGGCACTCGGTATGAGCCTGCCGGGCTCATCGGCTCCGCCGGCGATCGACAGCCGACGCGATGAGTTCGCGGTCGCCTCCGGCGAGGCGGTCGTCAACCTGCTGCGCAAGGGCATCACGGCCCGCGACATCATGACGAAGCCGGCGTTCGAAAACGCCATCGCGCTGGTCATGGCTCTGGGCGGCTCCACCAACGCCGTCCTCCACCTGCTCGCGATCGCCCGTGAGGCCGAGGTCGAGCTGACCCTCGACGACTTCAACCGCATCGGCGACAAGGTGCCGCACCTCGGCGACCTCAAGCCTTTCGGCCGCTACGTCATGAACGATGTCGACAAGGTCGGTGGCATCCCGGTCATCATGAAGGCACTCCTCGACGCCGGTCTCATGAACGGCGACTGCCTCACCGTGACCGGCAAGACGATGGCCGAGAACCTCGCGCACATCGAGCTCGGCGTCGATGGTGAGGTCATCCGCCCGGTCGATCGGCCGATCCACAAGACGGGTGGCATCACGATCCTGCGCGGCTCGCTCGCACCCGACGGCGCGGTCGTCAAGAGCGCCGGCTTTGACTCCGACGTGTTCCGCGGCACGGCCCGGGTCTTCGACGGTGAACGCAAGGCGATGGACGCGCTCGAGGACGGCACGATCACGGCCGGTGACGTTGTCGTCATCCGCTACGAAGGACCCAAAGGCGGTCCGGGCATGCGCGAGATGCTCGCGATCACCGGCGCGATCAAGGGCGCCGGTCTCGGCAAGGACGTCCTGCTCATGACGGACGGTCGGTTCTCGGGCGGCACGACCGGCCTGTGCGTCGGGCACGTCGCACCCGAGGCCGTCGACGGCGGACCGATCGCCTTCGTCAAGGACGGCGACCCGATCGTCCTGGACATGGCCAACCGCACCCTCGAGGTCGAGGTCGACGCCGATGAGTTCGAGGCACGCAAGGTCGGCTGGGCTCCGCTGCCGCCGAAGTACACCAAAGGCGTGCTCGCGAAGTACGCCAAGCTCGTCAGCTCCGCTGCTGACGGCGCCGTCTGTGGCTAGCCATGGCGCCTGAATCGATCGATCCTGACGAGCTGGCCATCGCGTTGAAGGTGCTCGCAGCGGCCGAGCGACTCGTTGAGGATGATCCGGACTACGTCGCATTGCGGCGGGCCTGCGGAACGTTCTACAAGAACGTCAAGAAGCACCGCCGACTCGACAAGCGCGCCCAGGTCGCCGCGGCCGATCGCGCCGTCGTCGCCACCACTGCCACGGGTTCACCCCGCCGCATCGACGATGAGACCGAAGGCATCCCGCTCATCTCGAACGCCGACGGAGCAACGGCGGGCACTCTGCTCGTCGCCCGTCCGTGCTACATCTGCAAGCAGAAGTACACCGTGGTCGATGCGTTCTACCACCAGCTCTGTCCCGACTGTGCAGCTCTCAACCGCTCCAAGCGCGATGCGACGACCGACCTCACCGGCCGCCGCGCGTTGCTCACCGGCGGCCGCGCCAAGATCGGCATGTACATCGCGCTGCGTCTCCTGCGCGATGGCGCACATACGACGATCACGACGCGCTTCCCACACGACGCCGTACGCCGCTTCACCGCGATGCCCGACAGCGCAGACTGGCTTCACCGCTTGCGGATCGTCGGCATCGATCTGCGCGACCCTGCGCAGGTGGTCGGCCTGGCCGACTCGGTCGCTGCACAGGGTCCTCTCGACATCTTGATCAACAATGCTGCGCAGACCGTCCGTCGCAGCCCTGGAGCGTATGCGCCGTTGGCGGCTGCCGAGTCCGAACCCTTGCCGGCCGGGCCACTGCCCGAGCTGCTGACGTTCGGGCACACCAGCGATGCCCATCCGGCGGCACTGGTCGGCTCGGTCGACGCACATCCCGTGCTGGCGGCCGACGCGCATACCGCCGAGGAGCTCACGGCCATGGCGATGACTGCTGGATCGGCCGACCTCGACCGCATTGACGCCGGGGGACTTGTGCCCGACACGGTCGACATCAACAGCTGGACCCAGCGGGTGCACGAGGTCGACGCGCTCGAGCTGCTCGAGGTGCAGCTGTGCAACACGACGGCGCCGTTCATCCTGGTGAGCCGACTGCGTCCATCGATGGCGGCCGCGGCGGCCCACCGGAAATACGTCGTGAACGTCTCGGCGATGGAGGGCCAGTTCAGCCGCCGCTACAAAGGCCCCGGTCACCCGCACACCAACATGGCCAAGGCCGCCCTCAACATGCTGACTCGCACAAGCGCGGCGGAGATGCTCGAACAGGACGGCATTCTGATGACGGCAGTTGACACCGGTTGGATCACCGATGAGCGTCCACACACCACGAAGGTGCGACTCGCCGAAGAAGGCTTCAAGGCACCTCTGGATCTCGTCGACGGCGCGGCGCGGGTCTATGACCCGATTGTCCGCGGTGAGTCCGGAGACGACGTCCACGGCGTATTCCTGAAGGACTTCGTCGCCTCGCCTTGGTGACTTCGCCCCTTTTTGGTCGTATGCCGGACAGAACGTAAAAGTCCCGCCTAGTATCGCCGCAGGGTCGCACTCCCAGAAAGACCTGCATGAAATTGCTCCGACCGCTTGCGGTGGCCGCTGTCGTCGTGGCCGTCGTGGTGTCGCCGGCTCAGGCCGCCACCACGCCGGTCGCGACGATTGAGGTGCCCACGACGACGCCCGCAGAGGGTACGTCGATCCCGGTGACCGGCACCGTGTCGCACGTGTCGAAGGGCACCAAGGTGACCTTCCAGCGAGACGTCGGGAAGGGCTGGGATGCGGTCAAGACGCTCTCGGTCGACAAGAAGGGCCACTACTCGAGGAGCTACACCGCCGTCCTCGGCCCGAACAACCTCAGGATCTACGTCCCGAAGAAGGGCTCGCGGCACTCGGCGACGTCGTCGGTCGTCACGCTGAACGGGCCGCTCGGGATCACGCCCAAAGCACCGAAGGCAACCGACCAGATCCGTGTCGCGGGGCTGTTGCCGAGCGCGGTCGCGCGGCCGGTGTTGCTGCAGACCTCTGAGCCGTCAGGTTGGGTGACTCGCACCACCGGCGAGTCGGCGAGCTCCGGGAGCCTCGCACTCACGGCCACGTTCCCCACCTCTGAGACGGTCCGGGTGGTCGCTCCGCAGGTGATGTCCAAAGGTAAGGAGAAATATCCGGAGTTCGACAGCGAATCGCAGCTGGTCGAGGTGGCGCCCCCGCCGCTCGCCCTGACACCGACCCCGACGATCACGGGTGAGACGGCTTTCGGGACGACCCTCACCGCGGTTCCCGGTAGCTGGGACTCCGGTGTCGTGTTGACCTATCAGTGGCAGCGGTCCGGCGTCAGCATCCCCGGAGAGGCGGGCGACAAGCACGTCGTCACCGCCTCCGACGTGGGAACTCAGCTGGCTGTGCGAGTGACCGGCACCAAGACCGGCTCGACACCGGTTGTGCGCACGAGTGCTCCGACCTCGGTCGTGCTTCCGGGAGACCTGCAGACCTCGAGGCCGGTCGTGCACGGAACCCCCCAGCAGTTCGCGGTACTCACCGCTGACCCGGGCCAGTGGGGTCCAGCGCCAGTCGCCTTCACCTACCAATGGCTGCGCGACGACGCGCCGATCGCCGGAGCGACGACTGCGTCATACACGCTGACCGACCAGGACACCGGATCGCTCCTGCAGGTCAGGGTGACCGGGGCCGAGCCCGGGTACATCGCCAAGACGACCACCAGCGAAGAGGTCATCGTGCCGGGGCCCCAGTCGGCGAGCAAGGTTGCCCGGGCCCTTCGGACGTTCCACACAGCGCTTCGGGACGTCGACCACGAGCCGGTCGACATCTTCGCCGGGCCGAGCGACTCGTTGACCGATGGCAACCGTGCGACCTCGGTCGACAAGCGCTGGACCAATGTCCTCGCCGATGATCTGCGGACGTCGTACGAACCCACGGGTGTGGCCGGCGGCCTGGGCTACGTCGACCCACTCAACTTCGGGGTGTTCCCGGACTATCCGGTCTCGTACGTTCGCGGGATAGGCAACTTCGCGATCGGACTCGGTCGCGAGGGCCTGGCCCTGTTCGACCCGGATTCTCAGAGCATCACGGTCGATGACACCTACAGCGATCTCGACATCCTCTACACCGGCGTGAGCGATGGCTCATACGGTTCGTTCAGCTACACGGTCGACGGCGGAGCGCCGGTCACCGTCAACACCGGCGACAAGCCGGCGAAGCGCGGTGGCTACGTCGCCAAGATCTCCGGGCTTGGCCTCGGACATCACGTCGTCGTGATCCGTCTGATCGCCGGACATGGCCCGGCGATGATCGAGGGCGTCATGCTCTATTCGGGCGATCGCAACAGCGGAGTGCGGATGTGGGAAGGCGGACACAGCGGCCTGACTGCCGCCGACTACGTCGCACCGAACGACGGATGGGCGGACTCGCTGGCCGCGGTCCATCCCGACCTGGTCGTACTCCCGATCGGTTCCAACGACTTCGCGGCCGGCACGTCAGCCGCGGACACCCGCGCGAGAATCGAGGAGATCATCAAGACCATCCGGTCGCACGTCGACACGAATCCCTCGATCGTCCTGCTGTCCTACTACGACCGGTACTCCAGCGGCACGACACCCTGGAGCACCTATATCGACATGTACAAGTCGATCGCCGCCGCCGATCCCGACGTCTGTGTGTTCGACCTTGATCCGTTGTTCGGTCCGTACAAGGGCGACAACCGCGGTGGGCTCATGTCCTCCGACCTTCTCCACCCCAGCGACGCCGGATACGCGCTGATCGGCAGCGCACTCGCCACATTCCTGACTGCTCCGTAGAACTACGCTTCGTGCATGGCACACAGCACCGAGATCCTCCGCGAGCAGTGGATCGCACTTCGTCGATGGATCGAGGAGTCGGGACTGCTCGACCACCGCGACGACCAGAGCGTCCTCGAGGCCTGGAACGTCCATGAGCTGGTGACGCACCTCGGTCGAGGATTCCTCCAGATCCCGCTGTGGGGTCCCGCGCAGGGGCGGGACCCGGTCTCGCTGCGCACATTCCTCTCCGGCTATGAGTCGGCCGCAACTGAGATCGCCGACGGCACCAAGCAGCTCGCCCGGTCCTTCGCAGGCGACGTCCTCGGTGGCATCGACAACTGTGCTCGTATTGGCTTCCGTGCGCTCGACGCCCTCCGCGTCGACATCGTGCAGGGCCCGCCGGGTGCGATCTCGCTCGACGACTTCGTGGTGACTCGGCTGATTGAGCTGGTTGTGCACGGGGACGATCTCGCCCGATCGGTCCCCGCCATCGCCCCGCCGCCTCTCCTCGACCACGTCGTGCGGGCGGTCTCCGACGCGTTCAGCAGCGTGTATGTCGAGGCCACTGGCGGCTCGCCGAAGATCGATGATCATCTCGACTGGATCCGTCGTGCGTCAGGGCGAGTCGCCGACCCGGACGCGGCTCTGCCATTGCTCTGATGCGGTCCACATCGTGGTACGCATCGTCTCAGCACTTGACCATCGGTGCGCGGGGGACGAAACTGTTCAGCGTGTACGTGGAGATTCTTGTAGTAAGCGACTGACGCGATAGGCCTGACCCGGCCCCGCGTCTCCCTCGAATGCCTCAGGGCCGAGGGATTTTTTTATGCGAGAAGCCGGGTCGGCACACGACATACGATGAAGCGAACAGAACGGATGAACTCATGACGGAGCAGCTCACCGGGGCCCAGAGCCTCGTGCGGGCGTTGGAGCATGCCGGAGTCGACACGATCTTCGGCATCCCAGGCGGGGCGATTCTGCCCGCGTACGACCCGCTCTTCGACTCAGAGAAGATCCGTCACATCCTCGTACGCCACGAGCAGGGCGCAGGGCATGCGGCGCAGGGCTACGCCATGGTCACCGGCAAGGTCGGGGTCTGCATGGCGACATCGGGCCCCGGCGCCACCAACCTCGTCACCGCGATCGCCGACGCCCACATGGACTCGGTCCCGATCGTCGCGATCACTGGCCAGGTCCCGAGCGGTTCGATCGGTTCGGACGCCTTCCAGGAGGCCGACATCCGCGGCATCACGATGCCGATCACCAAGCACAGCTTCCTGGTGACCGATGCCGATGAGATCCCACGCGTCATCGCCGAGGCATTCCACATTGCCGGCACTGGTCGTCCCGGCCCCGTGCTCGTCGACATCGCCAAGGACGCCCTGCAGGCCGAGACGACATTCGAGTGGCCGACGGAGCTGGCTCTGCCCGGCTACCGACCGACCACGAGGCCGCACGGCAAGCAGGTGCGTGAAGCCGCCCGCCTCATCGCCGAGTCCGAGCGACCGGTGCTGTACGTCGGTGGAGGCGTCATCAAGGCCGAGGCCTGGGATGAGCTCAAGGTACTCGCCGAGATGACCCAGATCCCGGTCGTCACGACGTTGATGGCCCGCGGAGCGTTCCCCGACTCGCACGAATTGCACCTTGGCATGCCCGGTATGCATGGCACCGTCGCCGCTGTCGGCGCGCTGCAGAAGAGCGATCTGCTGATCTCGCTCGGCGCCCGTTTCGATGACCGTGTCACCGGGCAGCTCGCGTCATTCGCGCCCGGTGCCAAGGTCATCCACGCTGACATCGATCCGGCGGAGATCTCCAAGAACCGCGTCGCAGATGTGCCGATCGTCGGTGACTGCCGCGAGGTGATCGCCGAGCTCATCAGCACGCTGCAGAAGCAGGCGGCCGAGGACGGCCTCGAGGTCGACTGCTCCGCGTGGAAGGCCCAGATGCTGGCCGTCAAGGAGAAGTACCCGGTCGGCTACGACAAGCCCAAGAAGGGTCTCGCGCCGCAGACCGTCATCGAGCGCATCAGCGCGATCGCCGGACCCGAGGCGACCTACACCGCCGGAGTCGGCCAGCACCAGATGTGGTCGGCTCACTACGTCGACTTCGAGCGCCCGCGGCAGTGGCTCAACTCCGGTGGTCTCGGAACGATGGGCTACGCCGTGCCGGCCGCGATGGGCGCGCAGGTCGGGCTCCCGGGCACCGTGGTCTGGGCGATCGACGGCGATGGCTGCTTCCAGATGACCAATCAAGAGCTGGCGACCTGCGCGATCGAGGGCATCCCGATCAAGGTCGCGATCATCAACAACTCCTCGCTCGGCATGGTGCGACAGTGGCAGACGCTGCTGTACGAAGGGCGCTACTCCAACACCGATCTCAACACCGGGTCGGAAGAGAGCGGCGCACGACGCATCCCCGATTTCGTGAAGCTTGCCGAGGCGTACGGCTGCATCGGTCTGCGCTGCGAGAGCGAGGCTGACCTCGACGCGACGATCGAGAAGGCCATGAGCATCAATGACCGGCCGGTGGTCATCGACTTCGTGGTCGAGCGCGATGCGATGGTGTGGCCCATGGTTCACGCCGGCACCAGCAATGACGCGATCCAGATCGCCCGCGACATGGCGCCCGAGTTCGACGAGGAGGATCTGTGATGGCCGGCTTCGTCGATCATTGCTCCTCCGGACGAGGGCGGCCATCACAAGCGTCCGAGTCGACAATTCAACTCAGCTTCGACGAGGAGGACCTATGAGTCGGCATACGTTGTCAGTTCTGGTGGAGAACACCCCCGGTGTCCTGGCTCGCGTGTCGAGTCTGTTCATGCGGCGCGGCTTCAACATCGACTCACTTGCAGTCGGGCCGACGGAGATCCCCGAGATCTCGCGGATGACGATCGTCGTGAACGTCGACGAGCTCCCCCTCGAGCAGGTCACCAAGCAGCTCAACAAGCTGGTCAACGTCCTCAAGATCGTCGAGCTCGACTCATCGTCCGCGGTGGAGCGCGAGCTCATGCTGATCAAGGTCAAGACTGATCCGCAGACTCGTGGCCAGGTGCTCGAGACCGTCAACCTGTTCCGCGCCAAGGTCGTCGACGTCGCCACCGACGCCGTGACGATCGAGGCCACCGGCGACGCCGGCAAGCTGACCGCGATGCTCAACGTACTCGAGCCATTCGGCATCCGAGAGATCGCTCAATCGGGACGCGTGGCGATCGGCCGCGGATCCCGTTCCATCACCGACCGCACCCTGCGCGCCGTTCCCGGCGCGCAGGTCAGCTGACCCAACCCACCAGCACGTCAAGGAGAAGAACCCCGTGGCTGAACTGTTTTACGACGACGACGCAGATCTGAGCATCATCCAGGGCCGGCACGTGGCGGTCATCGGGTACGGAAGCCAGGGCCACGCGCACGCGCTCAACCTGCGTGACTCGGGTGTCGACGTACGCGTCGGCCTCGCCGAGGGCTCCAAGAGCAAGGCCAAGGCCGAGGCCGAGGGCCTGCGCGTCCTGACCGTCGCCGAGGCGGTCGAGGAGGCCGACGTCATCGTCGTGCTCGCTCCCGACCAGTTCCAGAGGCACATCTACGCCGAGTCGATCGAGGCGAACCTCGTCGCGGGTGACGCGTTGATCTTCGGCCACGGCTTCAACATCCGCTTCGGCTACATCCAGCCGCCGGCGGGCGTTGACGTCGCACTGGTCGCGCCCAAGGCGCCCGGCCACACGGTGCGTCGCGAATTCGTCGCGGGTCGCGGCATCCCCGACATCATCGCGGTCGAGCAGGATGCCACCGGCAAGGCATGGGACCTCGCGCTGTCGTACTCCAAGGCGATCGGTGGCACCCGTGCCGGCGTCATCAAGACGACGTTCACCGAGGAGACCGAGACCGATCTCTTCGGCGAGCAGGCCGTGCTGTGTGGCGGTGTCTCCCACCTGGTCCAGGCCGGGTTCGAGACGCTGACCGAGGCCGGCTACCAGCCCGAGATCGCCTACTTCGAGGTGCTGCACGAGCTCAAGCTGATCGTCGACCTGATGTGGGAAGGCGGCATTGCCAAGCAGCGGTGGAGCGTCTCCGACACCGCCGAGTACGGCGACTACGTGTCAGGCCCGCGCATCATCGACGCCTCCGTCAAGGCGCGTATGCAGGACGTGCTCGCCGAGATCCAAGACGGCTCGTTCGCGACCAGGTTCATCGCCGATCAGGACGCCGGTGCGCCGGAGTTCCTGGCGCTGCGCGAGAAGGAAGCCGGCCACTCGATCGAGGCCACCGGCAAGGTGCTGCGTTCGCACTTCTCCTGGAAGCAGGACGACAAGGACTATGTCGAGGGACAGGCCGCACGCTGAGCTCCGGTGACGCGATCCTGCGCGGATACCTCAGCGACAACGCCGCTGGCACCTCGCCTGAGATCCTCGCTGCCATGGCGACAGCCTCCGTCGGGCAGGCGGTCCCGTACGGCAATGACGACCTCTCGCAGGCGGTCACGGAGAAGCTCGGGGTGATCTTCGAGCATCCGGTCGACGTGTTCCCGGTCGGCACCGGGTCGGCGGCCAATGGCATCTCGCTTGCCTCACTCACCCCGCCCTGGGGCAGCATCCTGGCCCATCCAGATGGGCACATCAACAACGACGAGGCGGGAGCGCCGGAGTTCTTCACCAACGGAGCCAAGATGGTCCTCGTCGACGGTGCCGACTCGAAGATCGACCCCGAGCTTCTCCGGGTCGCGGTGAACCGCAGGCGCGGCGACGTCCACAGCGTGCAGCCCTCCGTCGTCAGCCTGACCCAGGCGACCGAGAGCGGCAGCGTCTACACCCTCGACCAGCTCGGCGAACTCAGTGCGATCGCCCATGACGCCGGGCTCCGAGTCCACATGGACGGCGCACGCTTCGCCAATGCGCTCGTCTCCCTCGACGCCACGCCGGCGGAGATGACCTGGAGGCTCGGCGTTGATGTGGTCTCCTTCGGGGCCACCAAGAACGGCACGATGACCGCCGACGCCATCGTCTCGTTCGACCCGACCCTGGCCACCGAGCTCGCATATCGGCACAAGCGCGGCGGCCAGCTCACCTCGAAGATGCGGTTCCAGACAGCGCAGCTCGACGCCTACCTCACCGATGATCTGTGGTTGCGCAACGCTCGGCAGGCGAATGCCATGGCTGCCCGGCTCCGCGACGGTCTGGTCGGTGTCCCCGGCGTGACCGTTCTCGGCGATCTGCAGGCCAACATCCTGTTCTGTCATTTCCCGCCGGAACTCTCGGCAGCGCTCCATGACCGCGGATATGCGTTCTACGACGACCGGTGGGATCCCGGCACCGTGCGCCTCGTCATCTCATTCGCCCACCAGCAGAGCGACATCGATGACTTCCTCAGCGCGATGCGTGCCGGCTAGGCGATCATCTCGAGGGTCTCGGACTGCGGGGGAGCGGCAGCCTGCGACGTGCCACCGCGTACGTCGTCGTACGCCAGACGCAGTCTGCGAACCGCCTCGCTGAGCGTCGGCTCCGACTGGGTGTAGGGCAATCGCAGGTGCCGCTCGCCGGCGGCGCCCGCGCTGGCAAAGAAGCGCGGACCAGGGGTGAGCAGCAGCCCGTGCCGCGAGGCCGCCGCGGTGAGCTGCGAGGAGATGCGGTCGGGCAGTGTCAGCCACAGGCTGAGCCCGCCGGCGGGGCGCCGCGCCTCGATCTCCGGCAACGCGGTGGCGAGCTCGCCGAGCAGGTGATCGCGGCCCGCTCGCAGGCTGGCCCGGCCGGCTTCGGCGGTCTGGCTTCCGTGGACCAGGAGCTCGGACAGCACGAGTTGCTCGAATGCGGCAGTGCCGAGGTCGAGGGTCATCCGCGCCTGCACCAGCGGCATCACCAGATCGTGGGGTGCCCGAACCCAGCCGACGCGCAATCCACCCCAGAACGACTTGGAGGCCGAGTCGACCAGGACGGCTCTCGAGTCGTACGAGGCGTATGAAGGCGGCAGGTCGACACCGTCGAGGTTGACGTCCCGCAGTGACTCGTCGACGACCGGAACGACATCGTGGCGTCGTAGCTGATGAGCCCAGGCTCCGCGCTCGTCGTCGCTCATGATCGCGGCGGTCGGGTTGTGAAAATCCGGGATGAGGTACGCCGCGCGGTGCCTCGACCCGCGCAACGTCGAGGAGAGGGCGACCGAATCCCACGGACTCTCACCGATCGGGAGAGCGGAGAGCCGCCCGCCGACCGAGATGAAGGACTCGTGCGCGTGGGGATAGCTGACGCCCTCCACCACGACGCGCTGGCCGGGGGACATCAGCGTGTGCGCGATCAGCGAAACGGCTCCGAGGGCGCCGTTCGTGACGACGATCTGCTCAGGGTCTGTCGGCAGCCCGCGATCGGTGTAGCGCTGGGCCAGCAGCTCGCGGAGCACCGGCAGCCCGTCGGGGAGGTAGCCGGTCGTGGCCAGCAGTCCCGGGAGCTTGGTGACCGCTGACTCGAAGGCCCGGCCCAGACCGGCAGGCCCAGCTGGCGCCGAATAGGTCAGCGCGATGGTGTCGGCATCATCGGGAGTCACGATCAGGGTGCTGGCACTGGAGGCGGCGAACGGGATGTGCACGACGCTTCCCGATCCCTGCCTTGAGCGCAAGAGGCCGGACGCGCGCAGCTCGGCATACGTGCGTGTGGTGGTCGTGCGGCTGACGCCGAGAGCCGCCGCCAGCTCGCGCTCGCTCGGCAACCGGCTGCCATCCGCAACCCGACCATCGACGACCAGCAGGCGGATGCCTTCGGACAGGCTGCGATAGGCGGGGCCGTCCGTTGCGAACGGGCCGAGCAGGGATGCCAGCCGCGACGCGGAGATTGTCGGTGCCATGAGGCCACTATCTCATAATTGGCTATGGATTGAGTAGCCAATCTGCGGGATGATGGAGCCATGATGGACATCGTGCTGGTCGTGATCGCACTGCTCGTCGGCGTGCCGGTCATCGTCGCCGTGCTCCGCGTCGTGGCCAATGACGGCTATGGGCACAATCCTCCGCCGCGCAGCCATCGCGATGAAGTTGGCCTCACGCAGCACGAAAAGCTGAGGCGGCTCGGCCGATGATTCGGCTTCCCGAGCGGCTGGCCCGATTGCTGGCCGGCCTGTTCCTCTACGGGTTCACGATGGCGATGATGGTCGAGTCGACCCTCGGCCTCGATCCGTGGGACGTGTTCCACCAGGGCATTGCCAATCATGTCTCGCTGACCTTCGGCCAGGTCGTGATCGTGGTCGGTGCGGTGGTGTTGCTGCTGTGGATTCCACTGCGCCAGATGCCGGGCATCGGGACGGTGCTCAACGTCGTCGTGATCGGACTCGCTGCCGACTTCGGCATCTCGGTGATCCACCGCCCCCACGATCTGTGGTTGCGAGCGCTGCTGCTGATCGGTGGCATCGTCGGCAACGGGATGGCGGGTGCGCTCTACATCGGTGCTCAGCTCGGCCCCGGCCCGCGTGATGGGCTGTGGCTGGGACTTGTCCGCCGCACCGGCCGGAGCGTGCGGCTGTGGCGCACCACGATCGAGGTCACGGTGCTGGTGATCGGCTTCCTTCTGGGTGGCACGGTCGGGCTGGGGACCGTCCTCTACGCCGTCTCGATCGGTCCGATCGTCCAGTTCTGCCTGCCGTACGCGAGCATCCGTCTGGTCAGCCCGCAGCGAACACCCGTGACCGAGGCCGGATCACCTCGCTAGCGTCGACAGCATGAGCGCTTGCGTGATGTGCCGGGGTGTCCAGGGCGATGCCGAGCTGGCCCGTGAACAGGTCTGGGAGGACGAGCTCTGGCGGCTCACGACGGCGGTGGTCGGCGAGATCGCGGGCTTCTCCTACCTCGAGCCGAAGCGACACATTCGCTACGTCCACGAGCTCGACGGCCCCGAGGCCGCGACGCTCGGCACGGTGCTTGCGCGGACGTCTGCGGCGATCAAGGAGGTTGCTGATGCCGAACTCGTGTACGTCTACGTCTTCGGCGACTCCGTCGACCATCTGCACTTCCACCTCGCGCCACACCACGACGGCGGGCCGCTCAACGGATCGATGATCAAGGGCGACCTCACCGAGGAGACCCTTCCGAGCGGCGCGGTGATGGTGACGAGCGCGCAGTTCCCACCCTTGCCGGAGATCGACCTGCGGAATGCCGCCGACCGACTCCGGGCCTCCTTGCAGACCTAGGCCTCAGCGACGGGTGGCGATGATCAGCGAGGCATCGACGTCGATCAGCATCTCGACGGCGGCAAACCGCTCATCGGTCAGCCAGCGCTCGCGGATCGTGTCGACGCGGCCCTCGACAATCGGTGGCCAGAACGCCGACGGCACGAAGTCGTCGAGCACGACGATGCCGCCGGGCTCGAGCAGGTCGGCAAACACGTCGATGCTCTCCATGACCTCGCGCACGTCGACGAACAGCAGGGAGAACGGCGCGTACTGCTCCAACGTCGACCAGTCGCCGGCGATGACGTCGACATTGGCGGTGTCGGCGAAGATCTTCTGGACGTCCTCGGCGAGTGCTGGGTCGAGCTCCGCGCTCACGACGCGGGCGTCCTTGGGGGCTCCGCTCGACAACCAGGCTGAACCGACGCCGCATCCGGTGCCGAGCTCGGCGAGGGTGCCGGTGCGGGAAGCGGCGAGCGAGGCAAGCAGGCGACCCGTCTCATTGCGGATCGACGTGATGAATCCACGCTGCCGGGAGAGGTCGAGCGTGCTCGACACCAGCTCGGGTACCTCGGCGGGAGCACTCACGCCTTCGCCTCCGTTGAAAAGGCACAGTACGGACGCAAAGGCGCGATTGCTGCCTGATGGTTCGTTCGCTGACGCTCACTCACGCCTTCGCCTCCGTTGAAAAGGCACAGTACGGACGCAAAGGCGCGATTGCTGCCTGATGGTTCGTTCGCTGGCGCTCACTCACGCCTTCAGTCTGTCACGAGTGGAGCCCCACCTCCTGCGGCGATGTCCGGCGACTGAGACACCCCGCCGGATTCACCCACAGGACGACTCGGGTCGACATACACTGGCGAAATCATGCGGAAGCAGCTCGTAGTAATTGCTGGCCGCGGCAGGTCCTCTTAGGGCCATCCCTGCCGCGGAGTTTCGGCGTTGGCCCGCCGTACCGCCGCAGGGTTCTTGATCATGACCTGATCGCTCTTTGTTGAGTCTCCCCGGACGACCTCCGGACATGTGGCTGGTGGCACGGCGGACCCCGTCGGACACCGTGCCCGCCCGTCCACCGAAGGAGAAGTTCCATGGAGCCACGCCTGATCGAATGGGGTCCCGCGCACCTGCGCGATGAGCCGGCCCTGCCCGAGATCGAGCCGGATGACCGGCCCGACGACAACTGACCTGTCCGTATTGTGAAACGGCGGTTTCAGATCCTGAGACTGCCCCGCCTAGAATGACGCCCATGAGTCGTACGTTTTCCCTCGCGCTGGTGCCCGGTGACGGCATCGGTCCCGAAGTCACGAGCCAAGCGCTCAAGGTCCTCGATCTGGTCGGGGGAGCGCACGATGTGGCCTTCGCCTCGACCGAGTACGACCTCGGCGCGCGTCGCTGGCATGCCACCGGTGAGGTCCTGCCGGACTCGGTGCTCGAGGAGATCCGTGGCCACGACGCGATCCTGCTTGGCGCGGTCGGTGATCCGAGCGTGCCGTCCGGCACCCTCGAGCGCGGCCTGCTGCTGAGGTTGCGGTTCGAGCTCGACCACTACGTCAACCTTCGGCCGTCCAAGCTGTACCCAGGTGTCGCCACGCCGCTCGCCAACCCCGGTGAGATCGACTTCGTCGTCGTGCGCGAAGGCACCGAAGGTCCCTATGTCGGCAATGGCGGCGCGATTCGCGAGGGCACGCCCCATGAGCTCGCCACCGAGGTCAGCGTCAACACCGCATACGGCGTCGAGCGGGTCGTTCGCGACGCCTTCGCCCGTGCCCAGGCGCGACCACGCAAGAAGCTCACGCTGGTCCACAAGAACAACGTGCTCGTGCACGCCGGCCACCTCTGGACGCGCACGGTCGACGCCGTCGCGACCGAGTTCCCCGACATCGCGGTCGACTACCTGCACGTCGATGCCGCGACGATCTTCCTGGTCACCGACCCGACCCGATTCGATGTCATCGTGACCGACAACTTGTTCGGTGACATCCTGACCGATCTGGCGGCCGCCATCACCGGCGGTATCGGGCTGGCCGCGAGCGGCAACATCAACCCCGACCGCAACTCGCCGAGCATGTTCGAGCCCGTCCATGGATCGGCGCCGGACATCGCCGGTCAGGGCAAGGCCGATCCGACCGCGGCCATTCTTTCCGGCGCGCTGCTGCTCGACCACCTCGGCATTCCTGAGGCTGCCGCGCAGATCACCGCCGCAGTCGAGGCTGACATCGCCCAGCGCGGCACCACCCCCCGCAGCACCGAGGAGGTGGGGGAGGCCATTTCGTCACGTGTGGCCGAGGGCGTAGCGGTCGGTTAACGACCATTTACCCTTCAACCCCGAAAGCAGTATCGTGATTACTATGACGTCCAAGCAGTTCACCCCGACCGTCGAGCTGAACCCGCATTCGCGAACACCCGACGAGCTCGATGTGATCCTGGCCAACCCGGGATTCGGCAACTTCTTCACTGACCACATGTTCCTGGCCAAGTGGACTCCGGATGAGGGCTGGGCCTACCCCCGGATCGTGCCGTACGGTCCCCTGACACTCGACCCGGCCACCGCTGTTCTCCACTACGCCCAGGAGATCTTTGAAGGACTCAAGGCGTACGCCCACGAAGACGGATCGGTGTGGCTGTTCCGTCCCGAGGCGAACGCGGAGCGGATGCAGCGTTCCTCGCAGAGGCTCGCTCTGCCCGAGCTCCCGACGGACTGGTTCGTCGGCTCGATCAAGGCGCTCATCGAAGCCGACCTGGCCTGGGTTCCGCGCGGCGACGAGAAGAGTCTCTACATTCGTCCGTTCATGTTCGCGTCCGAACGCTTCCTCGGCGTTCGCCCCAGCCAGCATGTGACCTACGGCGTCATCGCATCACCTGCCGCCGCGTACTTCCCCCAGGGTCTCAAGCCGGTCTCGATCTGGCTGTCGACCGAGTACGCCCGCGCCGGCGCCGGTGGCACTGGCGCCGCCAAGTGCGGTGGCAACTACGCCTCCAGCCTGCTGCCCCAGCAGGAGGCCACCGCGCACGGTTGTGCCCAGGTGGCGTTCCTCGACTCCTCAGAGCAGCGCTGGGTCGAGGAGCTGGGCGGGATGAACCTCTTCTTCGTCCAATCCGATGGCTCGATCGTCACCCCGTCCCTGTCCGGCTCGATCCTCGAGGGCATCACCCGCGACTCGATCATCACGCTGGCCGGCGACCTCGGGCACGAGGTTGTCGAACGTCGCGTGAGTATCGATGAGTGGCGCTCCGGCACCGCCGACGGCACGATCACCGAGGTCTTCGCCTGCGGCACGGCTGCCGTGGTCACGCCGATCGCCTCGCTCAAATGGGACGGCGGCGAGGCCGTCAGCGGTGACGGCGAGGCCGGCAAGATCACGACCGAGATCCGCTCGGCACTCGTCGACATCCAGTACGGCCGGGCGACCGACCGGCACGGTTGGATGCGTCCAGTTCAACCTGCTTGAGTACTCAGTCGCGACGTTGGTCACCCGAACGGGCGACCAAAAGGCCGACGCGAGTCCTCGGGCGGGTGGCTTTGCTCGGCCTTTTCCGCGGCTTGTGCCGGTGTACTGGCCGGTACAGTCCCCGCTCCCGCGTGTGAGTGCTTCGTTGCTCTAAGGTCGGCCTGTGGGCTCAACGTCGCGCCCCGTCACTGGAGGATGAGCATGTCGGCCGCAACCCGTACCGAACACGATCTGATCGGTGATCGCGAGATCCCCGTCAGCGCCTATTGGGGCGTCCACACGCTTCGTGCACTCGAAAACTTCCCGATCACCGGCATCCCGATCGGGGTGAGCCCATTCCTGGTCGAGGCGCTCGCCGCGGTCAAGGAAGCGGCGGCCTCGGCCAATCATGATCTGGGCCTGCTCGATGATGAGCGGTTCGAGGCGATTCGTGACGCCTGCGAAGAGATCCGCGCTGGGGCACTGCACGACGAATTCATCGTCGACGTGATCCAGGGCGGGGCCGGCACCTCGACCAACATGAACGCGAATGAGGTCATCGCCAACCGGGCGCTCGAGCTGACCGGCCGCCAGAAGGGCGACTACGACTTCATCCACCCCAATGAGCACGTCAATCTGAGCCAGTCGACGAATGACGTCTATCCGACTGCCGTCAAGATCGCGATCATCCTGGCAACCCACGCACTGTTGGACGCGATGGCAACTCTCGAGGCCTCGTTCGCCGCAAAGGCAGATGAATTTCACGACGTCCTCAAGATGGGTCGCACCCAGCTCCAGGACGCCGTGCCGATGACGCTGGGCCAGGAGTTCCGCACCTACTCGCTGATGATCGGTGAGGACCGCGCGCGGCTGTCGGAGTCGGTGCTGCTGCTGCACGAGATCAACCTCGGCGCGACCGCCATCGGCACGATGCTCAACGCCCCCAACGGCTATGTCCCCTCCGCCTGCAAGCACCTGTCCTCGCTGACCGGGCTCCCGTTGGTCAGCGCGGTCGACCTGATCGAGGCAACCCAGGACTGTGGCGCATTCGTCCAGCACTCCGGCACGCTCAAGCGCGTTGCGGTCAAGTTGTCCAAGATCTGCAATGACCTGCGACTGCTGTCGTCGGGCCCGCGAGCCGGCTTCAACGAGATCAACCTGCCTGCCGTGCAGGCCGGGTCGAGCATCATGCCCGGCAAGGTCAACCCGGTGATTCCCGAGGTCGTCAACCAGGTCGCGTTCCAGATCATCGGCAATGACGTCACGGTCTCCATGGCCGCCGAGGGTGGGCAGCTGCAGCTCAACGCGTTCGAGCCGATCATCTGCTACTCGTTGTCCGCCGGCATCTCACGCCTGACGGAGGCGATCCAGGTGCTAGCCGTCCGCTGCGTCGATGGCATCACCGCCAATGTGGAGCTGCTGCGAGCCGAGGTCGAGAACTCGATCGGACTCGTCACGGCACTCAACCCCTACATCGGGTATGCCGCGGCAACCGATGTCGCCAAGGAGGCCTTGGCCACGGGCCGCGGTGTGGCGGAGCTCGTGCTCGAACGCGGCCTGCTGCCGCCGGAGAAGCTTGAGGCGATCCTCAAGCCGGAGACGCTGGCCAATCTGGCGCCGAAGCACTAGCCCGACGGTCAGGATCCGAAGAGCGTCTCGGCGGGATCGCTCATGAACTCGACCCGCAGCGTCGGGTCCTCGGTGTCGTAGTCGATCAGCAGGTCGACGCCCACGGCGCTGTCGGCCTCCGACGTGTCACCGCCTTCGTACCCGGCGGTGATGTCGCTCAGCGTGACCCGCGCAGGCCCGACCGGATCGTGTTCGGGCCACTCGTCGAGCAGGCGGTGCACGAGCCCGACGACGACCAAGTCGTACATCGGGCGCTGACCCTCGGGCACCCCACGTACGGAGATCTCCGGAAGGCCGAGGGCGCTCAACCCATGCGTGCGCACCTCATCGGGCTCTGCGGGGTCGTAGCCGAATGAGAACCACTGTGCTGCCGGACGTGGATCGATGCCTGAGCCGTCGATGATCTGCGGGGTCTGCAGGTCGATCACGAGGCCATCATGTGCCTCGGCGAGCTGCAGTGCTTCACGTCGGGCCTCGTCGGCGGCGAATCGCGCCGCGCCGGGACCGATCGTCCGAGCGACGACTCGTTGATGAGTGAGTCCGGCCATTCGGTCGAGTGCCTGATCATTGCTGCCGCGTAGGCGCAGCAGGGATCGTTCGGGGAGTGGCACCAGATCGTCGCGGTCGAGCGGCTGTGCGGTCAGCACGACATACGCGATGGTGAGGACCTCCGGAACGGGCACGGCTCTGGCGCTCATAGATCGCTCAGTCTAGACTGGCTCGCATGCAGATCATCTCGATCATTATCGACAGGCGTGCCGGGCACTAGATTTCCGCCCGACGCGCTGCCTCCCATGCTCTGGGGGGCTTTTTTGTTGCCAGAGCAACTGACCCATGACCGAGATGACGGACCGAAGGATTGAGCAGTGACCGTAGGACACCAGCCCGTGAGCGACTTTCACGTCTACGACACCACGATGCGCGATGGCGCCCAGCAGGAGGGCCTCAATCTCTCCGTGCAGGACAAGATGCACATCGCGAAGCACCTCGACGACCTCGGCGTGGGCTACATCGAAGGTGGCTGGCCCGGCTCCAATCCCAAGGACACCGAGTTCTTCGCCTTGGCCGCCAAGGAGCTCGACCTCAAGCACGCGACGCTCGCGGCCTTCGGCGCCACCCGCAAGCCGGGGGTTGCCGCCGCCGACGACCCGCAGGTCGCGGCGCTGCGCGAGTCCGGGGCGTCCGTCGTCACCCTGGTGGCCAAGAGCCACGACAAGCACGTGGAGCTGGCACTGCGTACGACCCTTGAGGAGAACCTCGCGATGGTGCACGACACCGTCACGCATCTGCGCGAGGAGGGTCAGCGAGTCTTCGTCGACCTCGAGCACTTCTTCGACGGCTATCGCGCCAACCCCGACTACGCACTGCAGGTCGTACGCGCCGCTGCCGACGCGGGCGCCGAGGTCATCATCCTGTGCGACACCAATGGCGGGATGTTGCCGCACTGGGTCAGCGAGATCGTGACCGAGGTCGCCAAGACCGGCGTACGCCTGGGCATCCATGCCCACAATGACACCGGGTGTGCCGTGGCCAACTCGATGGCGGCCGTGCAGGCGGGTGTCACTCACGTGCAGGGCTGCATCAATGGCTATGGCGAGCGTACCGGCAACGCCGACCTCATCACGTGTGTGGCGAATCTCGAGCTCAAGTTCGGGATGCCCGTGCTGCCCGAGGGCAATCTCGCCGATGCGACTCGCATCGCCCACGCGATCGCCGAGATCACCAACTATCCGCCGTCGGCGCGCCAGCCCTACACGGGTGTGTCGTCGTTTGCGCACAAGGCAGGGCTGCACGCCAGTGCGATCCGGGTCGACCCCAATCTCTATCAGCACATCGACCCGGCGCTGGTCGGCAATGACATGCGCCTGCTCGTCTCGGAGATGGCCGGACGGGCGACGATCGAGCTCAAGGGCAAGGAGCTGGGCTTCGACCTGACCCAAGACGCTGAGAAGCTGGCCCGCGTGACCGACCGGGTCAAGTCGATGGAGCAGGCCGGCTACACCTTCGAGGCCGCCGACGCCTCGTTCGAGCTGCTGCTGGCTGAGGAGATGGAGGGCTCCAGGCCCTCGTACTTCGATGTCGAGTCGTGGCGGGTCATGGCCGAGTCCGCGCGTGGGGACGACGCCGTCTCCGAGGCCACGGTCAAGCTCAAGGCCGGGGGAGTACGTCTCGCGGTGATCGGAGAGGGCAACGGGCCGGTCAACGCACTCGACCACGCGCTCCGTCAGGCGATCGAACAGGTCTATCCGGATGTGGCGCGGTTTCACTTGATCGACTTCCGGGTGCGCATTCTCGACCAGGGCCACGGCACGGACGCGATCACCCGCGTCCTGATCGAGACGACGGACGGCAAGGACGCCTGGGTGACGGTCGGCGTCGGCGCCAACATCATCGAAGCCTCCTGGGAGGCGCTCGTCGACGCCTTGACCTACGGGCTCCGCCGCCACGGGGTGGCCCCGCGCATCAACAGTTGAGCCGATCGGCCGCGAATTGACGGCGGGCGGACGCGCTGTCAGCGTGGTGGGATGAACGGGCGCACTCGCAGGGCGTTCATCGTGTTGCCGGTGCTCATCACGCTCCTCGTCGCCGCGGCTGTCGGCGTGCTTGCGGTGCTGCAGAACCAGCATCAGGCCGACCAGGAGGCGAGTGCCGAATCCGTCGGCCAGGACTACCTCTCGAACGTTGCATCGTTCCGGTTGAGCGCGACGCGCAAGATTCACGCCGTCGACCCCGAGGATGTGGGCAAGCTCGAGCAGATCGTGAAGGCTGCCATCGCGAAACCGCCGATGCTGCCGCCCGTGTCGGGCTACGGCCGGGCGCACTCGGCTGCATACCGTCAGGCCGAGCGCACGGCCGCATCGCTGTTGACGCCCTATCGCCGCCTCGACGCGACACTGGTCCGTGCGAAGACATCGGAGACCTTCATCTCGGCGGCTCGCAAGGTGCTGGGACTGAAGGCAACTGACTATGTGGGTTTCGGCCTGATCAGCGACAGCAGCAGGATCCGCTCGTCGCTCATTCCGGGGTTCTCGAAGGCCCGCGCCACCTTTGCCGCAGTGAAGGTGCCGACCGGGCAAGGCGAGCTGGCGGCCAAGGTGAACGACGCCGTGCAGTACGTGATCGATGAGTCCTCGACATTGGCAGACCGGATCGACGCCAATCAGAACTTCTCATTTCGCTACGACCAGCAGTTCCAGGCGGCCCTGGATGCCGTCAACGACTACGCGACCGAGGTGCAGGGCGATGTCGAGGAAGCGATGCAGACTGTCACCAATGACTCCTAGGACTCGCGACTTCGATAGCGTGCTCCCGTGGACAGACAGCGCAAGCTCCGGGTGATCATTGCCGCGGCGGTGGCTGCCGTCGTGATCGTGGCGGCACTCGGCGGGACGACGACAGTCCTGCTGCAGCGCGCCCATCAACGCGGCGAGGACGTCGCGGCAGCCGATCGAGCCGCCGCGTCGTTCAACCAGCGTGTTTCTCAATACCGATCGGACGTGAAGATCGCGATCGAGAATGCCGACCTGTCCGACGCCGTGCACCTGCAGGCCGGCATCGAGTCCGCCGTGGACGTCACGCCGAAGCTGGGCGATGCCACACCGTGGGGCCGGGTGCACTCGAAGGCCTACACCAAGGCCCGCGCGGCCGAGAGGACCTTGAAGAAGCCCTACCGCGAGCTGACCAGCGTGCTGGCAGAGGCAGTTGTCGGCCAGCCATTCATCGCGGCCGGCCTCAAGGCGCTGAACGTGAATGTCAACGATTTCGTCATGGAGCGGCTGCTTCCGAATGGCAGCCGGTTTCGTTCCGA
>JAOPXO010000057.1 GCA_025965115.1 Aeromicrobium sp.
CAACGATCACCGCAGAACCCAGCACCCAACAGATCACGATCACACGTGACCTCGACGCACCCGTGGCTCTCGTCTACCGGGCGTTCACCGAACCCGACCTGCTCGCGCAGTGGATGGGTCCGGACCGGCTGACCTGCGAGGTCACCGAGCTCGATGTACGCCACGGCGGACGTTGGGCGATCGTGCACCGCGACACCGACGGCACGGAGTTCGGCTTCCGGGGCGTGTTCCACGGGGAACCAACTCCGGAGCTCATGATGCGTACGTTCGAGTGGCTTGGCCTGCCGGGGCACGTGTCGTTCGAGACGCTTCGCCTCGAGGCCCGCGGCGACGGTCGCACCCGGGTGCACACCTCCGCGGTATTCCAGACCGTGGAGGATCGCGACGGGATGATCAACAACGGCATGGATGTCGGCGTCAACGAGGGCTACACGCGTCTCGACGAGATCCTGGCGGGGCTGTCATGAGTGAAGTGATCGTGGACATCAGCATGTCGCTCGACGGGTACGTCACCGCCCCGGGTGTGGATGCAGAACACGGGCTCGGCGTCGATGGCGAGGTGCTGCACTTGTGGGCGTTCTCCGACGACGACACGGAGAAGGAACTTCTGAGCAGGGCTACCACCCGCAGCGGGGCAGTCGTGATGGGTCGCAAGCTGTTCGACATCGTCGACGCCCCCAACGGGTGGAGCGAGGAGATCGGTTACGGCGCGGGCCACGCCGCTGAGCCGCCGTGTTTCGTGGTGACCCACTCGGCACCCGAGACAGTTCGGCTCAAGAACCGGTTCACCATCGTCACCGACGGTCTCGAGTCTGCACTCAACCTCGCCAGGGCCGCGGCCGGCGACAAGGACGTCGTGGTCATGGGTGGCGGCGATGTCTGTGGTCAGGTGCTCGCGGCGGGCTTGGCCGACACGCTTTCTCTGCACATCGCTCCGGTCGTGCTGGGCGGCGGAACTCCGCTGTTCGCCGAAGGAACACGGGTCGAGCTCGAACCGGTCTCAACGGTGGCGACGCCCAACGCGATCCACCAGACGTACGCGCTCCGCTGAGCGCAATTTCACTGGGCCGGCGCGATGATCGAGACAGTGCAGACGAGTCCGAGGTGGTCGGAGCTTCCCGGCTCGGTGACCTGCAGGCGCCCGTTGAGCGCGGTGACCCGCGGTCCGAGATAGATGCCGTCGAGGTGTTTACCGCTGCGCGGATTCGGTTTCCCGATCTCGTAGTGACTGTCGTGGTCCACATTCTCGACCGCGATCACCGACCGCCAATCGGTGTAGCCGACCGACTCCAGCACGGCGCGAGGCGTTCCCGGTCGAACGACGGAGTTGTTGAAGTCAGCGGCAATGACGTCCACGCCGAATTGCGCACACAACTGTGCGAGGGTCTGCGCCTCGGCCGATCTCGACGCGGCCGCGGCATCGGACGTCGTTCCGCCTGACGAGGACAAATGAGTCGTGGCGACCGTCCACCGGATGCCGGTCGCGAGGTGTTCGTACGTGACGATCGTCGCCCTGCGGCGTTGTCGTGTCGTTGAACCCAGCAGGAAGCTGTGCGCTTCCACGATCCGGTGCACGGCGGGGTCGCTATAGGCCTTGTTCGTGCCCCGAGTCCGCGCGACGTCCCAACCGCGCAGTATCCAGCCGAGGCTCGCCCGCTCCATCCGACCTTTGACCTCGGCGAACAGGTAGACCGAGGCGTGCATCCCACCCGGGCCCACCAGTTCGCGTCGGAGTTGGGGCACGCGCTTGACCCACCGGTGGGTCCGCTGCAACCACGTCGCGCGGAGTACGTTCTTGAACCCGATCCGTATCGTCGCGGCGCCAGGCGCCTGAGAGTTGTCGGTCATGGGATCACCTCGCTTTCCCGGAATGCTCGCCTGCGTACCTCTGGTAAACAGGCAGTATGACCGAGAGCCGCGCCCATCCCGCGGCGGAGACGGCGGCGCCGGTCCGGGTCTACTACTTTGACTACCTGCGCGTGTGGGCGACCGTTGGAGTGGTCACCCTGCATTCGGCCTGGCTGATCATTCTGGCGAGACAAGATCCCAAGATCGACGTGATCTCGCATTTCAATGTCGCCAACATCTATGACTCGATGGGCCGTTTCGCGGTCAGCTGCTTCTTCATGATCTCGGGCGCGCTGTTGCTCGATCCGGGTCACCGTTTCCGGTTGCGTCAGCAAACACTGCGGGTGCTGGTGCCGTTGGTGACCTGGAGCGCGATCTACGCAGCTTTCGATGCCTACTTCGCCGTGAGTGACCTGCCGGTCGTGAGCGGATCGGACCATCGGCACGGCGACGTCTGGGGGGCGCTCAAGGCATTCCTGAGCGGCCCGCTTGCCTACCATCTCTGGTTTGTCTACGTTCTGGTCGGCATCTACCTCGTCGTACCGTTGTTGCGCCCGCTCACCGCTCTTCCTGCAATGCGACGAGACAGACTTCTGCGATATGCCCTCTCGCTGTGGTTGATCTTCACGATCCTGCTACCGGTCGTCCACCACTTCTGGCCGGGTGCAGTCAAGCTGAACTCGGGGGCATATCCCGACTTCCCATCGGGCTATCTCGGGGTGTTCATTCTCGGCTTCTACCTGCACCATCATGGCCTGAGGATTCGCCCGGCCTTCTATGCGCTGGGGGCGTTGGTCGGGGTGACGGCGACGTGCCTCGTGGTCTATTTCGAACAGACGTTTCGTGATGGATCGTTCTGGGCGTATTCAAACCTCACGCCCAATGTTGTCGTCTTTGCGGCGTCGGTCTTCCTGCTCGCCAAGACCTATGCCAACCGTCCGGGGCGCTGGTTTGGGTTCTTCAGCAGGTGTTCGGCGCTGAGCTTCCGCGTCTATCTGCTGCACGTGCTGGTCCTGCACTACCTGCGTGCGATCAGCCCTCTCAGGAA
>JAOPXO010000031.1 GCA_025965115.1 Aeromicrobium sp.
AGGCCCTGCTGATTGTCGTCGCCGAGCAAAGCTCCGAGAAGCGGATTGGTGATGTTGCCGAGCGTGACCGGCGCCGTGGTCGGCGTGGGCAGGGCGATGATCGGCTTCTTGGTCGGCGTCGTCGTGGGCGTGACAGTCGCCGGTGTCTTGGTGCTGGAGGGCGCGGACGTGGACGCCTTCGTAGGGGTCGCAGCGACCTGGCTGAGACCTGTCACGGCGTTGACCAGGGACTGCACGTCGGTCGTCGAACATGCCGAACACAGGGTCGACGCCTGCGTCGCGAGCTTGGAGATGGCCTGCGTCGCCGAATCGAATGAGCCGTCAGCGCTGTCGGGCAGATCGCCGGAGAGACTTGCGAGCTCGGCGGTGGCCGAGGCGGCGAATGCGTTGACCGTACGGATCGAATTCTGCTTGCCGTTGTCGGTGAAGGCGTTGAACAACGAGCTCGAGCCGGACTTGGCCTGACTGGTGAAGTCGTCGAGGGCCGATGCGACCAGGTCGGCGTTGTTGGCCGACGGGTCGGAGGCCAGCTTGCGGGCTTCGGCGAGTCGCTCCGAGGCCTGGGCCAGCTGGAACGAACCACGTGAGGCATCGCCGCGGTGCAAGGCGAGCTCGACGGACTCGACGCTGCGCTTGACCGGATAGAGGGCTTGACCCGGCACGGCCGAGGCGCTCGAGGAAACCACACCAACAGCAGCCACTGAGGCCAGCACGGCGGCGGTGAGGCCGGCGACCCGGCGACGCACGCTGTGGGTGCGAGGCGCAGGAGCGCGGGTGACCGGACGAGACGTCTTGACCACCGGAACCAGGGCTGTCTCGGCCTCGGTCATCAGGAGCGTGCGGAGAGAGCCGCGGAATTCGGGCGACGGCTCGACGACGGCCGCTTCGCAGAGGTTCTCGGCGAACTGGACCAGCTCGGCGATCTGCGCATTTCGAGGCGCGCGACCGCTCCAGGCCTCTTCGAAGGCCTGGGCGTCGTCAGCTCGACGGCGGATCATGATGGGGTCCTTTGGATGGTGAAATCTTCACTTGGCTCAACGAGTTCGGCGGGTCGGAAGTTACGGGTGGGAGTGGTCATCTGACGTCTCCCGACACGGTCTTGGCGAGACTTCGGACGGCGCGCAGCTGGAGCTGCTTGATGGCACCCTCGCTGCGTCCGAGCGCGGCGGCGGTCTGCGCGATCGACAGGCCCTGGATGAAGCGCATCAGGACGCAGTCACGCTGCTCGTTGGGCAGCGAGTTGACGGCCTCGAACAGCATCTCGTTGGAGATGAGCGCGAGCACCTCCTGCTCGGGGCTCGCGACCGTGGCTCGGCCTTCCGGGATCGTCTCGGTCACGATCTCGAGGCGTGCACGACTCGACTTGAAGTGGTCGGCGACCAGGTTGCGAGCGATCGTCGTCAGCCAGGCGCCGAAGTCCTTGCCCTGCCAGTTGAAGCGCTGGATCGCACGCAGTGCGCGGACGAAGGTCTCGCTCGTCAGGTCCTCCGCGAGCTGCTGTGAGCTGACGCGGTAGTAGATGAAGCGGAAGACCCCCGACACATAGTGGTCGTAGAGCTGGCCGTATGCCTCGGCGTCGCCGCCCTTGGCGAGATCGACGAGCGCGCGCAGTCGCATGGCCTCGGGGTCGAAGTGGTCGTCTGGACCGGGGGACGAGCCATCAGACGGCGCATATGCCGGCGAGTCGGCCACGGTGAGTGCGAGCGCCAGTGAGCGGTCGTCCAACCCCATGAGGGCGTGCGACAACACAACGCGCAGCGCAGTTGTGGATGTTCTCACAGGCCCTCCCTGATCTCCGAGAGTCTAACTCGTAAAGGATCGCCTGTCAGGATTACTATTTACGCCGTTTCCGCCAGATTTTCCATGCCCCGCCGGTCGCTCCGGCGGCCAGCGCGGCCTTGGCGCCGGCAACGACAAATTTGCGACCGGTGCGGTAGTCACGGATGCGCCAGTCCTTGGACTTCGCATATGCCCGCAGCGCCTTGTCGGGGTTGACCGCGCACGGGTGTCCGACCAGCGACAGCATGGGCAGGTCGTTGTGCGAGTCGGAGTACGCATAACACTCGTCGAGCACGAGGCCATCACGTTCGGCAATCGCCTTGACCGCGGTGGCCTTGCCCTCACCGTGAAGCATCTCGCCGACGAGCTCGCCGGTGTAAACCCCGTCGACGTGCTCCGACACCGTTCCGAGGGCTCCGGTCAGACCGAGGCGTCGGGCGATCGTCGATGCGATCTCAACGGGCGCCGCGGTGACGAGCCAGACCTGCTGGCCACGGTCGAGATGCCACTGCGCGAGGGCGCGGGTGCCGGGCCAGATCTTGTGTGCCATGTTCTCGTCGAAGATCTCCTCGCCGATCTCCTGCAGCTCCTGCACGGTGTGGCCGGCGATGAATGCGAGGCCGGAGGCTCGGGCCTTGGCGATGTGCTCAGGGTCCTCGACGCCGGCGATCCGGAAGTAGAACTGCTGCCAGGCGGCCTTCGCGATGTCGCCCGTCGTGAAGAACTTTCGACGATGCAGGCCGCGCGCGAGGTGGAAGATCGATGCGCCCTGCATGATCGTGTTGTCGACGTCGAAGAACGCTGCGGCAGTGGTGTCAGGGGCGGTGCTGAGGGCGTCCTCCATCTCGGCGGCCGAGGCCGCCGACTGCCCCGCGAGCAGCGAACGCGACTGGAGATTGCGCGGCTGGTCGGGTGTGGATTCCCGTGACATGCAACCGAGACTAACGCCCTCTCGTGGGAGTGACCTGTGGTTGACTCAGGGCGTGACAGTGAATGTCAGCGAGTACCTCCGAGAGGCCGCGGCACACAACCCGGATGGCATCGCGCTGGTTGAACACCGAGCCGATCGACGAGAGCTCAGCTGGCGGCAGTTCGACGACGCGGCCGATGCTGTCGCGCGTGGACTCTCCGCTCGCGGTTTGGTCGCCGGACAACGAGTCGCCGTCGTGATGGCCAATCGCATCGACCTGCCGATCGCCTACTACGGCATCCTGCGCGGCGGCATGGTGGCCGTGCCGATCAACCCCCGGTCGACGACCCGCGAGATTGATCGGATGCTGGCCGACTCCAAGGCGCGAGTCGTGCTCTGCGACGAAGCCGGCGTCGCGCAGGTGCGCGAGGCCGTGACATCCGATCACCAGATCTCGGTCATCGTCGACGGCACTGATCCGCTCGCCGGTGAGACCTCGTTCGACACCTTCCTGGCCGATGCGTCCGGCGCTGACCCGGCGGCTCCACCGGACGCCGAGGCGCTGGCGGTGGTCCTCTACACATCGGGCACCAGCGGCAAACCGCGTGGCGCGATGCTGACGCACCGGGCGTTGATCGCGAACACCGAGCAGATCGCCCGTCTCGATCCACCGGCCGTGACGTCCGAGGACGTATGCCTTGGGCTGCTGCCCATGTTCCACATCTATGGCCTCAACTGCGTGCTCGGCCAGGCCGTCAAGCAGGGTGCACGGGTGCTGCTCGTCGACGGATTCGACCCCGGTGGGTTGCTCGAGCGGATCAGTGCTGAGGGAGTCACCAACGTGCCGTTGGCGCCGCCCGTCGTCGCCGCCTGGGCTGGTCGCGACGACCTTCGCGACAAGCTTGCAACCGTCACGATGATCCTGTCGGGCGCCTCGGCGCTCGACCCCGATCTTGCCGACACATTTCTCGCCTCTTCGGGCAAGCACATCGAGCAGGGCTACGGATTGACCGAGACCGCACCGGTCATCGCCGTCACGATGGGATCCAAGCGCGGGGCGGACGGCGGCCCCAAGGCCGGATCCGTCGGGCGTCCACTTCCCGGCATCGACATACGCATCGTCGAATCTGGCGGTGAGGACGCCTCACCGGGTGATCCCGCAGAGATCTGGGTGCGCGGCGACAACGTGTTCTCCGGCTACTGGCCCGATGGAGTCGACGGGCCGCGGTCCGACGGCTGGTATCCCACTGGCGACATCGGCTACCTCGACGAGGACGGCGACCTGACCCTGGTCGACCGACTGCGCGAGCTCGTCATCGTGTCGGGATTCAACGTCTACCCCTTCGAGGTCGAAGACGTCATCGCCGAGGTGCCGGGTGTCGCACAGGTCGCCGTCGTCGGCCTGCCAGATGAAGAGACCGGCGAGGCGGTGGTGGCCTTCGTGGTGCCCGAAGCGGCTGGCGCCGATGAGCAGAGGCTGCTCGAGGCCGTCGAGGCACACTGTCGTACGCGGCTTGCGCGATTCAAACAGCCGCGACGCGTGGTGATCGTCCAGGGCCTGCCGCAATCTGCCAACGGCAAGGTCGCCAAGGGCCGCCTGCGCTCGCTGGCCCGGAGCGAGACCCTCGGCCTCGACGCCACGTGAAGCCGGCGCACGCCGACGACGCCCGTGTCGTTGTCTACTCCAGGGCCGGCTGTCACCTCTGTGAAGCGGCTGAGCAGCTGATTGCCGAGGTGTGTGCCGAGACCGGTGACGGTTGGGTACGAGTCGACATCGAGGAGGATGCCGATCTCACGTCACGGTTCACCGAACAAGTGCCGGTGACCTTCGTCGACGGCGCCCAGCACGACTTCTGGCGAGTGGATGCCACGCGGCTTCGTTCGGCCCTCGCTCGGCGCTCCGACGGTTGAGTAGGAGCTCGCCCTGCGAGCGACGTATCGAAACCACGTACGGCGCTGGGTGACGTAGGTCACTTGGCTCACGGGGGTTTCGATAGTCCGGGCGCCTGCGGCGCGGCCCACGCCCCCTGCTCGCAGGCTCGTGGGGGGACCCCCAAACCTCGAGCGGCGCTCGCTCGCAGAGCTCGCTCGTCCGCTCGATTTTGAGAACGCGTTCACAAACTCTTAAACTAGGTCGGCATTGCGTGCCAGTCCCTCCCAGGGATAATCCCCGGCCGCGCAGTGCAGGAGCACCGTGACCATTCT
>JAOPXO010000084.1 GCA_025965115.1 Aeromicrobium sp.
GCCGGTATCGAGCTGATGCGCAAGGCCGGCATCCCGACTGATGTCTGGCAGGTCGTCAGCGGAGCCGGATCCGTTGTCGGTACCGCGATCATCGAGCGCGCCGACTACATCTGCTTCACCGGCTCGACCGCGACCGGCAAGCTCATCGCCCAGCAGGCTGCGGCCAGGCTGATCAGCTGCTCGCTCGAGCTCGGCGGCAAGAACCCGATGATCGTGCTCCCGAGCGCCAAGATCGACAAGGCCGCGGAGGGTGCCGTCGAGGCGTGCTTCTCCTCGGCCGGCCAGCTGTGCGTCTCGATCGAGCGGCTGTACGTGCCGCAGGAGCGCTTCGACGAGTTCCGTACGGCCTTCGTGTCACGCGTCCAGCACCTCGCACTCGGCGCAGCGCTCGACTGGGATGCCGACATCGGCTCGCTGGTCTCGAAGGCACAGCTCGAGACGGTGACCGCACACGTCAAGGACGCCGTCGACAACGGAGCGACGGTGCTGGTGGGTGGCAAGGGTCGCCCCGACATCGGCCCGTTCTTCTATGAGCCGACCGTCCTCGAAGGCGTCACCGAGTCTGCTGTGTGCTTCGCCGGCGAGACATTCGGACCGCTGGTGTCGCTCTATCCGTACGCCACGACCGAAGACGCCGTGGCGCTGGCCAACCAAGGGGAGTACGGCCTCAACGCCAGTATCTGGGGCAAGCCCCGCGAGGCTCGTGCGATAGCCGGACGCATCAAGGCCGGCACGGTCAACATCAACGAAGGCTTCTCTGCCACTTTCGGCAGCATCGACGCCCCGATGGGTGGCATGCGCCAGTCGGGTCTCGGCCGCAGACAGGGCGCCGAGGGCATCCTGCGCTACACCGAGCCGCAGTCGGTCGGCGTGCAACGGCTCATCCCGATGGCCGGTCCGACGTCGATGGCTCCGCGGACCTGGGCCAAGTTGCTCACGACCGGCCTGAAGATTCTCCGGAGGACACCGCGTGCCTAAGGCATTTGACTACGACGTCCTGGTCATCGGGTCCGGCTTCGGCGGCAGCGTCTCTGCGCTGCGGCTGACGGAGAAGGGCTACAAGATCGCCGTCCTCGAGGCTGGCAAGCGCTATGCGGACAAGGACTTCGCCAAGAGCTCCTGGCGGCTCCGCAAGTTCCTGTGGATGCCGCAGCTCGGTTGCTACGGCATTCAGCGCATCGACAAGCTCAAGGACGTCCTGATCCTCTCCGGCGCGGGTGTCGGCGGTGGCTCGCTGGTCTATGCCAACACGCTGTACGAACCGCTCGACCCGTTCTACAAGGATCCCTCCTGGGGCGACATCACGGACTGGAAGGCCGAGCTCGCGCCGTACTACGACCAGGCCAAGCGGATGCTCGGTGTGACCGTCTATCCGTACGTCACCCCGGCCGACGAGATCATCAAGCAGGTCGCCGAGGACATGGGCGTGGGCGGCACGTTCCATCACACCCCGGTCGGCGTGTTCTTCGGTCAGCCCGGCGAGGCGGTGGCCGACCCGTACTTCGGCGGTGCCGGGCCGGAGCGCAACGCCTGCCTCAACTGCGGTGAGTGCATGACGGGTTGCCGTCACAACGCCAAGAACACCTTGGTCAAGAACTACCTCCACCTGGCCGAGCAGGCCGGTGCCGAGGTCCGCCCGCTGACGACGGTCACCGCCGTGCGCCCGCTGCCTGGCGGCGGCTACGAGATCGAGACCCGCCGCACCAACAAGCGGTTCCGCCCGCACAAGAAGATCACCGCCGAGCAGGTCGTGTTCTCGGCGAGCACGATGGGCACCCAGAAGTTGTTGCACAAGATGCGGGACAAGGGCCATCTGGCCAACGTCTCGTCCAGACTGGGCTTGTTGACCCGAACCAACTCCGAGGCGCTGCTCGGCGCGATCGCGAACGGCAAGGATGTCGACTACAGCGAGGGTGTGGCGATCACCTCGTCGTTCCACCCCGATGAGCACACGCACGTCGAACCGGTCCGCTACGGCAAGGGCTCCAACGCGATGTCCCTGATGCAGACCGTGCTGACTGACGGCAGCACGGACACCCCGCGCTGGCGGGTCTGGCTCAAGGAGATGTGGAAGCAGAAGACCAGCCTGTTCAAGCTGTACGACCTGCGGCACTGGTCGGAGCGCACTGTCATCGCGCTCGTCATGCAGACGCACGACAACTCGATCACGACCTACACCAAGCGCGGCATCACCGGCCGCCGCAAGCTGACCTCGAAGCAGGGCCACGGCGCGGCCAATCCGTCATTCATCCCGCCTGCGCACGAAGCCGTACAACTGATGGCCAAGCACATGGATGGCACGCCCGGTGGCACGATCGGGGAGCCGTTCAACGTCCCCCTCACGGCCCATTTCATGGGCGGCTGCGCGATCGGCGACACCCCCGAGAACGGGGTGATCGACCCCTATCAGCGGCTCTTCGGCTACGAGGGGCTGCATGTCGTCGACGGCTCGGCGATCAGCGCCAATCTGGGCGTCAATCCCTCGCTCACGATCACCGCTCAGGCGGAGCGCGCGATCTCCTATTGGCCCAACAAGGGTGAGAACGACGTACGCCCCGCCGTCGGCACCGCCTATCGCCGGGTCGATCCGGTGACTCCGAACGCTCCGGTCGTCCCCGCCGATGCACCCGCCGCACTCAGACTGCCGATCATCGGCGTCAGCTGAGCCCTACCCTCGGGCCGGATGCCGAGGTCCGGCGTCATGGACACGCCGGACGGAGCCTGTCAGAGTGTGCCGGTGCGTCAGGCAGCAGCGGTCAGAGGTGTCGGGCGTCTTCTCGTGACCCTGATCGCCCTCGCGGCAATCGCCTCGTGCGGTGAGGCTGGTGGCCGCGCGACGCCTGAGGCGTTCGAAGGCACACAGCCGCCGGGCACCTACGAAGCAGAGGCCACCGCCGTGTCCCGCCCGGAGCCCGGTGTGCTGCAGCTGACCCTCAAGGACATTGCTGTCGGCTGCACCAAGAAGCCGCACGCGACTGTCGAGGTCGACCTGTCGAAGGACCGCGATTCCGTCTACCTGACCGTTGTCCAGGATGTCGTGGCGCCCGCGAAGGATGCGACCTGTAAAAAGACCGGGACGCACCCCCTCGCAGTCAGGCTCGACACGAACGGGGCCAAGGCCTCGCAGGTCATCGTCAACAACGAGGCGTGGGGCACCAAGGACCAGATCGGTGAACTGAAGAAGTGCGAGGCGCCTTTCGGGTGCGAAGGTCCACCGGCCGATCACTGCGACCGGTCGTGGATCGACCTGCTCCTGTCTGGCGTGGAGATCGCCCCTGAACGACAGGTCGACACCGTGGCATGCGACGGGACGTGGCTCATCCTGGACGTCGACGCCGTGATCTCAGGCTGCGAGAGCCGTGACGGCGTGTCGCCGCCAAGCGGTTGCGCGGGCAAGGGGACGCATACGCGTTGGTTCGCCCGGTTCAACGAGGCGAAGGCAGCAGGCTGGAATGTCGTCGCGTCAGGCACCACGGCTGGTTGCGCCGTGCCCGACGCCAGGGGTCTGCACGTCCCACGATCGCTCTGTCGCGACCTGCCTGATCGCGGCCGGTAGCCGCGGACGCCCAGCGAGGGTCGAGCCGAGCGGGGTTTTATCTGGAATAACAACAAAACCCTCCGGAATGCACAGAGCCCGACCGGGAGGGAGCTCACGGGTCGGGCCCTGTTGTGCCATCAAATTGGCGGCACATGATCTAACGGGAGGGAGTTTTGTTAGATCCACCGTGTAAAACGAGGCGTTGGACAAGGGGTTACGGCGGTTTCTAAGAATTTCTGCGCCGATAGACTGTCCTCGTGACCCCTGAACATGACCTGGTGCTCGTCGTCGATTTCGGGGCGCAATATGCGCAGTTGATCGCCCGGAGGGTGAGAGAGGCTCGGGTCTACTCCGAGATCGTCCCCCACACGATGCCAGTGGCCGAGATGATCGCCAGGAATCCGGCCGCCATCATCCTTTCCGGCGGCCCCTCGTCGGTCTACGAGCCGGGCGCGCCGCAGCTCGATCCGGCAATGCTCGACGCCGAGATCCCGGTGTTCGGCATCTGTTACGGCTTCATGGCGATGGCCCAGGCGCTCGGCGGCAATGTCGCCAAGACCGGCCAGCGGGAGTACGGCCGCACCGCCGTCACCGTGCTGGAGCCGGGCACCTTGTTGGCCGGCCTCCCGGACACGCTGACGTCTTGGATGTCGCACGGCGACGAGGTCATCGGCGCTCCCGAGGGATTCCTGGTCAACGCCAACTCGCCGCGCGCCACCGTCGCCGCATTCGAAGACACATCGCGCAAGCTCGCGGGGGTGCAGTGGCACCCCGAAGTGCTGCACAGCGAGCACGGGCAGCGCATCCTCGAGGCATTCCTCGTCAACATCGCCGGCTGCCGGCAGACCTGGACCAGCAGCAACATCGTCGAGGAGCAGATCGAGCTGATCCGCCGGCAGGTTGGCGACGCCCGGGTCATCTCGGCCCTGTCAGGCGGTGTTGACTCGGCGGTGTCGACCGCGTTGGTGCAGCGTGCCATCGGCGACCAGCTCACCGCCGTTTTCGTCGACCACGGCCTGCTTCGCGAGGGCGAGGCCGAGCAGGTCGAGAAGGACTACGTCAAGGCCACCGGAGTCGACCTCAAGGTCGTCGATGCGAAGGACCAGTTCCTCGGCTTCCTGGCCGGCGTCTCCGACCCCGAGGAGAAGCGCAAGATCATCGGCCGCGAGTTCATCCGGGTCTTCGAGGCCGCCGAGCGCGAGGTCCTCGCCACTCCTGGCGCGCCGGTGAAGTTCCTCGTGCAGGGCACGCTCTATCCCGATGTCGTCGAGTCCGGCGGAGGCGCGGGTGCGTCCAACATCAAGAGCCACCACAACGTCGGAGGTCTCCCCGAGGACCTCGAGTTCAGCCTGATCGAGCCGTTGCGCACGCTGTTCAAGGATGAGGTTCGCGATGTCGGGCGTCAGCTCGGCATCCCCGAGGCGATTGTCGGCCGACACCCGTTCCCCGGACCCGGGCTCGCGATCCGCATCGTCGGGGCTGTCGACGCCGAGCGTCTCCGCATCCTGCGTGAGGCCGACGCGATCGTCCGCGAGGAGACCACTGCTGCGGGCCTCGATGTCGACATCTGGCAGTTCCCGGTCGTGCTCCTTGCCGACGTCCGCTCGGTCGGTGTGCAGGGCGACGGTCGTACGTATGGACACCCGATCGTGCTGCGCCCGGTGTCGAGCGAGGATGCCATGACGGCCGACTGGAGCCGTCTGCCGTACGACGTGCTCGAGCGCATCTCGACCCGCATCACCAACGAGGTCGACGAGGTCAACCGTGTGGTCCTCGACATCACGAGCAAGCCGCCCGGAACGATCGAGTGGGAGTGAGCCACTAGCTCCGCGGTTGTTTCCGCTCGCGCGATTCGGGTACGCCTTCCTTGACCTGAGGAGGGCCATGACAACCAACACGCGAACCATCAACGCCACACCTGATCAGGTGTGGGACGTGCTCGCCGACGGATGGCTCTATCCGTTGTGGGTGGTCGGTGCATCACGCATACGCGATGTGACGGAGTCCTGGCCGGCGGTTGGTGCGAAGATCCACCACTCGGTGGGCGTGTGGCCTGCCCTGATCGATGATCACACCAAGGTGCTGGAGTCGCTGCCGGGCAGACAGATTCGGCTGAGGGCTCGCGCCTGGCCGGTCGGCGAGGCCGAGGTGTTGATCACGCTCAGCCCCGACGGTGCGAAGACCTTGGTCGAGATCAACGAGGAAGTCGTGGAGGGGCCGGGGAAGCTCATTCCACCGCCGATCACAGGTCTCGGCCTGAAGTGGCGGAACGTGGAGACTCTTCGTCGTCTGGCCTTCGTCGTCGAGGGACGAGTGCGGGAACCTCACGCCTGACCAAGAGCTAGCCCTCGAGATCGGACACCAACGCCTCGGCGTCATCGAGCGCCTGGAGAGCCTCGGCCTCGGCCTTGCTGGTCGCGTCGACATCGTCCTGCCTGGCGTCCACCTTGGTGCCGGCCACGGTGAGTCGTGCCTCGAGCGTCTCGAGCTGAGCCGTGAGATCGGCAACCTGGCGCTCGAGGTCGGATCGTTGCTCGACGGCGTTGTCCAGCTTGGCCCGAGCCGTTGCTGCGGCCTTGCCAGCGGCCGTTGCCTCGCGACCGGCGGTGGTCACCGCCTTGCGGGCGATGACGATCTCGGACGAATCGTCAGTGTCGCGCGTGGTGTTCCTTCGAGATGGCGCGGGATCGATCGCCACGGTGTCGCTGAGGTCGACGGCGCCAAGTCCGGGCGCAGAGAGGCCGGTGACGAGCATTCCGTCGAGCACGGCGCGTCCGGCGTCGGGGTCAGCAAGGGCGGCCTTCATCGTTTCGTCGATGCCGGCTGTTGCGGCCGAACCCAGGGACTGATCGTGTTGCTCCGCGATCGCCACGGCCTCGCCGGCCACGCGGGCCATCAGCTGTCGACGGTCGTGGTCGAGCGATCTCATACGTGTGCCGTCCGACGCCGCCTGCGCCTGACGCAGCTGAGCGCCTAGGTCGACAAGGTCCTCGAGGAGGTCGGGCTGGCTCCTTGCGAGCAGGTTGACGGCCCACGCCGTGGCACTGGGCTTGCGAAGCGCGCGCACGTCCGAGGCCAGTTGTGCGTCGCCGCCATCGCGTTCGGTGGCCGCCCAGGCGTCTCGTGTCTGGATGAATTCGGCAAGCGGCAGACCGTAGAGCTCGTGCGCGATCGAATGCAGGTCTGCCATGTGGACAACCCTAAAGGCGTTGCCCGACGACTCGCCGCCGACGGGAGGCCAACCCACAGGAGATTCCACAGGTGTGGATAGTTCTTTGTGACTAGTCCACATGGTTGCCTGGAGCCATCGAGACGCTCCGGATCTAGCCCTGGAACGCGTCCGGGATGCCGTCGCCGTCACGGTCGGCTGATTCGAGCACTTCGATCGCGCGATATCGCCGATTGCGAGCTGTCAGCAGGACGCCGGCGACCAGCGCAGAGGCAATCGAGCCGACCAGCACACCGATCTTGACGTGCTCATCGGTGAGACTTCCGACGCCGTATGCCAGCTCGCCGATCAACAGCGACACGGTGAAGCCGACGCCCGACAGGATGGCGATGCCGAGTACGTCGAGCCAGGCGAGGTCGTCGTCGAGCTCGGCACCAGTGAACCTCGCCACCAGCCAGGTGGCACCGAACACGCCGATCGACTTGCCGAGGAACAGGCCGGCGATGATGCCCAGCGTGATCGGCTCGGACATGGCCGAGGTGAAGCCGTGCCACCCGTCGACCTTGACACCTGCGGAGAAGAACGCGAAGACGGGCACGGCAATGGCCGCCGACAGCGGTCGAATGCGGTGCTCGAAATGCTCGGCCATGCCGATCCCGTCGCTGCCGTCTCG
>JAOPXO010000113.1 GCA_025965115.1 Aeromicrobium sp.
GTACGGGCATGTTCGTGTTCATGGCCAGCGCCTTCCTCGGCAACTGCTGGCAGTTGTGGGTGGGCGCCGTGCTGTTTGCCATTCCGCAGATCCTGTCGATCTATGAGCGCAAGTTCCCCAACTCGACCCGGCTGCACGGGCTGATGCCGGTCGGCGTGCTCAAGACGCTGGTCATGCTGATCATCGGCACGTATTTCGCCCGGTTGGTGTTCTCGATGCTGCACTCGCCCGAGAGCGTCCTCCGCAACGGATTCCTGCTGCTGTCACTGCCCGGCCTCGCGCTGTCATTGCTCGGGCTCTTCGGCCATGACGGTGCGGACCCGAAGTGGACCTGGCCCCGTCAGGCGCTGGGCACCCTCATCCTCGGCGCCACGGTCGCCCTCGTGGTCACCGGCTGGTGAACGGTCAGCTGGGGAGCTTCTTGCCGATCTTGACCAGGTGGACGTCGCTAGCGCCATTGAACAGGCTTCCGGGTGGGAGATCGTAGGTCTCGGACTCGTACGGGGTGGCGAGGCAGTTGAAGTCGTAGCGGCCGGTGTTGAGGTCCGCCTCCCAACCGATGTCTCCGAAGTCCGCTGAGCCCGTGAGTTTCTCACTCCAGTCAGCGCCGAACAATGTGTCGAGCGCATCGAAGCATGGACCGCTGAGGGTCTCCCATTGCTTGTCGGTGTAGTCCTCGTTGTAGTACTCGCGCTTCCTCAGACCAGCAATGAACGACGTGCTGAAAACCTTCGCGGCGTCATAGCGGAACATGACTTCGCCGTAGTGTTGCTTGCTGCAGGGCACCAGGACGCGATTGTCATCCTGGTCATACGTGACACACTGCCGACGATCGGCCGGAAAGTCGCCAGTGGTGAGCATTCGGTAGTCCGGGAGACCCTTCGAGGTCACGAGCCTGATCGGCCGGTTGGAGCGCGCGTTCTGATGTGCCGTGTATCGCACCGAGCACTCGAAGTCTCGGTCTCCGGCGACCCATCGCTTCGGAGACGCGACGTTGAGCCGCATCTCGGCACCGCCCAGCACTGGGTAGATGCGAGTCTCGGCGGCCGACTTGTCCTTGATCTTGACTCGATCGAGGCCAGCGGCATGGATGATCGCGAGCCGGCACCTTTCCAGTGAATACACCCGGAAGTCTCGCGGCAGCTGACCTTCGCCGGATGCCTTGGTGAGCTCTGCGCGGTTGGCCAGGCGTTGCTTTGGTGTGGTGCCGGAGAGGAACCGGTGAGGGATCGGCTGCACGTCGACGATCTCGTAGGCATGTGGCTTCGTGCAGGGGACGACGCTGGTGAAGTCGGGCGCGAAATCGTCGAGATCGGCCTTCTCCTTGGCGATGCATTGACCAGGCGCAGGCGCCACCTCTCTGTGCGGCGACGCATGGCTGGGCGAACAGGCTGCCAGGGCGACCAGCGAGATCAGGGCGGCCGCCACTCCAACACCCCGCACCCGTCGCACCCTTTCGAAGACTCAGATCAGGATAGGTGCGCAGGCTGTCAGGCGAAGCCGAACGAGCCAACCGCGACTGCCACTCACTCAGTCGGCGCCGAACTGTTCTCGGCAATGTTGAGGAGACCGAACGAGATGGCGTAGGTGACGGCGCCGAGCACCGGCACGAGCAGCAGAGCCCAGTTGGTCTCGGAGAGGCCGAGGAACAGTCCGAGGAGAGCGGTGATCGCGAGCACGATGCCGAGGAAGCTGGTGAGCCGCGCCTGGGTGGATCCGAACGCCGAGAGCAGGAGCTCCCCGACGACGAAGGCAATGAACGTCACGACCACGAAGGTCAGCGAACCCCAGTTGCCGCCCCCGCTGGACACGCCGCGGGTGCGCTCGAACATGGCCAGCGCAGCGCGCCCGAGCCCGACGGCGACGAGTCCCACAACGGCGCCGGTGAAGATCGACGCTGGCAGCGGGTCCCAGTGGGGTATGCGCACGTTGCGGATCGCACGGCCGCCGCGGGCGACCCGTCCGCCGACACCGCGGGTGACCGAGCGGGCCGAGTCAGCGACACCCCATGCGGCGTCGGAACCCCGGGTTGCGATGGCCTTCCGTGCGTTCGTGACCTTGCCGCCGAGCGCGAGCTTGGCGCGCGGCGGACGCGTGGTGGCTTTGGTGGTCTTGGCGCTGGCCGGCGTGGGTGCGGCGGCCTTCGCCTTGGGGCGTGGAGCTGTCCCGGTGACCGGTCGGCCATAGCGCACCTGTGGCTCGGGTTCGCTTGCCGCGGCGGGTCGCGCGACAGTCTTCTTGACGACGCGCTTGACCACCCTCTTCGCGGGTCTCTGCTCGTCGGCCATGCCCCGATTCTTCCACGGCGTTGGTCCGCCGCGGCCCCCGAAGAGTGACGATCCGATTGCGAAATGAGCAGTTGGACGACGTCGCCCATGCGACGTGAGACACCAAGAAGCCGGCCCGCCTCAATGAGGTGGACCGGCTTCTAGTGGTCGGGCTGACAGGATTTGAACCTGCGGCCTCGTCGTCCCGAACGACGCGCGCTACCAAGCTGCGCCACAGCCCGACGCTCCCTACGTGCGGGAACCGGACGAGTCTATCCCAGTCAGGGTGAGCAGAGTTGCCTCGGGCCGACAGGCAAAACGTACGGGCGTATAGGGCGACGTGCCGAGACCGGCCGACACGTGGAGCCACGACGGATCGTGCCCGTCGACCTGATGCGTATGGAGTCCCTTGGCCCGCGAGCGATCAAGATCGCAGTTGGTCACGAGGGCGCCGTAGAACGGCAGGCACAGCTGGCCACCATGTGTGTGACCAGCCATGATCAGCGGATAGCCGAGCGAATTCCAGCGGTCGAGGACTCGCAGGTATGGCGCGTGGGCCACCCCTATCGCCAGGTCAGCGGTGGCGTCCGCAGGCATCTCGTCGAGCTCGTCATAGCCGAGGTGTGGATCGTCGACACCGACGAAGCTGAGTCGGCGGCCGGCCA
>JAOPXO010000034.1 GCA_025965115.1 Aeromicrobium sp.
ACCAGGGCACCGATCGCGACGGTGGGATCGATCGGCATCAGTCGGTGCCCTTCTGCGAAGCGATGTCCTCCGCGGCGAGGTAGCCGAAGGTGATGGCCGGCCCGATGGTGGCGCCGGGGCCGGCGTACGTGTGGCCCATGACGGCCGAAGAGCAGTTGCCCGCCGCGTACAACCCGTCGATGACGGACCCGTCGGGTCGCAGGGCGCGGGCGCGCTCATCGGTGACGATGCCACCCTTGGTGCCCAAGTCGCCGGGGACGATCTTGACCGCATAGAACGGACCCTTGTCGATGCTGTGCAGCGACGGGTTGGGCTTCACGCGCGGGTCTGCGTAGTAGCGGTCGTACGCGCTGTCGCCGCGGTGGAAGTCCTCGTCGTTGCCGGTCGTGGCAAAGCCGTTGAAGCGCTGAATCGTCTCCTCGAGTGCCTCGGCGGGGACATCGATCTCGGTTGCGAGCTTGGCGAGCGAGGCGGCCTTGCGCACCGTCCCGAACTTGTACCAGCGACCGGGGAACGGCATCCGTGGCGAGAGGCCGGCGAAGAGATAGCGGTTGCGGTAGCGCTGGTCCATGACGAGCCAGGCCGGCACGTGGGAGACGCCGGTGGCCTCACCCTCGTAGATCGCGTGGGTCGCCTCGACGTACGGCAGCGCCTCGTTCATGAATCGCTTGCCGGCCGAGTTGACGATGATCGAGCCGGGCAGGTTGCGCTCGGCGAGGCAGAACCACGGTCCGGACGGCAGCGGAATCGTCGGTCCCCACCAGGCGTCGTCCATCAGGTCGATCGCCGCACCGATCGCGACTCCAGCCTCGATACCGGCGCCGGTGTTGGTCGCGGCCGCTGTGCTCCAGTCGGCGTCGGTGGGCGAGGGGAGGTACTTCTCGCGCAGTGCCTCGCTCTTCTCGAAGCCGCCCGATCCGAGGATCACGCCTCGGCGGGCGCGGATGACGACCTCTTTGCCGTCATGTTCGGCGCGTACGCCCACGACCCGGCCGCCTTCGATGACCAGTCCGGTGAGCGCGGTCTCGTAGAGCACCGGCACGTCAGCGTCGACCAGGGCCTTGCGGAGGCTGATGGTCAACGCATTGCCCATCGCGTACATCTTGCGTCCGCGCAGCGAGTTGATCATGCGCATGATGACGACCTTCATCATCGTGAGCGGGCCGCGCAGGGTGCGCAGTCCGAGGCTGATCTTGCGGAAGTCGGCCTGGGTGACGATCAGGTTGGCCGGTGCCTTGGCGTACGGCGGGTGGAGGTGGTCGAGCTCCTTGCCGAGCATGCGGCCGTCCATCGGGACGGGCTCGACGCTGCGTCCCTTGGGGCGGCCACCGGGCTGCTCGGGGAGGTAGTCGGAGTAGTCAGGGACCCACTTCAGCTTGACCGGGGTCTTGTCGAGGAGGAAGTCGATGACCTCAGGTCCACGGTCGAGGAAGGTCTCGCGGCGCTCCTTGGGGACTTCGTCGCCGACGATGGCCTGCAGGTAGTCGCTTGCCTCCTGGCGGTCAGTCGCGCTGACCTGTCCCGCGGTCTTGAGCGCAGCGTTGCCGGGGATCCACACGCCACCGCCGGAGCGCGCTGTCGACCCGCCGAAGTAGGTGCTCTTCTCGATCAGGACGGTGTCCAGGCCATGCTCAGCCGCGGCGAGAGCGGCCGTCATTCCGGCGCCTCCCGCACCGACGACGACGACGTCATACGTCTCTTGCATGGGACCTCCGTCGGGGTGAACTACCGCAAAACTGTAACAGGTTCTAGTATGGCGTTGTGTCCTCAATCAAGGCTGATCCGGCCGCCATCGTTGCTGCTACCGAGCGGCTTGCGCGGGCCCTGGAGACGCGGGTGCCGTGTGCGGCGGTCCGAGATTTGATCGGGACCGATGACTTGCCAGCGGCGTACGCCGTGCAGCAGGGCCTCGTCCAGAAGCGGCTTGCCGCAGGCGTGACGGTCGTCGGCCGCAAGATCGGCGCGACCTCCAAGGCGGTGCAGGACCAGCTCGGCGTGGACCAGCCCGACTTCGGCTATCTGCTCAGCGACATGGACGTCAGCTACGGCACCACGGGCACCCCGATCTCGATGCGCACGCTCCTGCAGCCTCGGGTGGAGGCGGAGGTCGCCTTCCGGCTGAGCCGTGACATCGACGTGCCCGAGGAGCAGATCACCCTCGACCTGGTCCGCGAGGCCGTCGACGTGGCGCTGCCGGCGCTGGAGATCGTCGATTCGCGCATCGACGGCTGGGACATCAAGTTCACCGACACGGTCGCCGACAACGCATCGAGCGGCCTCTATGTCATCGGCGACGCCGGCCTCCCGCTCACCGAGATCGAGCCGCGCGACGTCGAGATGAGCTTGACCATCAACGGCGAGGAGCGCTCGTCCGGCAACGGCGCCGCCTGCCTGGGCGATCCTCTTGAGGCGCTGAGGTGGCTTGCCATCCAGGCCGCACGCTTCGGCGATCCGCTGCGTGCGGGACACCTGATTCTGTCCGGGGCCCTGGGGCCCTTCGTGCCGTTCGCCGCGGGTGACCGCGTGACGGCTTCCATCAGTGGGTTCGCGCCCCTGACCGTCTCCTTCGAGGAGTAAGTGAATATGACCCGCAAAGTCACCGCGGCCATCGTCGGACCCGGCAACATCGGCACCGACCTGCTGTACAAACTGCTGCGCAGCGATGTGATCGAGCCGCGCTGGATGATCGGCGTCGATGAGTCCTCCGAGGGGCTCAAGCTCGCCCGCGATCTCGGCGTCGAGTCCTCGCACGAGGGTGTCGACTGGCTGCTCAAGCAGGACGAGCTCCCCGACCTGATCTTCGAGGCGACCTCGGCATACGTCCACCGCGAGTACGCACCCCGCTACGCAGAGGCCGGCATCAAGGCGATCGACCTGACGCCCGCCGCGGTCGGCCCCGCCGT
>JAOPXO010000148.1 GCA_025965115.1 Aeromicrobium sp.
GTGATCATGCCGTGGATCGCCGGCTCATACACGCACTCCGACATGCTGGGCGGCGACCGCGGCATCCTCGCGACCCTGACATCGGAGCCTGGGCGCAAGTTCGCCACCGTGGCCCTGACGGTCGGCATCACCGGTCTTGCGGCCCTCGCGTCGCCGTGGGTGCTGGTGGCGGTCCCGACACTTGCCTGGCGTTTCGTCGGCGACAATCCGTACTACTGGGGCACCGACTTCCACTACTCGCTGGCTCTGATGCCGATCGTGTTCGTGGCGATGATCGATGCGATGATCCGCTGGCCCCGACTTCGCTGGGCAACGCTTGCGGCTCTTGTCGTCACGGGGTTCACCCTGGTCAACTCGCCCCTGTCGGTCCTGGTCCACTCCGACACCTACTCCGATCCTCCGCGCGCGGGCAGCGCCCGGACCGTGCTCGCGCTGGTGCCCAAGGGGGCCAGCGTCGAGACCGACATCGGGCTGATCACGCACCTGACGACCGATCACACGGTCTACTGGATCGGCACGGTCGGGGCGGCCAAGCCGACGTATGTGTTGTTCGACATCGCCTCTGGCATCGGGTCACCGGCCGACGTCGTCTCCTACGCGGAGCAGAAGCACGGCGGCACCTACGTGCTCGTCTACAACCACGCCGGCTACGTGCTGGCGAAGCGCACCTAGAACGTCAGGAACATGATGTGCAGGCCGACGGGGCCGTGCACGCGGTGGTTGAACGCCCCGGGCGCCGTGCCGATGATCTCGAAGCCGAGCTCCTGCCACAGGTGGACCGCCCCGGTGTTGGTCTCGACCACGGCATTGAACTGCATGCCGCGATAGCCCGTTGAGCGTGCCCATTCGACGACGTATGTGCCGAGTGCCCGGCCGACGCCCTTGCCCTGCTGGGACGGATCGACCATGAAGCTTGCCGTGGCGATGTGCGCACCGCGACCCGGCCGGTTGGGGCCCATCTTGGCCGAGCCGAGGATCGTATCGCCTTCGACGGCGACCACGGCCTGACCGGGCGGCTGCTCGATCCACCACGGCTCGGCAGTCTCGATCGTCAGATCAGGCGGAAACGCGTACGTCTGCCCGTCGGCGACGATGTCGGCGAAGAAGGGCCAGATCTTCGGCCAGTCCTCGCCCGTTGCCGGCCTGATCTCCACCGGAATCAGGGGTGGGTCATCGACATGACGTCGAGCGCCTTGTCGAGGTCGGCCTCGCTGATGTCGCCACGGTCGACGAAGCCCATCTCGATGACGACCTGACGGATCGTCTTCTTCTCCTTGACCGACTGCTTGGCGACCTTTGCCGCATTCTCGTAGCCGATGAAGCGGTTGAGCGGGGTCACCACGGACGGCGACGACTCGGCAAGGAACAGGCAGCGCTCCTCGTCGGCAGTGATGCCGTCGATGCAGCGATCGGCCAGCACGCGGGACGCATTGCCCAGCAGGCGCATCGACTCGAGCAGATTGCGCCCGATGACCGGGAGCATGACATTGAGCTCGAATGTCCCCGAGGCGCCGGCCGTTGCGATCGTGGCGTCATTGCCGATGACCTGGGCCGCGACCATCAGGGTGGCTTCCGGGAGGACGGGGTTGACCTTGCCCGGCATGATGCTGGACCCGGGCTGCAGATCGGGCAGGTGGATCTCGCCGAGTCCCGTGCGTGGGCCCGAACCCATCCAGCGCAGGTCATTGCAGATCTTCGTGAGGCTGACCGCGATCGTACGAAGCTGGCCGGACATCTCGACGAGTCCGTCTCGGGCGCCCTGGGCCTCGAAGTGGTCGGCCGCCTCGGTGATCGGCAGGCCGGTGCCCTCACCGAGGATCTCGATGACCCGCTGCGGGAAACCGATCGGGGTGTTGATGCCGGTGCCGACCGCAGTGCCGCCGAGGGGGACCTCGGCCGTACGCGGCAAGGAGGCCTCGATGCGCTCGATGCCGCGACGGATCTGCATCGCATATCCCGCGAACTCCTGGCCCAGCGTCACCGGGGTCGCGTCCATGAGGTGGGTGCGGCCGGACTTCACGACCAGCGCGAACTCCTTGGCCTTGCCCTCCAGCGAGGTCGCGAGGTGGTCGAGCGCGGGGATCAGCTCATTGGTGGCCGAAGCGGTGGCGGCGACGTGAATCGAGGTCGGGAACACGTCATTCGACGACTGCGAGGCGTTGACATGATCGTTGGGATGCACATCGCGACCGAGGATCTTCGTCGCGAGGGTCGCCAGCACCTCATTGGTGTTCATGTTGCTGGAGGTGCCTGAACCGGTCTGGAACACATCGATCGGGAACTGTGCGTCGTGGGCGCCGCTGGCGACATCCTCGGCGGCCGCGACGATCGCGTCCGCCATGTCCTGCTCGAGGATGCCGAGCTCGGCATTGGCCTTCGCGCACGCCGCCTTGATCTGGGCCAGGGCGCGGATCTGGGCGGGTTCGATGGGGGTGCCGGAGATCGGGAAGTTCTCGACGGCTCGCTGGGTCTGCGCACGCCAGAGGGCGTCGACGGGGACCCGAACCTCGCCCATGGTGTCGTGCTCGATGCGGTATTCGGTCATGTTCTTCACGATATCGCTGGGGTGATTGCGCAGTGCTGGCAGCCTCAGCGGGGTGACGACCCGGTGAAGATCCAGTAGTGCTCGTCGCGGTCCTGCAGGCGCACGGGGATGGACCGCTCGGTCACCTTCACGAACACGGCGCGGAGCGCCGCCGCGAGCTGAGCGGACGCGCTCATCGACCAGACGCAGAGAGTCCCGTTGGCCCGGAGCCGCTCGGCGCAGATGGTGACGAACTCTGGTCCGTAGATCGCGGCGTTGGCATCACGGACGAGGAAGTCGGGGCCGTTGTCGACATCCAGCACGATCGCGTCGAGCGATCGGCGTGGCTGCTCCGTGACCACCGCACGTACGTCCTCGACGAGGATCTCGGCGCGGGGGTCGTCCAGCAGGTCGGCCCCGGGAATCGTCCCGTGGCGCATCCAGACGACGATCTCGGACTCGATCTCGGCGACGACGATGTGGCGCACGTGCGGCGAGTCGAGCAGGGCTCGAAGGGTGAAGCCGAGACCGAGTCCGCCGACCAGGATGTCGCGCGCACCCAGCTCGAGCACGATCTGGGCGAGCGCCAGCTCGGACGTCGTCTCGACATCGTCCATGACGAA
>JAOPXO010000248.1 GCA_025965115.1 Aeromicrobium sp.
GTCGACGCCAAGCGGCTCGAGGCCGTCGTGTCTCCGGCCGAGGTCGAGGCGTTCGAGGAGAAGGACTTCGCTGCAAACCCCGGCCTGGTCAAGGGCTACATCGGCCCGGCTGCGCTCGGCGAGGAGAGCGACACCGGCATCCGCTATCTCGTCGACCCGCGCGTCGTCGACGGCACCCGCTGGGTGACCGGCGCCAACATCCAGGGCTCACACGTCATCGACCTGGTGGCGGGCCGTGACTTCACCGCGGACGGCACGATCGAGGCCGCCGAGGTGCGCGCGGGCGATGAAGCCCCTGACGGCTCCGGCACGCTTGAGCTCGCTCGCGGCATCGAGATGGGTCACATCTTCCAGCTCGGCCGCAAGTATGCCGATGCGCTCGATCTCAAGGTCCTCGACGAGAACGGCAAGCTCGTCACGGTGACGATGGGCTCGTACGGAGTCGGGGTCTCCCGCGCCGTTGCCGCTGTGGCGGAGTACGCCCACGACGAGCTGGGTCTGGTCTGGCCGGCCGAGCTGGCGCCGTACGACGTGCACCTGGTCGCCGCGGGCAAGGACGAGGCCGTGCTGGCCGCCTCGGAGACGCTCTACGACGAGCTGATCGGTGAGGGCTTCGACGTGCTGTTCGACGACCGCCCGGGCAAGGTCTCGCCGGGCGTGAAGTTCAAGGACGCCGAGTTGATCGGTGTCCCGACGATCGTGGTCGTGGGCCGTGGCGTCGTCGATGGCGTCGTCGAGGTCAAGGACCGCAAGTCGGGCGAGCGCGCTGACGTAGCCCTCGGCGAGGTCATCGCCCACCTCCGCGGCAACTGACCGCTCAGGCGGGCAGACCGGGAAAGGCTGATGGCCGGCCGCCCCAGGTGAGCTCCGCCAACGCTGCTCGTCGCAGCGCGGACGTGGCGAAGTCGCGGTCCGCGCCCTCGACGAGTCCGACCAGGGTCAGGCAGGCCGCTGCAACACGTGCTTCGAGTCCGCGGGCGATCTTGCGGTTGTCGGACGTTGTTCGCGGCACCCCGATGCCGTACGCCAGCGCCGTCGGTGTCGGCTCGACGCCGGCCTTGTGTAGGCGTTCGAGCAGATCCTCACGGGCCGCGACGTGCGCGTCGTAGGCCGCGCGAGCCGTTGCCGACAGCGCCGCGTCCCGTCCACCCACCGTCGCGTAGAACCACACCGCTTCGTGCTCCAGCGCGAGCCACTGCTGCAGCGCCTCCTCTGACGTCATCGCAGGTCACCAACCGTTTGTGCACTCTGCGCGAGGCCCGCCGACATCGAGGACAGCACGCGCGCGAGATCGGGCGAGACCGCTCGTCCGGCGTCCTTCGCGCGGGCCTTTGACGCCGTGTCGTATGCCGTGGCGAGCGCACCGACCGCCCGAGCCGGATCGCTGGCGACATCCGGCGCACCGGGAACCTTGTCGGATCCGCCAAGCGCCTTGACCTGCGCCTGACCGATCTGGGCGAACGGGCCGAGCCCACCAGCGAGGGTCGCGTGCCGCGCCACGATCGCCTCGACCAGGCCGAGCAGGACGTTCTGCTCGCGCGCCGCCTTCGCGATCAGCGTGTCGTCGCTGGCGACCGGTTCGGCGCGAGGTTTCAGGCCGACGCTGCGCGCGACGTCGTCGAGTCGATGGGTGCCCGCGGCGATCCCGCCGGCTCCGGCGACCACGACGACCGCGGCTCCGGATCCGAGGAGTGCGCGGCGGCTGATCACAACGGCAGGTTAGTCGACGGGTCTTCGGTAGGGTGGTCCCGATACCGCGAAGGTGCGCGAACGGAAGAGCCTGCCGACCACAGGCTCGCCGACAACAGAACACGGAGGACGAGCCATGACCGACCGGCTGGAGTCTCTCGTGGACGACTGTGTGTCGGCCCTCGGCCTTGATGTCGAAGCCGTCGAGCTCAGCTCGGGTGGCAAGCGCAAGGTCCTTCGCATCGCGCTCGACACCGACGGCGGAGTCGGCATCGATGCGATCACCGAGGCCACCCGCGCACTGTCCGAGGCCCTCGACGCGTCCGACGTGATGGGCTCGCAGCCCTACACCCTCGAAGTCACCTCACGCGGAGTCGAACGGCCGCTGACCCTCCCACGTCACTGGCGACGCAATGCCGGACGACTGGCCCGCGCGACGCTGACCGACGACACGACTGTCGAAGGTCGCATCGGCGAGAGCGATGACACCGGGGTCGAGCTGACCGTCAAGAAGGGCTCGACCCGCATCCCGTACGACCAGATCTTGACCGCGCTCGTACAAACCGAGCTCAACAGGAAGGACGCCTGATGGACATCGACATGGCCGCATTGCGCGCCCTCGAGCACGAGAAGGACATCACTTTCGAGGTGGTCGTCGAGGCCATCGAGACGGCGCTGCTCTCGGCCTATCACAAGACCCCCGGGTCCCACTCGCAAGCGCGGGTCGAGCTCGACCGCAAGAGCGGTCACGTCACGGTGTGGGCCAAGGAGCGGCTGGAGACTGAACCCCCTCCGACGGCCGACGTGAGTGACTCCGAGGGAGACGAGGGCGATGAACGTCCGACACCACAGTTCACCGAGGAGTTCGACGACACACCCGATGACTTCGGACGATTCGCCGCAACGATCGCCCGCCAGCTCATCATGCAGCGCATCCGCGACGCGGAGGACGAGTCGAAGTATGGCGAGTTCTCCGGTCGGGTCGGCGACATCGTCTCGGGCGTCATCCAGCAGGGCCGGAGCCCCGGCGATGTGATGCTCGACCTCGGACGGATCGAGGCCGTCCTGATCGCCTCGGAGCGCGTCCCGGAGGAGAAGTACGCCCACGGGGAGCGCCTCAAGGCATACGTCTACGAGGTCGAGAAGGGAATGCGGGGCCCGAAGGTCAAGGTGTCGCGCACCCACCCCAACCTGGTCAAGCTGCTGTTTGCGCTCGAAGCCCCCGAAATCGCTGACGGCACTGTCGAGATCATCGCGATCGCGCGTGAAGCCGGCCATCGCAGCAAGATCGCCGTACGTGCCAACGTCCCCGGCATCAATGCCAAGGGTTCCTGCATCGGTCCGATGGGTCAGCGGGTCCGCAATGTGATGCACGAGCTGCACGGCGAAAAGATCGACATCGTCGACTACAGCGACGACCCGGCCGAGTTCATCGCACACGCGCTGTCGCCGTCGCAGGTCAAGAGCGTCACGCTGGTCGACGAAGCCACCCGCTCCGCACGCGTCGTCGTACCCGACTTCCAGCTGTCGCTGGCGATCGGCAAGGAGGGTCAGAATGCGCGCCTCGCGGCCAAGCTCACCGGATGGCGCATCGACATCCGGTCCGACACCGAGGCCCCTCCAAGAAACGACGGCTCAGGAACCAATGACGCCACCGCTTCCCGAAACGGGTAGACTGACAAAGGTTGTCCGCACGTGCATCGGTTGTCGAGAGCGTGCAGACAAATCCACTCTGGTGCGAGTCGTCTGCGTGAAAGAGTCCACGGCCTTGGTCGTGACTCCCGATCTCAGCGGTTCGATGCCGGGACGAGGGGCGCATCTGCACCCCGATGCCCGGTGCCTGGAGCTCGCGACACGACGCAAGGCATTCGGCCGGGCCCTCAGAATCGAGGGACCACTCGACCTCAGTGCCCTCGCCGCCGTCATCGAGTCGCCCGGACCAACTATTTGATCCACCACAACACGAATCGGAGCAACCAGCTCATGAAGAACCGATGAGTACTGCGCGATGAGTACTGCGCAATGAGCACGTTCGTCAACTAGTGGTCTGATCCTCCTTTGGGGTCGGACCCCCCTGAAGGAGAAGAGTGGCTGTAAGAGTCCACGAACTCGCACG
>JAOPXO010000275.1 GCA_025965115.1 Aeromicrobium sp.
AGGGGATCGGCCCCCGCGAAGCCACGACGAGCAGGTTGCCGAACCGACGCCCTTTGAGCGTGGCCGGTTCGGCACTGATCATCACGGTCGGGAACTGGTCGCACACCCCCCTGAGCACTCGTCGCACATACGCGAATGGCGCACGATCTGCGAGATTGAGCAGCAACAGCCCGTCGTCAGCCAGCACGCTGGCCGCGGTCTCGAAGAATTCGGCGGTGACCAGATCCGCGGGAATGCGTGCCCCGTCGAACGCATCGAGCACGATGATGTCGGCGAAATCGGGGCGCATCGCGGAGAGTCCCGCGCGGCCGTCTACGGGCCGGACCTTGATCCCGCTGTTGCGGGGCAACGGGAGCTGTTCGCGGACCTGGGTTGTCATTGCCTCATCTGGTTCGAGGACGATCTGTGCCGATCGCGGGCGGGTCGCGGCGACATAGCGCGGCAGGGTCATGGCCGCGCCGCCGATGTGCACGAAACGCAAGGTCTCCCCCGGCGTCCCATGAGCGTCGATCACGTCCGCGATGCGCTGCACGTAGTCGAACTCCAGCAGGGTTGGGTCGTCGAGGTCGACATACGACTGGTCCGTGCCGTCGATGCGTAGGATGAAGCCGCTCGCACGATCGCGGTCGGGAACGATCTCGATGAGCCGCGTCACGAGTCGATCACTCGACCAGGCCGGCGGCCTCGAAGGTGATACCGATCTCCCGACGGATCGCATCCATCGCCTCCATCGACACGATCGATGACACGAGCGTGCGGATCGGGGTCTGGGTCTCCCCAGCGGCGATCCGTCGCGCCGCCTCGGTGGCTTGATAGTGCAGGCCCGCGACCTGGTCGCCGAACGGCTCGTCATGCGTCAACGTGGTGCCGCGGTCGGCGGACGTCACGGAGATCGGCCCCGGGGAGTTGTGCAGCGCCTCGACCGTGAGTACGCCCTCGGTCCCGACGATCTTGATCTCATTGCGGGTCCAGCCGTAGACCGTTGTCGCGATGACCGACATCGCTCCCTCGGCGTGGGTCATGGTCGCCGCGAGCTGGCCGTTGACCCCTCGCGGATCGGGCTGGCCCACCGCCGCGACCTGGTTGGCCGGCCCGAGCAACGAGGTCACATAGGCGATCGGGTACGTGCCAAGGTCGAGCAGCGGACCGCCGGCGAGCCCGGGGTCAAGGATGCGGTGGTCATCGGCGAAATACTCGCCGTAGTCGGCGTAGACCGACTTCACCGTGCCGAGACCACCGTCAGCGAGCACCTGACGCAGCACGTCCCATTTTGGCTGGAACAACGTCCACAGCGCCTCGGCGCAGAACACGCCGGTCTCCTCTGCCTTGGCGGCAATCTCGCGGGCCTGTGCGGCATTCAGCGCGATCGGCTTCTCGATGAGTACGTGCTTGCCGGCATCCATGCTCATCACGGCGTGCTCGAGGTGATTCTTGTGCGGCGTTGCCACGTAGATGATGTCCACATCGTCGAGCCCGACCAGCTGGTCATAGCCGCCAACGGCAGTTTCGATCCCATACCGGTCGGCGAAATCCTGGGCGCGATCCGCCGACCGTGAGCCGACGGCCACGACCTGCTGGCGAGTATGCGCCTGCAACGACTCGACGAACTGCTCAGCAATCCAGCCGGGTCCGAGGATGCCCCACCGGAGCGCCGGCGCCTCCATCGAGTCCGGGGTGCGCGGAACGGGAAGCGATGTCGGGAAGGCCATGCGTACGACTCTAGGACCGGCGCGGAGGGTCAGCCGACACGGGCGGCCAGGGTCTCGCTGGGCGTCTGCACCTCGATGAGCATGCCCTTGCCGAGCTGCCGGCCCCGACGAGTCTCCACGACGCCGTCCACCAGCACGTCCCCGCCCTGGATGAGCGCGCCGGCGTGAGCACCCGAGTCGGCGAAATTGGCGAACTTCAGGAACTGGCCCAGCCTGATCATGTCGCCGGTGATCTCCACCGTCTCGATCTCGTCGCTGCTCATACGGCAAACCTATCGAGAGGTCAGCTCACGCGGACCGTCCTCGGTCAGCACCTGCCGGCCGAGGTTGAGCATTGCCGTCTCCAGGTCATCTGGCTCGGCGCCGGGAAGCGGCTCGAGGCGAGAGGCGATCCACCCCTTGATCTGGTTGGCAATCTTGTCGGACTCGACCTGACCGCGGTCCGTGAGCTCGAGGTCGTCGACCGGTCCGCGGAGGTATCCCGCAGCGATCGCACGGTGGAAGGCGGGCTCGAGCACCGCGGCCGGCACCCGGTGTCGCTCTCCGACCGAGGTGATCGATGCCGGTATGTCGAGCGCCCGGCGCAAGCGCACCTGCCCGACGCACCACCCGTCGGAGTCGTCGAGCTCACTACCCGATGCGGCCCGGAGGCGTGGAATTGCCTCGCGGCCCTCGCTGCGTACGAGTCGACTGACCGCGAGCTCGAGCTGGCGCATCGAGTCGACGTCTTCGGGCATCCCGAATCCGCTGCCGACGTCACTGGCCCCGGCCTGCGACATACCCCGTAACGGCACCTGTTTGAGCAGCAGCGACACACCGAAGGCGACCACGGCGACAGGCACCGACCACAGGAAGACCACGTGCAGCGTGTCGGAGTATGCCGACACGATCTTGGCAATCTTGGCGTCCGGGAACGAGTGCAGCCGCGCCGGCGTGCTGGCGTCCTGCGGTGTGACCCCCGGGGTTGCTTGGAGCGCCTCACCCAGCCGTGAACCGAGCGCGTTGGCGTACAACGCCCCGAACACCGCAGTGCCGAAAGAGCTGCCGAGCGTGCGGAAGAAGGTCACCGCTGAGGTCGCGACGCCCAGGTCTTCGTAGCGCGCGGTGTTCTGGACGATGATCGTCAGCACCTGCATCGCGAGTCCGATGCCGATGCCCAGCACCAGGATGAACAGCGACATCGTCCAGAATCCACTGTTCTCGTCGAGCATCGACAGCAGGAACAGCCCAACGCCCATGATCGCCGACCCGATCACCGGGAACTTCTTGTAGCGCCCCGTCCGCGCCACGATGTTGCCGGCGAGGATCGACGTGACCAACAGGCCGAGCACCATGGGCAACGTACGCAGACCGGAGCTCGTCGCGCTGACCCCTTGGACGTACTGCAGATAGGTCGGCAGATAGGTGATCGAGCCGAGCATTGCGAAGCCCACGATGAAGCTCAGGATCATCGATACGACGAACACGCGATCCTTGAACAGCCGCATCGGCAGGATCGGATCCGTTGCGCGCTGCTCGACGAAGATGAAGATCACGACGGCCACGATTGCCACCGCATACATGCCGATGATCGTGGGTGAGGTCCACGCGAACTGGCTCCCACCGAGGCTGGTGGCGAGCACCAGTCCACCGGCGCCGATTGACACGAACACCACGCCGAGCGTGTCGATGACCGGCTTGAGCTTGGTGATCGCTCCGGGTATGTAGCGCGCCGACAAGACCAACACGACGGCACCGACCGGCAGGTTGACGAAAAATGCCCAGCGCCACGAGAGATGGTCGGTGAACAGGCCGCCGAGCAGCGGGCCGAGCACGGTGGTGACACCGAATACCGCGCCGAGAGCTCCTTGGTACTTGCCGCGTTCGCGCAGCGGAATGACATCGCCGATCAGCGCGGTGGCCGTGACGACAAGACCGCCCGCACCGATGCCCTGCACGGCCCGCCAGAGGATCAGCGTCTCCATTGAATGGGCGAACCCGCACAGCGCCGAGGCGACGACGAAGATCAGGGTGCTGACCTGGAAGATCACCTTGCGGCCGAGCAGATCGCCCAGCTTGCCTGCGAGCACGGTCGCGATGGTCTCGGTCAGGATGTACGACGTGACGACCCACGACACGTGGCCGGCCCCGTTGAGGTCGCCGACGATCGTCGGCAACGCGGTCGAGACGATCGTCTGATCCAGCGCCGACAACAGCACCCCGGTCAGGATCGTGATGAAGATCAGGTTGGTGCGGCGTCGGTCGAATGTCGGTGGACCGGCCGGTGCCGACGGACTCGCAACCGCAGTGCTCATACGTGTGCTCGCGCGGCCGCGTTGTCGTGGTCGAGTGCCATCAGAGCTCCTGTGGGACGAGGGAGTCGTACGTCCACGCCCGACCGTACTCCATGGCCAGCGCCTAGAGTCTGAGCATGGAGACCACCGCCCGCGCCGATGTCTGGACGTCGTCCGTGCGGCTCTACAAGACCCGCTCCGCGGCGTCTGCGGCGTGCAAGGCCGGACACGTGAGCGTCAATGACGTCAAGGTGAAGTCGTCGCAGACCGTGCACATCGGTGACCGCGTCGAGGCGCTCACCGACGGCGGTCTGCGCATCGTCGTGGTGAGCCGCATCATCGTCAAGCGTGTAGGTGCCGCCGTCGCGGTCACCTGCTATGTCGATCACACTCCCCCGCCGCCGCCCAAGGAGGAGACCGCGTACATGCCTCGCCGCGACCGCGGCGCGGGTCGTCCGACCAAACGCGACCGTCGCGCGCTCGATCGCCTGCGCGGTCGCTAGATCGGCGTGCAGACCACAACCGGGATCCTGCGATCGCCGGCACGATCCTGGTAGCCGTCGTAACCGCTGTTCAGCTGGGTCGCAAGACCCCACAGCAGCTCGCGCTCGACTCCCTCGGCTTCGCGAGCACGATACGTGCCGCCGGCCTTGCCGACATGCAGCTCGACCTCAGGATTGGCCCGGATGTTGTGGAGCCACGCCGGATGCTGAGGCGCACCGCCCTTCGACGCGATGAGTACGACGTCGTTGCCGTGGGTGAAGTAGACCAGCGGCGTCTCACGCACGGAACCCGACTTTCGCCCCACGTGCTTGAGCACGACCACGGTCTTGGTTCCGGTGGTGTTGATGCGCCCGCCACTCATCTTCATCAGGATCGGATCAACTCGTCCGCCGATGTTGATGAGATACCAGGTCACTGCCCGGCGCTTGGCGAGCTTCTCGACCCTCCTCTTGACCCAACCCTTCGGAGCTGTCGGGTCGTTGTCAGGCACTCTGCTGCTCTCGCGAACCATCACGCAAGAGTAGGCGGTGATCAGGGCTGTGGTGGCCCGTCGGTGGGAGCGCCCCATTTGTCGGTCCAGGAGCCGGGCCGCTCGAGCAGGTCGAGGAGCTCGTCAAGGTCGTTCGAGAATGACACGATCCCGGACTGCTCAGCGCGCACGAAGCCGGACGACACCATGCCCTCCACCATCTGCCGCATCGGCGACCAGAACCTGGCGACGTCGAGGAAGCCGCACGGCTTGGAGTGGATCGTCAGCTGAGCCCAGGTCCACTGCTCGGCGATCTCCTCGAGCGTGCCGGCGCCACCCGGCAAGGCGATGAACGCATCGGAAAGCTCAGCCATCATGGCCTTGCGCTCATGCATCGACTCGACAACGTGCAGCTCGGTCAGCCCGTGGTGCGCGAGCTCGCGATCGTCGAGCTGGCGCGGGATGACGCCGATGACCTTGCCTCCCGCCTCTAGCGCCGCATCGGCCACCGTGCCCATCAGGCCCACGTGTCCGCCGCCGTAGACGACGGCGATGCCGCGCTCGGCGAGCGTACGTCCGGTCAGCCGAGCAGCGTCGGCGTACACCGGATCATTGCCGAAGCTCGACCCACAGAACACGGCGACGGCATTGAGCGTCATGGCACCTCCCTGGTGGCGGGACAAGGATGCCACTGTCGGCGCACGCCCATATGCTCGGGCCGTGGTCATCCACCTGGGTCGCGAGGAGGCTCGCCGCATCGCGGTCCGGGCCCAGCTGCTCGATGCGCCAAGGCCGACAGATCTGGTTGAGGTGGTACGTCAGCTGGGATTCGTGCAGATCGAGCCAACCGCGGCGGTGGCGCCGACCGCGGACCTCGTGCTGTGGAGCCGGCTCGGCGACGCCTACGTGCCCGACGACCTCCGATCAGCTGTCGAGGGCGAAGGCACGCTGTTCGAGCTGAGCCTCATGGTGCGCCCGATGGAGGACCTCGCACTGTTCCGAGCAGGCATGGCGGATCCGCCGCGATATGAGTCGACCGAGCGCTGGCTCGACAACAACCACGACTTCCGCCAAGACATCCTCGAACGCCTCGAGGTCGAGGGCGCGATGACCGCGCGCGAGATCCCCGACACCAGCATCGTGTCCTGGCCGTCGAGCGGCTGGAACAACAACCGCAACGTCATGATGATGCTCGAGTGCATGATGATGCGCGGCGACATCGCCGTTGCCGCGCGCCGCGGCCGCGATCGGGTCTGGGACCTCGCCGAGCGCGTCTACCACTCCGACATCCCGACCGTGCCACTCCAGGAGGCGCTCGAGATCCGCGCCGAGCGTCGGCTCCGTGCCCAGGGGCTCGTGCCCGACAAGACTCCCGATCTCCCGGCCGAGACCACACGCGTCGGCAAGGCAGGTCATGCGGCGACGATCGAGGGGTTGAAGGGCACCTATCGGGTCGACCCCGACGCGATCGGCAAGCCGTTCGAGCCGCGCACGGCGCTGATCTCGCCATTCGACGGCCTCGTACGTGACCGCAAGCGCATGCAGGACCTGTTCGAGTTCGACTACACGCTCGAGATGTACAAACCGAAGGCCAAACGTCGCTGGGGCTACTACGCGTTGCCGATCCTGCACGGCGACCGATTGGTCGGCAAGCTCGACGCCGCTGCCGACCGCGCCAACGGTGAGCTCGTCGTCAATGCCATCCACGAGGACGCGCCCTTCTCCCCCGCTGTCGCGGACGGCGTACGCGCGGAGCTCGAAGACCTGGCTCGCTGGCTCGACCTCGAACTGGTCCTGCCCTGACGGAGAATGGCCGCCCAGGACAGCAGGACGGCCATTCGTATTCGGTCGGGCTGACAGGATTTGAACCTGCGACCCCCTGACCCCCAGTCAGGTGCGCTACCAAGCTGCGCTACAGCCCGAATACCAGCGGCAACCTTACCGCAGCGCGGCGTGTCCGAGACACGCGGCACTCAGCGCCGAAGTCACCTCCGCTCGCGCTTCTTGCGCGGCCGCTGCTGGATGTGGATCGGCGTGCCGACGAAGCCGAACGACTCCCGGAGTCGGCGCTCGATGAACCGCATGTATGACGCCTCGAGCTTGCCTGAGGTGAACAGGATGAACGTCGGCGGAGAGGTCGTGGCCTGGGTGCCGAACATGATCTTCGGCTGCTTGCCACCGCGCACGGGGTGCGGGTGCTCGGCGACAAGGCGGCCGAGGAACGCGTTGAGCGCTCCGGTCGTCACGCGGGTCTCCCAACCCTCGAGGGCTGCGTCCAAGGCGCGTACGAGGCGGTCGACGTGCCAACCCGTGCGTGCAGTGATGTTGATCGTCGGCGCCCACGGCACCTGCACGAGCTCGCGCTCGATCTCGCGCTCGAGGTAGTAGCGGCGCTCGTCATCGACGAGGTCCCATTTGTTGAAGGCAATGATCAGGGCGCGTCCGGCGTCGGCCACCGAGCTGATGATCCGGGTGTCCTGCTCGGTGAGCGGCTGGCTGCCGTCGATGATCACGACGGCCACCTCCGCGCGATCGATCGCTGAGCTGGTGCGCAGACTCGCGTAGTACTCGTGCCCGGACGCATCGCGTACGCGACGACGGATGCCGGCGGTGTCGATGAAGTTCCACGTGCGGTCGCCGAGCGTCACCAGTTCATCGACCGGGTCGACGGTTGTGCCGGAGGCATCGTCTACGACGACCCGCTCCTCGCCGGCCAGGCGATTGAGCAGGCTGGACTTGCCGACATTCGGCTTGCCCACGATGGCCACGCGACGCGGGCCGGCCGGGGCGTCAAAGTCTTCGGGTGGCGTCTCGGGCAACGCCTCCAGGATCGCGTCGAGCATGTCACCGCTCCCCCGGCCGTGCAGGGCAGACACCGGATAGGGCTCGCCGAGGCCGAGGTTCCAGAGGCCTGCCGCCTCTGCCTCGGTGC
>JAOPXO010000258.1 GCA_025965115.1 Aeromicrobium sp.
CGCAGGTATGGCGCGTGGGCCACCCCTATCGCCAGGTCAGCGGTGGCGTCCGCAGGCATCTCGTCGAGCTCGTCATAGCCGAGGTGTGGATCGTCGACACCGACGAAGCTGAGTCGGCGGCCGGCCACCTCAAGCTCGCCGTGGCGGTTGCCGAGATCGGTCCATCCACGTTGGGTGAACGCCGCTCGCAGCTCCTCGAAGGGTAGATCCTTCGTGCGCAGCCACGCATTGGAGTTGCCGGTGCCGCCGGTCAGGTAGCGCACCGGGTTTCTCATCTGCGGCGAGAAGTAGTCATTCGACCCGAACACGAACGCCCCCGGCAGGTCGAGCAGGTCGCCGTATGCGGACACGACCGACGGCACCGCATCGATGTGCGCGAGGTTGTCGCCGGTGTTGATCACGAGGTCAGGCTCGAGCGAGGCGAGGCTGCGCAACCAGCGCTGCTTCTTGTGCTGGCTCGGCGTCATGTGGGTGTCGGACAGGTGCAGTATGCGCAGCGGTTCCGAGCCCGCGGCGAGCACCGGCACGGTCACCTCACGCAGCGTGAACGCACGAACCTCATAGATCGAGGCGTAGGCCAGGCCAGCAGCGGCGGCACCAACGGGCCAGAGCAAGGGAAGCACCAGACCAGTCTGTCCTACGGGGTGTTGGAGCCCTGTCACAATGGGCCGTATGTCAGCACTCAAGGACCAGCTCCACACCGATCTCACCGCCTCGATGAAGGCGCGCGATGCCCTGCGCACGTCCACACTGCGCATGGTGTTGTCGGCGATCACCAACGCCGAGGTGGCGGGCAAAGAAGTACGCGAGCTGAGTGATGAGGACGTCATCACCGTGCTGGGGTCCGAGGCAAAGAAGCGCCGCGAGGCCTCTGAGGCATTCGAGCTGGGCAATCGCCCGGAGCTCGCTGAGAAGGAGAAGGCCGAGGCGGCGATCCTGGCCGAGTACCTCCCGGCTCAGCTGAGCGCTGAGGAGATCGCGGCAATCGTCACGGCCGCGGTTGAGTCGACGGGCTCCGCCGGCGAAGGCATGCGCGCGATGGGCAAGGTCATGGCCGTTGTCTCACCCCAGGTCAAGGGCAAGGCCGACGGCGGTGCTGTCGCCGCCGAGGTCAAGCGCCAACTGGGCGCCTAGCCACGCCTCAGGGGCCAGTCCCGCCACCGCCACCGCCGCCGGTGCCACCACCGCCGGTGCCACCACCAGTGTCGCCGGGCTGGTTGTTGTCCTTCTTCTTGTCCTTCTTCTTCCCCGAAGGCTGGTGCTGGGGCGGCGGCTCGAAGTTGACCGGCGAGAGGTAGTGCTGAATCACGTGCATCGCCTTGGCCCACATGGGTCCAGCCAGCGAGCTACCTCCGACCGACTCGAAGTTGAGGAAGCGACCGTTGACGGTCACACCGGCGAGCGACTTGGGAATGCCCTTGTCGGTGACGCCGGCGATCATGGACGCCACGGCGAGCTCGGGGGTGTAGCCGTTGTACCAAACTGCCTTGTTGTCCTGGGTGGTGCCGGTCTTGGCCGCGGACGGGATGATGAGCCCGGTGCCACCGAGGTCATAACCGAATCCACCGGGCTGCTGGAGGCCACGGAGGATGTCATTGATCTGAGCCGCCTCGCCGGTGGTCAGGACGCGCTTGCAGTCGGGGGTGAACTTCTTGATCGGCTTGCCGTTGAGGTCATCGATCTCAGCGACCGGCTGCGGCTTGCAGTACATACCGCCCGACGCCGGAGTCGCGTACGCGGCAGCCATGTCGAGCGGACTCACATTGGTCACGCCGAGGGTGAACGACGGCACCTGGTTGTCGAGGGCACTGCTGAACGGGACCGTGATGCCCATCGACTCCGCAGCCTTGACCGTGTTGCAGAGACCGGCCTTCTTCTCGAGCTGGGCGAAGTAGGTGTTCACCGACAGTCGGGTGCCGGTGTACATGTTCATCGTGCCGTTCGCCGTCGAGTTGCTCGGGCTCCATGGCGCCGTGCCGCCGCCGTTGCAGTCGAAGTAGCTGCCTGCCGGCATGTGGATCGTGTGCGGTGACTTGAATGTCTGACTGACGTCGATCCCCTGCTGGAGAGCCGCAGCGACGGTGAACATCTTGAACGTCGAGCCGGCCGGGAAACCGCCCGAGTCGCCGTACGAGCGGGGGACGGTGAAGTCGAGGTACGACTGGCCCTTCTTCTTGTCGTTGCCCATCGGACGCGACTGGGCAACGCCGCGCACCTTGCCGGTGCCAGGCTCGACCATCGCCATCGCCGCGATGGCCTTGTCCTTGGGCTTGACCGTCGATGTGACGGCGTGGTTGATCGCGTCCTGCATGCGGAGGTCGATGTTGGTCTTGATCGTGAGGCCGCCACGCTCCAGCCGCTGCTTGCGTTGCGCCACGGTCGCGCCGAGGACGTCCTGGGTCAGGAGATAGCGGCGGACGTAGTCGCAGGAGAACTCCGCCTTGGTCGAGACGCAGCCGTTGGGGTATTTCGTGATCTTGAGCGCGAGCGGCTCGGCTTCGTCCTTCTCGGCCTCCGCCGTCGTGATCTTGCCGAGCTTGCCCATCACGGCGAGCACGGTGTTGCGACGCTGCAGCGCGCGCTCCGGGTAGACGTGCGGGTTGAACTGGTCTGGATTCTTGACGAGACCCGCGAGCGTGGCCGCCTGCGTGGTGTTGAGCTTGTCGGGACTCTGGGAGAAGTAGTGATAGGCGGCAGCACTGATGCCGTAGGCACCGTCGCCGAAGTAGGCAATGTTGAGGTAGCGCTCGAGGATTTCCTTCTTGGTGTGCGTCTTTTCGTACTCGATCGCTAGCTTGAGCTCACGGATCTTGCGGGCCGGCGACTTCTCGGTCGCCGCCTTCTGCTGCGCCTTGGTCGTGGCCTGTGAGACAAGTGTGAGCTTGACCAGCTGCTGGGTGATCGACGAACCACCCTGTGTCTGGCCGTCCGACGCGTTGTTGACCAGCGCACGAAGCGTGCCCTTGACGTCGAGCGCTCCGTGCTCGTAGAACCGCGAGTCCTCGATCGAGAGCAGCGCATCCTGCATGACCGGTGCGATGTCCTTCAGCGGGACGTCTTGGCGGTTCTCCTTGTAGAAGTACGCCAGCAGCTTGCCGTTGGACGCCAGCAACCGGGTCGTCTGCGAGTTGGGCTCGTCGGCGAGCTGGAGCGGGAGATCGACGACCTTGTTGGAGACGTGATTGGCGGTGACCGCCACGAAGGTCGTCGCGGGGATCAGGATCGCTGCGATGATCACGCCGGCCAGCACGGACAGGCGGGCCATCGAGCCGACGGCAGCACCGGCGGAGCGCGGGGATTTCTCGGTCTGTGCCAGCTTGCGCGCGGAAGCGCTCAGATCGTCCCAGAACATGCCCCTCAGGGTACGTGACGCTCCTGAGAGCGCCTGTCACATAGCCAAAAAGGACTACGGAAGATGGTCACGAACGCTCTGACGGGTTCCTCAGCATTTTCATACCTTTAGCGACAAGGACTCACTTTCGGCTACTCGGGCCGATCTCGGGGAGGTCAATCATGTGGAATGAAAACTGGGCAGCTCAAGCCGCCTGCCGCGGAAAGTCGGACGCTTTGTACGTCAAGGGCGCCGAGCAGAACCGCGCCAAGCAGGTGTGCGCCACGTGTCACGTCCGCGCCGAATGCCTCACTGAGGCTCTGGACAACCGCATTGAGTGGGGCGTCTGGGGCGGTATGACCGAGCGCGAACGTCGTGCGCTGCTGCGTCGCCGTCCGAACGTCACCACCTGGCGCAACATCCTCCAGGTCGCCGTCTAACCTTCGCGGTCCTGATCTCAGGTCGTTCCGGCGAGCAGGTCGCCGATCTCGCGCAATCCGTCGAGATCGTGGACGTCGCCGGCAAGCGCCGCAACTGACACCGTCGCCACCCCCGGGTGTGCGGCGGTGAATCCTCTCCGGAGCCGGGTCTCCCGCGCAGACACCCGCATACGTTCCGCGTGGATCGCGAGCAGATCGGCAGTCACCTTGTCCGTGGCGTCACCGCCTTCGAGCTTGCGACCACCGGACTCCGCGTCGGCGGCGGTGATGCCGTCGGCGCCGTTCTCGTGCACGCGGTTGATGATCAGCCCGGCCAGCGGCATGTGCTCCTCGGCGAGCCGCTCGACGAAGTAGGACGCCTCGCGCATCGCCGCCGTCTCCGGTGCAGCCACGACCAGGAACGCGGTCTCCTCGGCCTGCAACAGGGCGTACGTGCCCTCGGCACGTTGCCGGAATCCGCCGAAGAGGGTGTCGAAGGCGGCGACGAAGGTCTGCATGTCGGTCAGCACCTGGGCGCCCAGCACCTTGTTGAGGGCGCTCGTGACGATCCCGAAGCCCGCCGTCAACAGTCGGGCCGGACCCTTCGCGGGGGCCAGTAGCAGCTTGATGAACCGGCCGTCGAGCATTGACGAGAGCCGGTCCGGCGCATCGAGGAAGTCGAGCGCCGACCGTGACGGTGGGGTGTCGACCACGATGAGGTCCCACGTACGCGCCTCGTCGACCGCCTGCGCGTGCAGCTGCCCCAGCTTCTCCATGGCCATGTATTCCTGCGTGCCGGCGAACGAGCTCGACAGCGCGACATAGAACGGGTTGTTGAGGATCTGTGCGGCCTTCTCCGGCGATGCCTGCTGCTCCACGACCTCGTCGAAGGTGCGCTTCATGTCGAGCATCATCGCGTCGAGCGTGCCGCCGCCCTTGCCGACGTCCTTGACCGGGCGAGGCGTGTTGTCGAGTTCGGTCAGCCCCATCGACTGAGCCAGGCGGCGAGCGGGGTCGATTGTCAGGACGCAGACATTGCGCCCCTGCTCGGCTGCCCGGAGGCCGAGGGCCGCGGCGGTCGTGGTCTTGCCGACTCCGCCGGAGCCACAGCACACGATGATCTCGGTCTTGCGGTCACCGAGTAGCTGGTCGATGTCGAGGGCGCTGGCAACGGTGCTGCCTGAGCCGCCGCGCGGAGTCGTCCGCCCCTTGCGCTCAGACGGAGTGGTCTGCGCCTTCCCGGTCATGCCACACCCGCCGACTTGAGGGTCTCGGCGAGCTCGAACAAGGCACCGAGGTCGATGCCGTCGCTGAGTGAGGGCAGCTCGACCAGCGGATGTCCGCAGTCATCGAGGATCTCGCGCTGGCCTTCCTGCAGGTGTTGGCGTTCGAGGTGGGCGAGTCCGCCGGCCAAGAGGGCGGGCGCCGCGGACTGATCGAGCGACGCCTTCGCAAGCGACTTGGCGATCGTCGGAGCCTTGACCGTTCCGGCGTCCAGGGCCTTGCGGGTCGACGCGGCCAGGAGCGAGGGGCGTACGAGATTGAGGATCACGTGACCGATCGGGAGACGGGCTGAGGTCAGCTCGGCGATCCCGTCGATCGTCTCCTGCACCGGCATCTCCTCGAGCACCGTGACGAGGTGCACATGGGTCTGCGGTGAGCGCATCATCTGCATGATCGAGTCGGCCTGGCGGCGGATCGGCCCGACCTTGGCCAGCCCGGCGACCTCGGAGTTGACGTTGAGGAATCGCGTGATCCGGCCTGTCGGCGGGGCATCCATGATGACGGCGTCGTAGGTGAATGAGTTGTCGTCGGCACGTCGCCTGGCGGCCTCATAGACCTTGCCGGTGAGCAGGACGTCGCGTACGCCCGGGGCGATCGTTGTCGCGAAGTCGATGATTCCGAAACGGTCGAGGGCCTTGCCGGCCCGGCCGAGGCGGTAGTACATCGCCAGGTATTCGAGCAGGGCCGACTCGGGGTCGATCGCGAGCGCATACACACTGCCGCCGCCGAGACCGACCGCGATCCTGCGCTCCTCGTAGGGGAGGGGCGGCACGTCGAAGAGCTGGGCGATGCCCTGGCGGCCCTCGACCTCGCACAGCAACACCTTCTTGCCCTCGCTGGCGAGTGACATCGCGAGCGCCGCGGCGACCGTCGTCTTGCCGGTGCCGCCCTTGCCGGTGACGACATGGAGCTGGGTCGAGAGAGCCACGCGACGAGCCTACTTCTCCGGCGTCCACCCGCATCCTGGACCGAGAACTCCGCCGAGGAGACCTGACCCGTCCGGGCGAAGCCTGATCGAAGGTCGCCTTGCTCACACGACCTCGCAGCGCGCGGATCCCCGGCGCCGCGTGCCGATACAGTCGCCCCATGACCAAATGGGAGTACATGACCGC
>JAOPXO010000263.1 GCA_025965115.1 Aeromicrobium sp.
AGAGCGCAGTGACGCGCGGAGTCGTTCCTCCGACCCCGCGCGTCACTTCGCCGCCCGATGGGCCGCCAAGGAGGCGGTCATCAAGGCCTGGTCGGCGTCGCTGTACGGCGAGGCTCCAGTCATGGACGAGGGCATCCACGGCCTGATCGAGGTCGTCACGGATGCCTGGGGTCGCCCCCGCATACGCCTGCACGGCGAGGTGGCCAAGCGGCTCGAGGATCGTACGCTCGAGCTGTCCCTCAGCCACGACGGCGACTACGCAATCGCCTACGTCGTGCTGCACTCAGCCTGACTCGTCAGGCGTGCTCGGCGGCGAGCAGATATGCCGTGACGAGCCGTTTGAGCTCGATGATCGCCTCGCTGTGCTCCTGGCCGTCGCGGATCGAGAAGTTGAGCATCGAGTAGACGACGTGCACCAGCACCTCTGCCATGATCCGGCGGCGTTCGCGGGGAGTGCCGGGCGTCAACGGCGCCAGCACGTGCGCCACCCCGGCTGCCAGCTCACGCTCGGTCACGGCCGCCGTGGCGCGGGTTGCCGGCGTGGACTGCACCGCGAGCCAGACCGCCCGGCGGGACGGATCGCTGACCCACATGGCCGCCATGTGATCGATGAACCGGTTGAGGAACTTGAGCCAGTCGAGCGACGGGATCGCCTCGGCGAAGTTGGCGAGCTCCATGCGTACGGACACCGCGTCGACCCGGTCGAGCTCGCACACGATGACGTACTTGTTCTGGAAGAACTGGTAGAGCGTGCCGATCGGCAGCTCGGCACGGCTGGCGACCTCTTCGCAGGTGAACGACTCGAAGCCGACCTCGAGCAGCAGCTCGCGCGCCACTATCAGCAGGTGGTCGAACTTCTTGTGGCTCCGCTCCTGGGTCGGGCGTCGCCGCGGTTCGAGGATCTCGGCCGTCACGCGCGCAACCCTAGCGTGAAGCGGCGCGTCCCGCGGCGATCAACGGCTCGATCATGTCGCCGATTCCGTCGAATCCGGCACCGACGGTCTGGCCGTGCGCATGCCGATAGTGGATGCCCTCGAGGATGACGGCCAGCTTGAAGAAAGCAAGCCCGAGGTGGAAGCCGATGTCGCTGACATCGCGCCCGGAATGGTCGGTGTAGCGCTTGAGCACATCGTCGCGGGAGAGATATCCGGGCGCCAACGGGGCGTCGGTCACCATCGCCGCGCCGGGCCCTGACGGGGGAGCGACCTCCGCGAGCTGCTGATAGGCCAACAGGACCGCAACATCGGTGAGCGGGTCGCCGAGAGTGCTCATCTCCCAGTCGAGCACCGCGGCGACCTGGTCGGCGTCATCGACAAGGAGATTGTCGAGCCGGAAGTCGCCGTGCACGATCGTGCCGTCGCTCGAGGTCGGAATTGTCGACTCAAGCTGGGCAATCAGGTCGTCCATGCCGGGCAGGTCACGGCTGCGCGACGCGTCAAGCTGCTTCTTCCAGCGCGAGATCTGTCGTTCGAGGTAACCGTCGGGACGACCGAAGTCGCCAAGGCCAACACTCTGGTAGTCGACTGCGTGCAGCGTCGCCAGCGTGTCGACCATGCGCTCGGTGATGACCCGGGTGCGATCGGCCCCGAGGGGCTCGAGCTGGGCGGCACGTCCGTACGGCGTGCCCGCGACCTTCTCCATCACGTAGAACGGCGCTCCGATGACTTCGACGTCCTCGCAGTGCGCGAGCATCCGCGGCACGGGTACGTCGGTCGGTGCGAGCGCGGCCATGACGGTGTACTCGCGACCCATGTCGTGAGCGGTTGCCAGGACGTGGCCGAGCGGCGGACGACGGACGACGTAGTCGAGGCCGCCGTCGCTCACCGTGTAGGTGAGATTGGACTTGCCGCCGGTGATCAGGCTCGCCGACAACTCGCCCTTCGCCAGCTCGGGGTGATCCGCGCTGAGCCACGAATGCAGGGCGGCGAGGTCGAGCCCCTTGGGGTCGTCAGCCATCAGCCGAGCGGTCCGCCGGCGACGTAGATGACCTGGCCCGACACGAAACCGGCGCCCTCGCTGACCAGGAAGGAGGCGACGTGCGCAATGTCTTCGGGCTGGCCGACGCGCTGCACGGGGATCTGCTCGGCGCTGAACTTGATGAAGTCATCGAAGCCCACTCCAAGGCGCTCGGCCGTGGAGGCGGTCATGTCGGTCTGGATGAAGCCCGGGGCGATCGCGTTGGCGGTTACGCCGAACTTGCCCAGCTCGATCGCGAGGGTCTTGGTGAAGCCCTGGATACCGGCCTTGGCCGCGGAGTAGTTGGCCTGGCCACGGTTGCCGAGTGCCGAGCTGCTCGAGAGGTTGACGATGCGGCCCCACTTGGCCTCGGTCATGAACTTCTGGACTGCCTTCGACATCAGGAAGGCACCGCGCAGGTGCACGTTCATGACCGTGTCCCAGTCGTCCGTCGTCATCTTGAAGAGCATGTTGTCGCGGATGACACCGGCGTTGTTGATCAGCACGGTTGGCGCGCCGAGCTCAGCCTCGATGCGCTTGAACGCCGCGGCGACCTGCTCCTCGTCGCCAACATTGGCGCCAACGGCGAGCGCCTTGCCGCCGGCGTCCGTGATCGCGTCGACCGTGCCCGCGCAGGACGCCTCGTCGAGGTCGACCACGGCCACCTGGAAACCGTCAGCGGAGAGGCGCTTGGCAACACCGGCACCGATGCCTCGGGCTGCTCCGGTCACGATCGCGGTACGTGGTTCAGTCACAGTTCTGCTCCTTCGAGGTGGTGCTTCAAAAGGTGCCTAAGCGCTTGCTTAGCAAGATCACCAGAACCGTATCGCAGACCCCTGCATCATGCGAGAGCCAGATCACTCGGAAACTCCTCGGCAGAAAGTGAGGAATCCCTCATGTTTGTGTATAGTTGAGGAAAACCTCATGTTTAGGAGTCGTCGTGAAGCATCTCGATACGCCCTCTGTGGTTTCCACACCTGACGAGACCGGTCACCGCGCCA
>JAOPXO010000293.1 GCA_025965115.1 Aeromicrobium sp.
GAACGCTTGAGGTTGTCGATCAGCATCTGCCGCGCCACGGGCGGCATACCGGTCGGCCCGGTGGCAGCAGCGGCGGCCGGGTTGGCCATCGCCTGATCGGCCGCTGCTTGGTACTGCGCCATCATCCCTTCCTGCACCTTGCTGGTCGCTCGTGCTGAGTCGGCCATACGAGCTGTCACCTGGTCCATCAGCCCCGGCGCCTCCTTCCAGAGGATCTCGACCTTCTGCGGATCGGATGCCGACACCGTTGCCGGCATCGCCTCGCCGGGGATGCTCAGGTGCTTGCGGGGAACCTTGAACTTCGGCACGAACACGGCGTATGGCGCCCGACCGGGCACTGCCACGGAGAGCACAGCCTCGCTGGCGCTGGTGAGGCCAACACCGGGGTGGCTTCCGCCGCCGCCGGTGCTGGCGTCGCCGGTGTCACCGGAGTCGTACCGCCCGCGGACCGTGGCCACCAAGGCAACCGCGCGCAGCTGTCCGGCCGGCGCGGGCTCGGCCGCGGCATCGGTCACCGCCTTCTGGAAGCGTTCGTACTGTGCGGCAGTCTTCTCGCTCGGTGTGATGCCAAGGGCCTTCGCCAGACGGCGCGCTGCCGCGAACGGGTCGGCAAGTGCGGGGTTGTTGGCCTCGGCCTGCTGCTTCATCGACGGAACGGATGCCCAGTCGACCTCGAAGGTGTCGGGATGCTCCGGATCGAGGAACACCGGCACGTCCATACCGGCGGCGAGCCAGTGATCCTCGGAGTACTTGAAGGTCGACTCGAGAGTATGGCTTCGGCCGCCTGGCCCTGGCACGATCGCTTTGATCTTGCCCTTCGACTGGGGCCCGAACGGCGGGGCTCCGCGTGGCGGGGCATCCGCCGTGAGGACCAGTGCGTTGACGGTGCTGCGCAGCTCGGTGCCGGGTGCATCTGCTTTGCGCTTGTCGAACAGACCCATCGTGACCAACCCCCACAAGCTCGATCTCGGGTCATAGTAGGCGCGCGCGAGAGCCCTGCGCCAGAGTCTTGTGGGCCGCTCAGGGCAGCTCGCGCAAGCGTTCGCGCAGCCCGGCGGCGAGACCGTCGATCGTCAGCCAGTCGACGAATCCGCCGCCCGCTTCGGCGAGACGCTCGTGCTTTACTCCGCCGAGACGCAACCGCAGGTGCATCCGGGTCGAGCCGGCTGGCCGCTCGGTCAACGTGATGGCCCAGGAGAGCGCCACGTTGCCGCGGGTGCTGATGTGAACGAGGGCGTGCGGCGCGGCCAGGATAGCCACCTCGAAGGTGGCATCCTTGCCTCCCCAGTCGGGGATGACGTCACCAACGGCGAGGCCCTGGAGCTCAGAGTCGAGGTAGCGGATCCCCCGTCGACCGGACGGCATGAATCGTTCGACGCTGCGCGGGAGATACCACCCCGCACGCCGCTTGCCGAGCTGCACGAACCATGGCCACACCACGTCCGGCGGCGCGGACAGCGTGAAGGCACGGTCCATCACGACGTTGGCTCCCGGGACGATGTCGTCTCCCGGGAGCCGAGCCGCGACCTCTGCCGCGGTTGGTCTGACCGACCGACTCAGTGTGCTGCCGCCCAGTTGATCGCGTAGTCGGCGACTTCTTCCCAGCCGTCCTGGCCGACCGTGAAGTGCGTACGACCGGGGAACTCCTTGACCTCGACGACACCGGCTCTGTACGCCTTGGCGTTCTTGCGGTTGACCTTCGCCGGGACGATGTGGTCGTTGCCGCCGGCGATGAAGAGCAGGGGTGCGCGATCGGTCTTCTTGTAGTTGACCTTGGAGTCGCCGGTGTTGGTGAACAGATTGCTGGCGGCCTGCCACAGCGGCTTGCCCGGCCCAGGGATCTGGAACTCCTCGCGTACCTTCTCCGACTCCTCCATGCTCATCGAGTTGGTGAACGCATAGTGGAACTGCTTGGCATTGAGGAGCACGGTCTTGTTGATCGTCAACGGGTTGCCGAGCACCGGCATGCCTGACTTGATGACGCTCAGGGGGAGCACGGGGACGCCCGCTGTCTGGGCGGCATCGACCGCCACTCCGACCTTGCCGTAGCCGCGATCAAGCAGCAGCTGGACCATCAGCCCGCCGAAGGAGTGGCCCATGATGATCGGCTTCTCGGGCAGCGCCTCGATGACCTTGGCATAGCTGTCGGCGATTGTGCTGATCTTGAGCCCATTGAGGATCGACGGGTCCTTGCGCAGCCCGGCGATGTCGTCGGTCACGCCCGGCCAAGCCGGCACCAGCACGTCATAGCCGGCGGTCTCGAATCGAGCCCTCCAGCCATTCCAGCTCTTGGGGGTCATCCACAATCCGTGGATCAGGACGACGGTGCCTTTGGACTCAGCCATGGAGGTGCTCCTTTTGTCGGTGCAAGAAGAGGAATGGTCGATCTGCTCATGAATGTAGACCCGCCGCACGAGGCGCCAGCACTAGATTGGTGCCGATGAGTGTGGACCTAGCAAACGCGTTGTTCGACGACATCGTCGAGGACCTCGGCCCGCGTGGTGTCCTGTCGGGCGCGCTGTTCGGTGCGCGCTCGCTGACCTTCGACGGCACGGCGTTCGCGTGCCTCAAGGGCGGCCGACTGGCCGTCAAGCTCGGCGCTGGATCGCCCCTGCATGCCGAGGCACTGGCCCTTCCTGCCAGTGAGCTCTTCGATCCGTCCGGCAAGGGTCGGCCGTTCAAGGACTGGGTCGCCATCGCGGCCTCGCAGACCGCCGTGTGGCCTCACTACGCCAAGGCTGGGCTCAATGCCCTCGCCGGTACGAGCCTGATGGGGGATGGCGCATGATCCTGTCGTCGCCCGACCCGGCCCTCGACCCGTACGTCGCCGCGATGCTGCTGAAGCTGCAGCGCGAGGCGTATGCGATCGAGGCGTCACTGATCGGTGACGACCGCATACCGACCCTGCACGAGGACGATGAGGCGCTGGCGGCTCCGCGGGGCCATTGGTGCACCGCGTGGGAGGGAGTTGATCTGCTCGGTGCGGTCAGCTGGCACGAGCACGACGATCACCTCGACATCGACCGCGTGATGGTCAGCCCAGCGGCGCTACGGCAGGGCATCGCCACCGCACTGCTTGCCCACGTGCGCGAGGCGGCCGGCGGACGTGAGCTGATCGTGTCCACCGGGCGTGACAACTCACCAGCCGTTGCGCTCTATGCCAAGCACGGATTCGAGGCGATGGGCGACGAGGAAGTGCCTCCCGGGATCTGGATCACGAGGTTCCGGTCGACCAGCTGAGCGAACTCAGGCCTGGAGCAGGCGCACGGCCGACCAGGTCTCGTCGAGCGCGGTGATCTCGATGGGATGCCAGCCGTAGTCGGCGACCAGCTCGCCGATCACGTCGGTGTCGATCCGAGAGCTGCTGACGGGGAACGAGACCCACACGAGCGGGATCGATCCAATCCGCGGGAGCACCTCGTCGAGCTGCTCGGCCAGCTGGTTGCGGTCCTCAACGAACAGGATCGCGGCGTCAATCACCTCAGGCTCGTCCTCGTCGCGGTGCTCGACGGTCTCCACGCCCTCCGGCAGGGGGTCGAGCAGCGTCGTCTCCTCGACATTGCGTCCGATGACCCAGACGACGAATCCGTCGGTGATGCGGAGCTTTTCGGCGTTGGACGTTTCGGTCATCCGTCCATCCTAGGGTGTGCGTCGGACGGCGCTGATGTCGCGAATCAACCGCCCTGCGTCAAGGCCCTTGCGCTCAAAGCGAGTAAGAACGCGACCCTCAAATCTCGGTGACCACTCACAACCGCTGAACTGGGGTGAGTGAGAGATGACGTCGTGCATTTGCTCGGCGTAGTCCTCCCAATCGGTGGCCAACCGCCAGGTGCCCGCCGGCTCGATCACCCGCGCTGCGAGTTCGGCGAAGGCCGGCGTGACGAGCCGACGCTTGCGGTGCTTGGACTTGTGCCACGGGTCCGGGAACCAGATCCGGAGCTCGTGCACCGACCCGGCAGGCAGCATCGTCGTCAGCGCCTCGGCCGCATTCACGATCACCAGGCGGACGTTCTCGACCTGCGCGTGCCGCATCGTCACGAGCGTCTGCGCGACGCCCGGGACGTAGACCTCGAGCCCGAGGAAGTTGAGCTCGGGATGCTCGGCAGCGGCATGCACGAGGGCTTCGCCACGACCGCTGCCGATCTCGACGATCAGCGGAGCCTCGCGGCCGAATGCCCCGGCGGTGTCGAGGACGTAGTGGGGGTCGACCGATGTGTTCGGGCCGTGGCGCGGCACGTCGAGCACGTACGCGCCGAGTGTGTCCCAGGCATTCTGCTGACGCTCGGTGAGCCGCCCGCCGCGGCGGGTGAACGACACCGGATGAGTGCGATAGGCGAGCGGTTCCACTCGGGTTAGCGTAGACGCGTGACGATCGAGCCTGACAGCAAGGATTGGACGTGGGTCCTCGGCGAGCGCTGCCCCGAGTGCGGCCTGGCCGCCGCGGATGTGGCCCCGACTGACATTACCGGCCGCACGCGGGCCGATCTGCCGCGGTGGCAGGCGGTGCTGGCCCGTCCGGATGCCCGCGATCGGCCATCGCCAGATGTCTGGTCGCCCACCGAATATGCGTGCCACGTCCGCGATGTGTTCGTGCTGTTCGGCGAGCGGGTGCAGCTCATGCTGACCGAGGACGATCCGCAGTTCGCCAACTGGGACCAGGACGAGACCGCGATCGCCGACGACTATTCATCGCAGGATCCTGCCGTCGTGTGGTCTCAGCTCGTCCCAGCCGGTGAGGCCCTTGCCGCGGTGTTCGACTCGGTGCCGGCTGATGCCTGGGACCACACGGGTCGACGCAGCAACGGCTCGGAGTTCACGGTGGCGACCCTCGCCCAGTACTTCCTGCACGATGTGGTGCATCACCTGCACGACGTACGCGGCTGATCGGGCGCAACTCTTCCGGTGCCGTTCGCTTCGGCGTTGCCGATCGTTCGGTCAGGCGACCTAGCGTCCGGACTCATGACGACAAACCCCCTTCGCGCGGGCGCCATCGGCGTCGCCGCGCTCACTGCCCTGGCCATCGCTGCACCGGCGCTTGCCAGCAACAGCCCGTCCGCCCCGACGACCTCCTTCTCGATGAAGCTCTACCGCACGTCGGTCAAGCCCTTGGGCACGGTCGGCGGCACCACCGTGACCGGTGATGGCTTCGGGTCCGCGCTCGCGCCCGTGCCGCACACCCCCAATCAGTTCTACGGCCTGACCGACCGCGGACCGAATGTCGACGGCCCGAGTGGCACCAAGATCGAACCTTTCCCATCATTCGATCCGTCGATCGGCAGGTTCCGCCTCGACAGCAATGGCAAGGCCACCCTGCTGCAGACGATCCCTCTCAAGGCCAAGGACGGCTCGCCCTACAACGGCCAGGTCAGCACACTCGCCGACACCGGCGAGACGATCACGAAGCTCGACGGTTCGGTACTGCCCAAGTCACCCAACGGATTCGACTCCGAAGGTCTGGTCGCGCTCAACGACGGCACGTTCTGGATCTCCGACGAGTACGGCCCGTTCATCCGGCACTTCGACCACTCGGGTCGCGCAATCGGTGGGTTCTCGCCGTATGACGGCACGCTGCCCGCGGAGCTGAAGCGGCGTACGCCCAACAAGGGCATGGAAGGTCTCACGATCACCCCGGACGGCAAGACGCTCGTCGGGATCATGCAGGCGGCACTCACCCAGCCCGACGCAGACAAGTCCTCCAAGGTCGCGGTGACCCGCATCGTGACGGTCGACATCAAGACCGGCAAGACCCATGAATACGCGTACGCACTCGACAACCCTGCCGTCACCGGTGCGGCAGTCAGTGAGATCTCCGCACTGTCGGCGACGCAGTTCGTGGTTGACGAGCGGGATGGCAACTTCGAGCCGGGTGCCTACAAGAAGCTGTGGAAGATCGACATCTCCAGCGCCACTGACATCGGCCCGTACTCCGCGGTTGGCACGTACTCCGCGGAGAGCGGCGTGCTGATCGGTGGGAAGTCGCTGGAGGCGATCGCCGGAACCGGCACCCAAGCCAGCGCAACGGCAGCGCTCGCAACCGCCGGAGTCACCACGGTCACCAAGTCGGTCTACCTCGACCTCGGTGCCCTCGTGACCGGGGCCGCGGCGGACGGATCGTTCTTCGGACACGACAAGGTCGAGGGGCTCGCAGTCCTCGACGGTGGCAAGAAGATCGTGATCTCGAACGACAGCGACTTCGGGATCGATGCCAGCACCGGAGCGGCCCCTCCGTTCGGGGTTCACACCAAGACGCTGCCCGACGGGCGCCAGGACTTCGGGGAGTTCCTGGTGATCAGCCGGCAGTAGGCGCACGTATCCTCGGCGCATGGACGTCGGGGTGATCGTGTTGGCCGGCGGCCGCGGTGCGCGGCTCGGTGGCATCGACAAGGCGGCCCTGGAGCTGGACGGCGAGTCGATGCTCGACCGGGCGCTGCGAGCGGTCGCCGGCCTTCGCGTCGTGGTGGTGGGAGACGTGGCCGCACCGGGTGCGACAGTCGTCCAGGAAGAGCCACGGTTCGCAGGCCCCGCCGCCGCAATCGGGGCCGGGCTGGCCGAGATCACCGAGCGGTACGTGTTGATCGTGCCGTGCGATCAGGCCCACCTCGACGCGGTGGTGCCAGTGCTGCTGGCTGCGGACCTCGGCGAGGCGGACGGCGTGGTCGCAGTCGATCCGGATGGTCGCCGTCAGCACCTGCTGCGTCTCGTACGTACGGACGCGCTCCGCGGTGTCGTCGCGGCCCAGCCGACGTTGGTCAACTTGTCGGTACGTGCGCTGTTCGAGCCCCTCGACGTCTTGGAAGTCTCGATCGGCGCTCGCGCCGCGCTTGATATCGACACGTGGCACGATCATGAGAGGGCCGCGAAGGGAGCAATCGATGGCTGACGCCAGTTCTGACAGAACAGTGCTCGACGACTGGGTGGCGAAGCTCGCTGCCGAGCTGGGCATCGCCGATCTCGACCTCGACATCACCCAGGTGCTCGATCTTGCCGGTTCCGCTGCCCACGCAGTCGTACGTCCGGCGGCTCCGCTCACGACCTTCGTTGCCGGCCTCGCGGCGGGCCTCGCTGGTGGCTTGCCGTCGGATCTTCAGGCGGCGATCGATCGGGCCAACATGGTGTGCGAGCGGGAGGACGGCTGATGGCCGGCCGCCTCACCCGGCGTACAAAGATCCGGCGATTCTCGCCCGACGGGCAGTCGGTCGACAGGGAGGATGCGCTCGCGGTCGAGGAACCCCTCGAGATCAGGGTCAACGGCGCCTCGTTCTCGGTCACGATGCGATCGCCTGGCGACGACTTCGATCTCGTCGCAGGATTCCTCGTGTCCGAGGGGGTGATCTGGGCGGCAGAGCAACTCGTGTCGATGCGGTTCTGCGCCGGCACCGACGATCAGGGCTTGCAGACATTCAACGTCATCGATGCCGAGCTCAGCGCCGACACGGCGCCGCCCGACCTGTCGCTGGAGCGCCACGTATACACGTCGAGCTCGTGCGGCATCTGCGGCACTGCGTCGATCGAGGCCGTGCACAAGGCCGCACACTTCGGCCACCTTGACGACGAGACGACGTACGCCGCGGAGCTCCTCGGCTCACTGCCGGATCGGCTCCGCGAGCACCAGAAGGTCTTTGACCGCACCGGGGGAGTGCACGCCGCGGGTCTGTTCGATCCCGCCGGTGAGCTCCTGTGTCTCCGCGAGGATGTCGGCCGTCACAATGCCGTCGACAAGGTCGTCGGCTGGGCGCTGCGGGAGGGTCGGCTGCCGCTCGGCGGCACCGTCCTCCAGGTATCGGGCCGCGCCTCGTTCGAGCTCGTGCAGAAGGCGCACATGGCTGGTATCCCGGTGTTGGCCGCAGTCTCGGCGCCTTCGTCGCTGGCGGTGGAGCACGCCGAGTCGGCCGGCTTGACCCTGCTCGGTTTCAGTCGCGGCGGTGGGTTCAACGCCTATGCCGGCTCCGAACGCATCACCTGAGCTGCCGGTCCTGAGCGGCCCGATCCTTGAGCTCGTCGAAAGGGCGACACGCCGAACCACGCCGTACGCACTAGTGCGGATTGCGTGGTACTGTCCCATCCATGGATGCGACTCAGCTGCTCAAGGGCGTGCTCGACGTGGCGGTGCTTGCCGTCGTCGAGCAAGAAGACGGATATGGCTATGACGTCGTGCGCAGGCTGCGCGCGGGCGGTCTCGAAGAGGTCGGCGATGCGTCGGTCTACGGCACATTGCGCCGGCTCTACACCGCGGGAGCCCTGACGTCATACGTCGTGCCTTCCGAGGAAGGCCCGCACCGCAAGTACTACGGCATCAACGCCCAGGGGCGAGCCACGCTCGACGTCCAGCGCAAGGTCTGGGCCGAGTTCTCGACCACCATGAACAACCTGTTGGAGGCATCATGACCACGTCCACCGTCGCCCCCGAGATCGCCGCGTTCGCCGCGGCGGTACGCGATGCGCTCGCCGATCTTCCCGAGGAGGAGCGCGATGAGCTGACCGACGGGCTTGAGGCCGATCTCTCCGAGTCGCTGGCCGAAGACCTTCGTCGTACGCTTCCGGACCCGGTCGCGTACGCCGCGGAGCTGCGCGCCGCTGCCGGCCTGCCGGCGCGAGTCAAGAGTCGGGGCACATTCGCCGGACTGGCGCAGGGCTGGCGCGACACACTTGCAGACGTCGGCATCGCGATCCGACGCAATCCGGCCCTCGGTGGCGCGCTCGACTTCGCCAATGCCCTCCGCCCGATCTGGTGGATCCTCCGCGCCTGGTTGGCCGCTTGGCTGCTTGCCTCGTTCTTCGGAGTCGAGCGCGGCTACGGTTTCGCCGGCGGATGGTGGCTCGTGCTCGCGGCCTTCGTTGTCGTCAGCGTTCAGTGGGGACGCGGCAATTGGCACACCCGTGCCGTGCCTGCGTTGATCGTGATCGGCAATGTCATCGCCGTCATTGTCCTGCTCCCGGTGCTGGCCGCCGCAGATGACGGTGGGAACGGAGACAGCGGGTTCGACCGGGGCTACTCGGCCGGTGCTGGCTCCGTGCTCAACGATCCGGCGATCAAGGGCCTGTCGAACAACGGTCACCTGCTCGAAAACATCTACGCCTATGACGCGTCGGGCAAGCCGTTGCACAATGTGCAGCTGTTCGATGTTGACGGCAATCCGCTGGTGACCAGCCGAGACGTGGACCAGATGCCACTGCAGCCCGCTCCGGCGAAGCTCGAGACGGGCACGAAGGCGTACAACGTGTTCCCGCTCAGCCTCACCAAGATGATGTGGGACCAGAACGGCGAGCTCGTCCCAGACCCCAGCGAGGATCCGGGCAAGAAGGCTGCGTTCCGCAACGGCCCATTCCTCAAGGTTCCGGCTGTTCTCGACGCCCAGAAGGTTGCCAACTCCAACCACTGATTCGGGAGCAAACCCCCGTGGGCAATCGTTGGATACAGTGAAGGCAACGTCTCCATCTCGGAGCCGATCCCACGGAGGGAAACCATGAAGAGCAGCAACCCCGTCTTTGCTCGCAGTGCCGAGTTCAACGGCACGGGTGCTACCGCGACGGCAACCAACCCGTCGCAGTGGCAGATTGACCTGAACGGTGAGGGTCCGCCCACGCACACCGGCTCCGGCACCGGTCGTATGACGATCGACAGCGTGGTCGAGAAGACCGCCATCACGCTCGGCGTCCTCACGGCCGCCGCCGCGGTCACATGGTTCGCCATCGGCGACTTCGTGGACCCGACGACGGGTGATGTCACCTACGGCAAGGCCGCGGCGTTTGCCGGTGTCGGCGCAATCGTCGGCTTCGCGCTGGCCATGGTCAACTCGTTCAAGAAGGTCATCAGCCCGCCGCTGGTGCTGGCCTACGCGCTCTTCGAGGGTGCGTTCATCGGTGCCTTCTCCAAGATCATCGCGGCCTATGTCGACTCGCCGTCCATCGTTTTCCAGGCAGTGCTGGGGACCTTGGTCGCCTTCGGTGGCACGCTCGCGGCCTATAAGTTCTTCAACATCCAGGTGACCGACAAGTTCCGCAGGATCGTTTCCATCGCCGGTATCGCGGTGGTGGGCGTGCTCATCCTCAACCTGATCCTGAGCGTGACCGGCGTATTCGACCAAGGCGGTTTGCGCGGCTTCAACACACTGGGCCTGTTCGTCTCGTGCGGCCTTGTCGTGCTCGCCGTGTTCTTCCTGATCCTGGACTTCGACCAGGTCGAGAGGGGCGTCGCGGCGGGCATCCCCGAGCGCGAGTCCTGGCGGGCCGCATTCGGTCTGACCGTCACCCTGGTATGGCTCTACATCGAGATCCTGCGCATCCTGGCAATCCTGCGCGGCAACTGATTCAGCCAGCACGTACGACGGTGGCCGGCCCTTCGGGGCCGGCCACCGTTGCGTTTGCGGGGACGTGCCTAGCGGCGTCGACGCAGCACGGTGGCCCAACGGCCCTGCTGGACGACTTGCGTGCCGGCGTGCTGGGACGCCTCGGCGGCGGCATCGGCCACCGACATCAGGTCGCGCGGGCGGCCGGCGTACGCGTAGGCGGCGGAGACTTCCTTCTCGCGCAATGAGGCCGTCACGGCGGGGATCAGCACCGAGACCATGTTGGCGTAGCCGGTCTCGGACGGATGGAAATGGTCTGCGCCGAACATGATGTCGCGCTTCTCCGAGAACAGTCGACCGAGCAGACCGGCCAGTGACACTGCTCGCCCACCCGCTTTGACGACCGCGACGGTCTGCTCGCGCGCGAGACGCCGGCTGAGGAATTGGGCTATCGCACGCAGCGGCTGCCTGATCGGGCGCACTGTGCCGAGATCGGGGCAGGTGCCGACGACAACCTCGCAGCCCGCATCGGACAGACGGGTCACCACTTCGCCGAGCTGTCGTGCGGCCGTGCTGGGAAGCACCTGGTGGGTGACGTCGTTGGTGCCGACGACGATGACGGCGACATCGGGCCGAAAGTCGCCGGCGAGATCGATCTGCGCCATCAAGTCGGACGTCTGTGCGCCGACGACGGCCTTGCACTGCATCTCGACGGGCGCCTCGAGCACATGCGCGAGGCCGAGCCCGATCAGGCCCGTCGGGGTCGTGTCGGCCGACAGCATGCCGTAGCCGACGGCGGCGGAGTCGCCGATGACCAGGCAACCGATCGTGCGGCCGGGGAGATCGTCGCCATAGACGCCGTCAGGGCTGGGCGGGCGGGCATCGGTCGTGCCAATCGCTCGGCGCGCGAGGAACGCCTCGCCGATCAGAAACGCGTAAAACCCCCCGACGGTGGCTCCGCTGCCGACCAGTGCAGTGGTGGCAACGCGACGAGTACGGGGCATACCTCAATTTTACGTGGTGGTACCGACTGCCCGATCATCTGTGCCCGCATCGGTTGACGGTGGTCGGCCCTAGGCTGTCGCTGTGCGCAGTGACCATGTCCCCAACCTCCGCGATGTCGGTGGCATGACGACCGAGAACGGCTCACAACTGTTGCGCGGGCGGCTGCTCCGAAGCGCTCTGCCGGCAGCCAGGGACACCGTTCCTGACGGCATCGTCTGGCCACCTTCGTTGGTGATCGACCTGCGCTCCGATGGCGAAGCCGAGGCGATCCACCCACTGGCCCGCAGCGGTGCGCGCATCGTCAACCTGCCGTTGCTGAGCGCATTGCGGCCGGAGACGGCGCAATGGGAGGACCTGGACGGCCTCTACCTGGTGCTGCTTGACGACGCGTCCATGTATCTCGTGGAGCTGGTCCGCGAGGTCGGCAGTGCGACGGGCGCGACGCTCATCCACTGTGCGGCAGGCAAGGACCGCACCGGCGTATCGATCGCGCTGCTGCTGCGCCTCGTCGGTGTGTCACGCGAAGCGATCGTCGAGGACTACCTCGCGACCGCGGCCGCCGAGCAGGCCATCAGCGGTCGGCTCCGCCGTGGTGCAGGATGGCGCCACCGGGCGGCCCTGCCGCCGGCGTTCTTCGCGGTGTCGAGTGCCGCGATCGAGGGCGTACTCGATGTGTGGGACGCCCACGAAGGTGGCGTTCACGGTTGGTTCCGCAGCGTCGGAGGAGACGACTCCACGGTGGAGCGGCTGCGCCGTACTCTGATCGGATGACCGTGCCACCTGTGGAGAGCAGCGACCGGGTGATCGAGTCGCGCGTGGTCCCCCTCGGCGGCGTCCGCGGGCTCTCGGTGCACCGCACCCTTCCGCAGCGCGGTCTGCCCACGGTCGGCCCTTGGTGCTTCGTCGATCAGTTCGGCCCGACGTTCGAGCGAATGAATGTGCTGCCGCATCCGCACACCGGCCTGCAGACGGTGACCTGGCCGCTGGCCGGCGAGATCAGGCATCGAGACAGCCGCGGCAGCGATGTGGTGCTCCGCCCCGGCGAGCTCAACCTGATGACCTCCGGAGACGGTGTTTCGCACTCGGAAGTCACGGTCGCCAAGGGTCCGACGTTGATGCACGGCATCCAGCTGTGGGTCGCCCTGCCCGACGACCGCCGCAATGGCCCCTCCAACTTCGAGCACCATGCCGAGCTGCCGAAGGTCGCGCGCGACGGCTGGGCGGCGACGGTCATGATGGGCACCTTCGACGGCGTGTCCTCTCCGGCCACCACCTATTCGCCGATGGTCGGGGTCGAGCTCAAGGTGCGGGCCGGCCGGTTGACGGTTCCGCTCAACCCCGAGTTCGAGCACGGGGTGCTGGCGATCGACGGCCACGTGATCGTCGACGACTTCGATGTCGCCCACCGCCAGATGTACTACCTGGCGCCCGGGCGTGACCAGGCGTCGATCGACGTACGCAATGACACCACTCTGCTGCTGATCGGCGGTGCGCCGTTCGAGGAAGACCTCGTCATGTGGTGGAACTTCATCGGCCGCACCCACGAAGACATCGCGCACGCGCGGGCCGACTGGGAAGCCGAGAGCGAGCGATTCGGCTTTGTCGACGGCCACGACGGCGAGGTCATCCCGGCACCGCCGCTGCCGAACGTACGCCTGAAGCCTCGACGCCGCACCCTCTGACCTGCCGATTTTTCGCGACCCGGGTTCCGGGCCGGGAGAGTTTCAGATACCATCAGTATCTGAAACGCGAGAGCCGCGTATCTCGAAGGGACCCAAGCCATGACCCATTTCACCGACAAGGTCGCGGTCGTCACCGGCGCCGGATCCGGAATCGGCCGCGCGCTGTCCGTCGAGCTGGCCCGCCGTGGCGCCAAGCTGGCGATCTGCGATGTCGACACCACCGGCCTCGCCGAGACCGAAGCGCTCGTCAAGGCCGCTGGCGGTGAGGTCAGGTCCGACACCCTCGACGTCTCGCAGCGTGAGCTCGTCCTGACATATGCCGACTCGATCGCCGACCACTTCGGCAAGGTCAACATGGTGTTCAACAACGCCGGCATCGCGTTCACCGGTGATGTGGAGGAGATGTCGTTCAAGGACATCGACCGGGTCATGGATGTCGACTTCTGGGGCGTGGTGAGTGGGACCAAGGCGTTCCTCCCGCACCTGATCGCCTCGGGTGACGGGCACATCATCAACATCTCGAGCATCTTCGGGCTGTTCTCCGTGCCGACCCAGAGCGCCTACAACGCGGCGAAGTTTGCCGTGCGCGGGTTCACCGAGGCGCTGCGCCAGGAGATGAAGCTCGCCAAGCGTCCGGTCAAGGTCACCTGTGTCCACCCTGGTGGAATCGCCACCAACATCGCCCGCAATGGCGAGCAGGTCGAGGGTCGCGACCACGACAAACTGGCCAACTCATTCGACAAGATGGCTCGTACCAGCCCCGAGAAGGCCGCCAAGGTCATCCTCAAGGGTGTGGAGAAGAACAAGGCGCGCGTGCTGATCGGCGCCGATGCCTGGGTGCTCGACAAGTTCGTACGCGTGACGGGCTCGAAGTACCAAGGCCTCGTCACGTCGTTCAGCAAGCGCAGCGGACTCTAGGGCGCGAGCTCGGCGATGCCCGACGGACGCGAGTCCTCGGGCAGCGCCAGCAGCGTCGCGACGAGCGTGTGCACGCACAGGTCCCGGATCTCGTCACGGCTGACGTTCTTGGAGTCGAGCCAGCTGTGGCAGGCGTTTCGGAGGAAGTGCAACCAGCTGCGTACGGCGATCTGGGTCAGCTCAGTGGGCTTCCCGCCGGGCTCGACCGCCGTGAGGATGCGTTCCTGCTGCACCTGCATGTCGTGCTCGACGATCGCCTGGATCTCGGGATCGGCCGAGGCGCCGCCGTGGAACACCGCCTTGACGCCCATCTTGTGGCCCTCGCAGTAGTCGAGGTAGGACTCGATGCCCTGGTGGAGCTGGGCCAGGATCGGCAGCGAGCTGTCGGTCTTGGTGAGCTCCGACATCCGGCTTGACTCGCGCCGGACCATCGCGGCAAAGAAGGCGCGCTTGGTCGGGAAGTAGTGATAGAGCAGACCGCGTGAGACGCCGGCCTCCTCGGCCAGCTCTTCGATGTGGACGTCCTCGTATGACCGGTCGGCGAACAGCTCGGCGCCAAGGTCGAGCAGCTGGTCCTGACGGGCTTCGCGGCTGAGGCGGGTGCGGGTGGCCATGGCCAGCAGACTACTTGACTTTGATTCAGCACGGGCTATTGTGGGATTACTGAATGTCAGTCCAATAAGACTCGGTGTGTTTGGAGGAGTGCAGTGCGCAACGACTGGTCCGGTCAGACCTTCCCGCATCCTCCGGGGCGTCGCCCGTTCATCGGCGACATTCGCAAGATCAATCCGAGTGCTCCGCTGCAGAGCATGATGGAACGTGGCAAGGACCTCGGCCCGATCTTCGAGGTGCACGTATTCGACCAGAAGTTCGTGTTCGTCACGGGCGCAGAGCTCGCTGCCGAGCTCTGCGACGAGTCGCGATTCGAGAAGGGTCTGTCGCCGGCGCTGGTTGCCCTCAGGGAGTTCGCCGGTGAGGGGCTCTTCACCGCATACAACGACGACACCAACTGGGCGCTGGCCCATGACCTGCTGCGGCCGGCGTTCACCAAGGCGGCGAAGCAGAGCTATCACCCGATCATGCTCGCGGCCGCTCAGGAGCTCTTCGACCTCTGGGAAGCCAAGTCCGAGCCGGTCGATGTCTCGGCTGACATGACCAAGCTGACGATGGAGACGATCAGTCGTACGGCTTTCAGCACCGACTTCGGCTCGTTCTCGCGCACCGAGCCACATCCATTCATTCCTGCGATGATCGCGGCGCTCAAGGCCGGCCAGCGCAAGGGTTCGCTCAACGCGATGCCCGGCGCGTCCCTCATGGCCAAGCGCATCGACAAACGCAATGCACACCATCAGGCATACGTCGACAAGCTCCTCGACGACATCATCGCCGAGCGACGCGCCGCGGACGAGGTCGACGACACCGATCTCCTCGGGATCATGCTGCACACGCCGCACCCCGAGACCGGCGCTCGGCTGGACGACATCAACATTCGTCACCAGATCCTGACGTTCCTGGTCGCAGGGCACGAGACGACGTCGGGGGCGCTGTCGTTCGCTCTGTATTACCTGTCGCGCAATCCCGAGATCCTGGCCAAGGCGCAGGCGGAGGTCGACGAGATCCTCGGGGCCGATGTGGACGCAGAGCCGACATTCGAGCAGGTCGCGAAGTTCCGCTATCTCCGTCGGGTGCTCGATGAAGGCCTGCGGTTGTGGCCCACCGCGCCGGCATTCGCGCGCAGCCCGCGCGAGACGACTGTGCTGAGCAGTGGTCACACGATGCGCCCGGAGGACTGGACGATCGTGATCCTGCCGATGATGCACCGCGACAAGAGCGTATGGGGCGAGGACGCCGATCAGTTCGACCCCGACCGGTTCCTGCCCGAGAACTCACGTGGCAGGCAGCCGCACACGTACAAGCCGTTCGGCACCGGCGAGCGGTCGTGCATCGGCCGACAATTCGCGCTGCATGAGGCGATCCTGGTGCTGGCGCGGATGTTGCACCGCTACGACATCGCCGGAGATCCGAACTATGAGCTCGAGATCGCCGAGCGCCTGACCTTGATGCCGACCGGATTCGAGCTGGCGCTGTCGCCGCGTACGCCCGAGGTCACAGCGCAGCTCGAACAAGACGCTGCAGCTCGGGGATGACCTCGGCCTCGAACCACGGGTTCTTGGCCTGCCAGCGGAAGTTGAGCGGTGACGGATGCACGATCGGGAAATAGGTCGGCAGGTAGTCGGCATGGTTTCTGACCGTCTCGGTCAATGACGCCTTCGGCTCGAGATAGTGCTTCTGCGCGTAGGCGCCGATCAGGACCGTGAACCTCAGGTCGGGGAGGTGTTCGAGGATCAGCGGGTGCCACGTCGGTGCGAATTCCTTGCGCGGCGGTAGATCGCCACTCCTGCCCTTGCCGGGACTGCCCTTGCCGGGGTAGTAGAAGTCCATCGGCAGCAGGGCGATCTGCGCCGGATCGTAGAACTGCGTGTCGGTCACGCCGAGCCACTCGCGCAGCTTGGTGCCGCTCGGGTCATCCCACGGGATGCCGCTCTCCTGGGCACGCCGACCTGGCGCCTGGCCGATGATGGCGATCCGCGCAGCAGGCGCGGCCGTGTAGAGCGGCGCATAGCCTGCCTCCTTGGCCCACGCATTCGATGGATCGTCGATGATGCGGGCGCGGAGCTGCGCCAGCGCGTCGCTCACGCGGAGCCCATCAACAGCAGCCCGGCCTCGTCGATCGACCAGCCGGGATTCCAGGCGACCTCCCAGGCATGGCCGTCGGGATCGGCGAAGTAGCCCGAGTAGCCACCCCAGAAGACCTCTTCGGCCGGTTTGAGCACGGTGCCGCCCGCGGCAATCGCCTGGGTCAGCACCTCGTCCACCTCGTCGTGGGTGCGAGTGTTGAACGCGATCGTGATGCCGCTGAATGTCGCCCCGGTGTCGGTCACGTGGGCATCCTCGGCGAGATCGGCCCTGGTCCAGAGCGCGAGAATGATGCCCGGAAGCTGGTAGAAGCAGACCTCTTCCTCAGGGTTTCCCTTGGTCCAGCCGAGGCCGTCCTCATAGAACCGTCGAGCACGGGCCAGATCGGTCACTCCGAGCGTGATGAGACTGAGTCGTTGTTCCATGGGTGCATCCTTTCGTCTGCTGGCACGCTAGTGCCCAGTCCTGACACTCCCAACGCTCCCGAAGGATCACCATGTCCCGACTCACGATCAAAGGCTCCCGCGCACTCGTCACCGGTGCGACCGGCGGCATCGGCCAGGCCATCGCCCGAGCGCTGGCCGCTGAAGGCGCCGAGCTAGTCCTGAGCGGGCGGCGGGTCGAGATCCTCGAGCCATTGGCCAGGGAGCTCGGAGCCCAAGTGATTGCGGCCGATCTCTCCGACCTCGATGATGTCGCCCGGCTGCTCAAGGAGGCAGGCCCGATCGACATACTCGTGGCGAATGCCGCGTTGCCGGCGTCCGGTGACCTGCTGGAGTATTCGCGCGAGCAGATCCTGCGCAATGTCAGCGTCAACCTCACCGTGCCGATCCTGATGGCTCGCGACACCGCGGAGGCAATGATCGGTCGCGGACATGGCCAGATCGTGATGATCGGCTCGATGTCGGGCAAGACTGCGTCGGCGCAGGCGTCGATGTACAACGCGACGAAGTTCGGCCTGCGCGGATTCTCGCTCGCGCTGCGTCAGGATCTCGCCGACAAGGGCGTGGGCGTCTCGGTCGTCGAGCCCGGTTTCGTACGCGATGCGGGGATGTTCGTCGAGGCCGAGGGCAAGCTGCCCAAGGGCGTACGAACCGTCACCCCCGAGCAGGTCGCCACGAAGGTCGTGAAGGCGATCAAGCGCGACCGTGCCGAGATCGTGGTGGCCCCGTTCGAGCTGCGTGGCGGCGCCGCGATCGGCTCGATCTTCCCGACCCTGTCGGCCAAGCTGCAGAAGGCCGGCGGTGGCGATGCCGTCATCGAGTCGATGGTCGGCGCCCAACGCGCCAAGCGCTAGGAGGCTGAAGCGCCGGGCGTCACCCCGAGCGGGTGTCAGAGCTGGAGATGCAGGCGCAACGCGTCGTCGAGCGCAGGTACGAGCTCGGACGGGACGCGCGCGATTGCCCGCCGGAGCCGTCGGACATCGAGTGACCTGACCTGCTCGGCCTGTGCCTTGGAGTCGTGGTCGAGCCCGGTCGCGGAGGCCGGGAGTGCGATCTGGAAAGGGTGGACGCGCGTGGTGTTCCTCGTGATCGGGACGACAGTCACGACCCCTCGCCCGAGCCGAGTCGCGGTGAGATTGGCTCCCTCGTTGCTCACGATGACGACCGGACGTGTCTTGGACGCCTCCGAGCCTAGGACCGGGTCGAGGTCTGCCAGCCAGATCTCGCCACGGCGCATCAGGCGGTCAGCCCGTCACCCGCGGTGGAGTCCCACGCTTGATCGTGCTGGTCCTCGATCCACTCGGCGAACGCCGCTTCGTAGTCGCTCGCCAGCTCCGTCGCGCGAAGCGTACGAATGGCATGTTGGACGGCGGCCGAGCGACTTCCGGCTCCATGGCTCTGTGCGTAGGCGTCCAGGAACTCAACGTCCTCGTCCGGGATGCTGAGGCTCAACTTCATACCCCAATGCTACCCGGGTCCTACCCTGGTAGCAACGGACGAAGCGCTAGCTGAGCCAGATCACGATCCCGGTCAGGTCGTTGAGGACAGCGGCGACACCGGCCCGGACGGCGCGTCCGGCGCGCTCGGGGGTGAAGGTGGCCGGGTCGTAGTTCGACGACGTCCCCAGGCCCTCGCCGCGGAACGACGCACCGTCCCAATCGGCCGCCGTGACGTTCTCGGTCGGCTCGGCCAGTTCGGCGCCGACCACCAGGAACTGCTGGTCGAGATGATTGGCGGTGACCGTGGTGAGCGGATCGACGAGGTTGTTGCCGGCGCTGATGATCAGGTCGGGCTTCAGCGACATGGCCTTCTGGATGCGGGGGATCAGCTTCCCGGAATCCGTTGCGGTCACGGTCTTGAGGCTGACGTCCTCGTCCTTCGCCCAGGACCTCACGGCGTTGACGAGGGTCTTCGTCTGAGGGTCCTTGCCGGAGGCGAGCAGCACGACGCGAAAGCCCTTCGACGGGTGGACGCGATCCCACGAGCCGGGCCGCGGTGTGATGGTGGCCTCCGGAGCAGGGGGAGCGGCGCGATCGACGTACCCCGCTCCGAGGGCGCCCACCGAACTCGGCTCGGCATGCGGCCGGGACCAGTCGTCGGCGGAACCGCATCCGCTCATCAACGAGGCGATCGCAGCGGCTGCGGCAATCGTGCAGGCGGGCCGGATTGGCAGGCGCACGGGTGGTCCTTTTCGAGCGGGGTCGGGATACGCCTATTTCTTACCTCACGAAAGCCGTGATCGGCGTCCTCGTCACGGACGCTTCGCCGCCTGTTCGGTCAGGGTCTGCGCGCCATTCACCTAAACCGGGCAGTTTTCGCTAGCCAACAGAATTGAGGACGTTCGTATGCCGTCACGCCGCCTTCGTGGCCATAGCTTCGTGGCCGCGATGGTGATCGGCGCAGCACTCTTCGGCGCGACCCCTGCCATGGCCCACGGCTTCAGCTCAGTCGTGTATGTCGACGTCACCTCACCGAGCGAGGGACACGTCCGGACGAACCTCGAGCTGGAGTACGACCTGCTGGTCGTCTCGGCGGCTGACGCCGAGAAGGACGATCCACTGTTCCAGGCGGGCAATGCGGCATTCGAGGACCACGACTCGGCTGCCCAGGTCGCGGCGCTCAATGCCCATTCGGACTCGGTCACCACCTACGTCACCGAGCGTTTCGGTGTCACGATCGACGGGCAGGCCTGCAGCCCGTCACGGGCTGGTGCCTTCAAGATGGAGCAGCGCGACGGTGTTCCGTACGTACGTATGCCCCTGGACTACGACTGCCCGAAGGTGGCCGGCGCCCATGAGGTCCGCAGCGGCCTGTTCCCGGACTCTGAAGGATATGTGCGCGGGACCAAGACGATCGTGACGTATGACCTCGACCTGAGAAAGGGCAGCGCCGCCCTCGATGCGAAGCACCCCTCGTTCTCGACGGATCAGTCGACGACTCAACGGTTCTGGGAGTTCTTCCGCCTTGGAGCCGAGCACCTGCTCTCCGGGCTCGACCACATCCTGTTCCTGCTGGCCCTCATCGCCGGGTCGCGACGACTTCGTGAGGTCGTGCTGGCGGCGACGGCGTTCACGCTCGCGCACTCGGTGACCTTGATCCTGGCGGCACTCGGGGTCGTCCAGGTGAGCAAGTCATTCGTCGAG
>JAOPXO010000021.1 GCA_025965115.1 Aeromicrobium sp.
CGGCCTTGCCGGAGCAGTGGGCGCAATCGCCCGCAGCATCGGTCACAGTGCCAAGGACCTCGAGCCCGAGCAGCGGCGCGACGGCGTGGGCTTCGGCCTGCTCGGCCTCGGCATCGTGGTCGCCGCCTCGGTCTGGTGGAACATCCCCGGAGCGGTCGGCAACGGCATCCGTGCCATCTCGACCGGCAGCGTCGGCATCCTGGCGTGGGCACTTCCGATCCTGTTCACGGTGATCGCCTGGCGCACGCTGCGTCATCCCGATCGCAACGGTCCAGCCGGTCGCCAGGTCATCGGCTGGGGCGCGATCTCCGGCGGCATCCTGGGCCTTGTCCACCTGTCGCACGGCGTTCCGCGCTACAGCGACACCGATGCGATGCGTCAGGCCGGCGGAGCGGTCGGGTTCCTGTTCTCTGCGGTGCTGATCGACCTGCTCAAGAGCTCGTACGTTGTCGGACTCCTGCTGGTGCTGGTTGTGCTGTTCGGCATCCTGATCGTCACCAACACGCCGCTGCACGCCGTCCCTGCACGCCTCGGCGAGCTGCGTGACAAGGCCCTCGGCCGCTCCGATGAGGAGAAGGACGAGGATGAGCCGGCGAAGCGCAAGCATCCGCGCACCACGGCCACCGCCGACGAAGACGAAGACTCCTACGACGGTCCGCTCGTCGAGGGACCTGACGAGGACCGGACCGTGCCGGCTCGTGTCTTCGAGCCCGAACCCGATGTCGAGCTCACGGGTCCGATCAACGCGATCGTGCCGATCCCGGCGAGCGCCGAGCAGCTCGCGCTGGGCGGCGAGGCCGTCTACTCGCTGCCCGATGCCACGATGCTGCGCGAAGGATCACCCCACAAGGCACGATCCAAGGCGTCCGACGAAGTGGTCGAGCGGCTCACCGAGGTGCTCGAGCAGTTCCAGATCGACGCCACCGTGACCGGCTACACCCGCGGCCCGACCGTCACGCGCTACGAGGTCGAGCTCGGCCCGGCGGTCAAGGTCGAGAAGGTCACCGCCCTGTCGCGCAATATCTCGTATGCCGTGGCCTCCGCAGAAGTCCGCATCCTGTCACCGATCCCGGGCAAGTCCGCGATCGGCGTCGAGATCCCCAATGTCGACAAGGAGATGGTGTCGCTCGGTGACGTGCTGCGATCGGCCAAGGCCCGCAGCGACCACCATCCGATGGTCATCGGCCTCGGCAAGGACGTCGAGGGTGGCTACGTCGTGGCCAATCTCGCCAAGATGCCGCACCTGCTCGTCGCCGGCGCCACCGGCTCGGGCAAGTCCAGCTTCGTCAACTCGATGATCGGCTCGATCCTCATGCGGTCGACGCCCGAAGAGGTGCGGATGATCCTGGTCGATCCCAAGCGGGTCGAGCTCACGGCCTACGAAGGCGTGCCCCACTTGATCACGCCGATCATCACGAGTCCCAAGAAGGCCGCCGAGGCCCTGCAGTGGGTCGTCCGCGAGATGGACATGCGCTACGACGACCTGGCCAACTTCGGCTATCGCCACATCGACGACTTCAACAAGGCGGTGCGGGCCGGCAAGATCACGCTGCCGGCGATGAGCGAGCGCGTGCTGGCGCCTTATCCGTACCTCCTGGTCGTGGTCGACGAGCTCGCGGATCTCATGATGGTTGCTCCAAGAGACGTCGAGGACTCGATCGTCCGCATCACCCAGCTGGCGCGCGCGGCCGGCATCCACCTGGTGCTCGCGACGCAGCGACCGTCCGTCGACGTCGTGACAGGTCTGATCAAGGCCAACGTCCCCAGTCGCCTGGCGTTCGCGACGTCCTCGGTCACCGACAGTCGGGTCATCCTCGACCAGCCCGGCGCCGAGAAGCTCGTGGGTCAGGGTGACGGACTGTTCTTGCCCATGGGCCAGAACAAAGCCATGCGTATGCAGGGTGCCTGGATCACCGAGGCCGAGATCCACACGATCGTGGAGCACTGCAAGACGCAGCTCCAGCCGATCTACCGCGAGGACGTCACCGCAGCTCCGGCGGCTCGCCGCGAGATCGATGACGACATCGGCGACGACATGGACCTCGTGCTGCAGGCGATCGAGCTCTGCGTCACGACCCAGTTCGGCTCGACGTCGATGTTGCAGCGCAAGCTCCGTGTGGGCTTCGCCAAGGCCGGTCGCCTGATGGACATCCTCGAGAGCCGCGGCATCGTTGGCCCGAGCGAGGGGTCGAAGGCCCGCGACGTACTCATCAAGGCCGAAGACCTCGAGCAGGTCCTCGCGAGCATCCAGCTCGGCTGATCGACATGTCCGCGCCCTTCGAGATCCGCCGCCGCATCCGACTCTTCACGATCCTTGCGGGCGTCTGTTTCGCGTTGGCGGCCGGCTTCGGCTGGTTCGCCTACGATCGCAGCAATCCGTACCTCTGGGCGCCGGCCGCTGCCTTGGTCCTGCTCGGCGCGAGCAATCTGCGAGGTCTGCGCGATTCGCGCACTCCGCTGTTCGTTGCCGACGACCACGGCGTACGCATGCGGTCGGTCGACGGCGGTTGGGTCGGACTTCTCTGGAGCGAGATGGGGGAGATCCGGGTCGAGCGACGGATGGGCATCCGTCATGACCCCCGTGTCAAGGTGGTGAGCAGCGACGGCTCACGTTTCTACACGGCGCCACTGGGCCTGGCCACGAACTCGTCGCCGGCCGACGCCGAGATCCAGTTGGCGCGGCGTCGTGCGGCTGCCGCATACTGAGTAGTCGGTCGTCACCACCGAGAGGCACCCATGGATCCGGCCACCCCGCCGAGCAATCTCAACATCGCGAACTTCCTGACGGTCGTGCGCATTGCCGGCGTCCCTGTGTTCGGGTGGTTGCTGCTGACCCAGGACGGCGAATCGGTCCAGATGCGCCTCTGGGCATGGGTCGCGTTCGGCCTGCTGATGATCACCGACAAGATCGACGGCGACCTGGCCCGCAAGCACAATCTGGTCACCAACTTCGGCAAGCTTGCTGACCCGATCGCCGACAAGGCGCTGACCGGCATGGCATTCGTCGGGCTCTCGATCATCGGCCAGCTGTGGTGGTGGGTCACGATCGTCGTGCTGGTGCGCGAGTGGGGCATCACGCTGATGCGCTTTGTGGTCAAGAAGTACGGCGTCATGCCGGCGGGCCAGAACGGCAAGATCAAGACCACACTGCAGGCCCTGGCGATCGGTGGTTATCTGCTGCCGCTCGAGATTTGGGACAACCCGCCGAGCGACGTACTCCGCTGGATCACCCACATCACGATGGCGGCCGCGCTGGCCATCACGCTCAGCACCGCCGTCGCGTACGTCCGTGACGCCCGCAAGCTGCGACACGACTCCAAGCGACTGGCACAGGCGTGACGCTGGCCTCCGAGGCCGTCGACGGCCTGCGGGAGGCCGGGGCCACGGTGGCAACTGCCGAGTCGCTCACCGGGGGCCTGGTCTGCGCAACCCTCGTGAGCGTGCCAGGAGCATCCGACGTCGTGCTCGGAGGCATCGTGGCGTACTCCCCACAGGCCAAGATCGACCTGCTCGGCGTTGACTCCGCGTTGATCGCGAGCCACGGCACTGTCGACTCGGAGGTCGCCGCCCAGCTGGCGATCGGCGCCCGCGAGAGGTTCGGCTCGACGTACGGACTCTCGACCACCGGAGTCGCCGGACCGGACCCCAGCGAGGGCAAGTCCGTCGGCACGGTCCACATCGCCGTCGCGGGTCCTCAGGGCGTACGTACGACCGACCTCCAGCTCGACGGCGACCGCGACACGGTGCGCAAAGGGGCGGTCGCCGCGCTGTTGTCCCAGCTACTCGTTACGCTGAGGGAAGAATCTCGATCCTGATGAGGTTGTACGACATAGGCTGGACCACAATCCACCAGCAGACGACGGAGGTGCCCGATGACCGCGATGCGACAGCTCGTTGGTGAGGTGCTCCGCGCGCGCCGCATGTCACAAGGCCTGACGCTGCGTGACGTGTCAGGCAAGGCCCGGGTCAGCCTGGGCTACATCTCCGAGGTCGAGCGTGGCCAGAAGGAGCCGAGCTCTGAGCTGCTGGCCGCCCTGGCATCTGCTCTCGACGTTCCGCTGTCCAAGGTGCTGCTCGATGTGAGTTCGTTGCTCGAGGTCGAGGAGGCCGCCGAGGCGCACATCGCCAGCGTCTCGTCGATCGCCCGCGGTGCCGTCTCCGCGTCCGCTGCCTGAGCTTCTCCTCGTGAGGCACAGCGAGTTCTGGGCGCGTATGGATCGTCAGTTCGGCAACGGCTATGCCCGCGTGTGGGCAGACAACCACGTACTCCGCGAGCTCGATGGCCGCACGCCGTCGCAGGCGCTGGATGCGGGGGAGTCGCCCAAGATCGTCTGGCGCGCAGTCCACTCATCCCTTGAGCTGCCCGCTTCCGAACGCTGACAGTGGCTCAGTAGGTCACTCCCAGCGGACGCCAAGACTTCCGCGTCACAGTCGTACTCCTCAGGACCGCACGGGTCCCGGGGGAGGAGCAGGACATGAGTGACCACAGGTCGACCAGCGGCAGGAAGATCCAACTGGCCGTGGGCGCTGGTGCGCTTGCGCTGGTCACGTTCGTTGGCGGCTACGCCGTGGGCAACGCCGGGCACAGTGGCACCGGTATGACGCAGGTCGGGCGGGGCGGTGGCCAACCGCCGAGCGGCGCGACTGGTGAGGCGCCCAGTGGCGCAGCGGGGACCGCAGGAGGCTCGACTTTGGACTCCTGACTGCTCGGCGTGTCGCGTGGCATCGAACAGGTGTTCGGGCTAATCTCGTGCACAGGTTGGACGTATGAAGGACGGCATCCACAGGCGGGTCGATGAGGCCCACGAATGTCTGAGGGTCCTTCTAGCGTCGTCGATAGCCCGCCGCCCACCAGCAGAAACGGACCCACCATGGCTCAGCCCAACAGTTCCCTCGCCAGCGACAAAGACAAAGGCAAGTCCCTCGAAAACGCGATGGCCCAGATTGACCGCGCCCATGGCAAGGGTGCCGTGATGCGTCTCGGCGACCAGGCCCGCGCTCCCATCGAAGTCATCCCGACCGGAGCCACGACGCTCGACATCGCACTTGGCATCGGCGGTCTTCCGCGCGGTCGAGTCGTCGAGATCTATGGTCCGGAGTCCTCGGGCAAGACGACCGTGGCACTCCACGCGATCGCCAACGCCCAGAAGGCCGGCGGGGTCGCGGCGTTCATCGACGCCGAGCACGCGCTCGATCCCGAATACGCCAAGCGGCTGGGCGTCGACACCGACGCGCTGCTGATCTCCCAGCCCGACAGCGGTGAGCAGGCGCTCGAGATCGCCGACATGCTGATCCGCTCCGGGGCCCTCGACATCATCGTCATCGACTCGGTGGCGGCACTCGTGCCTCGTGCTGAGATCGACGGCGAGATGGGTGACAGCCACGTCGGCCTGCAGGCCCGGCTCATGAGCCAGGCGCTGCGCAAGATGACCGGTGCGATCAACGGCTCCGGCACGACGGCGATCTTCATCAACCAGCTCCGCGAGAAGATCGGCGTGATGTTCGGTTCGCCCGAGACCACGACAGGCGGCAAGGCGCTCAAGTTCTACGCCTCGGTCCGCCTCGATGTCCGACGCATCGAGACGCTCAAGGACGGCACCGACATGGTCGGCAACCGCACCCGCATCAAGGTCGTCAAGAACAAGTTGGCTCCGCCGTTCAAGCAGGCCGAGTTCGACATCATGTACGGCACCGGCATCAGCCGCGAAGGCAGCCTGATCGATGTCGGTGTCGACACAGGATTCGTCCGCAAGGCCGGTGCCTGGTACACCTACGAGGGCGACCAGCTCGGTCAGGGCAAGGAAAACTCGCGCAAGTTCCTCAAGGACAATCCCGATCTCGCCAATGAGCTCGAGAAGCGCATCATGGAGCACATGGGCATCGGTGCCAATGTCGCTCTGCCGGCCGAGCCCGAAGTCGCAGAAGAGCCGCCGAGCGACATCGAGTTCTGATGCCCTTCGGCCCGAAGATTTCCTCGCCAGAGGATCTGCCGGACGATGTCGAAGGCTTCGCCCGGACGATCGTCTACGACCGGCTGAGCGTGTCCGCGCGCAGCCGCGCCGACCTCGAGCAGGCACTTGCCAAGAAGCATGTGCCTGCCGAGGTGGCCACGTCGGTCCTCGACCGTTTCGAGGAGGCCGGACTGGTCGATGACGAAGACTTCGCCCGGTCCTGGGTCCAGTCGCGTCAGCGCAGCAAGGGTCTGTCCTCCCGTGTGCTGGCCATGGAGCTGCGCCGCAAGGGCATCGACGACGAGATCTCCAAGGAGGTGCTCGCCGAGCTCGACCCTGAGGCGGAGCGTCAGTCGGCGCACCTGCTCGTGCAGCGCAAGCTCCGCTCGATGTCATCGCTCGACGAGACGACCAAGGTTCGGCGGCTGACCGGCATGCTGGCCCGCAAGGGTTATTCACCGGGCGTCGCCTTCGAGGTCGTACGCATCGAGCTCGGCGCCGAAGCGCAGGCGCTCGACAGCATGTGACGACTACCCTTCTGGGCCATGGGAGCGATCGAGTTCAGGCGTCTCGCCGACACCGATCTGGCCGCCCTCGTGGGCTGGATGGCCGCCGAGCACGCACAGCCGTGGTTCGGCGAGGAGCCGCGCACTCCCGAGCTGGCTCGCGTCCACTATGCCGACGAGCTTGACGGCACCAGTCCCACGCGCATGTGGATCGTCGTGCACGACGGAGTCGACGTGGGCTACATCCAGGACTATCCGGTGGTGGCCTACGACGACTACGCCGTGCGGGTGCAGGACCTGACAGCGATCGCCTTCGACTACCTGATCGGTGTCCCGGAGCTCACTGGCCACGGCATCGGCGCACAGATGATCAGCCAGTTCTGCCGCGAAGTCCTGTGTCCTGACTATCCCGAGGCTCCGCGGTTCGTTGCCAGCCCCGACGTGCGCAATGTGCGCTCGATCCGGGTCCTCGAGAAGTGCGGATTCACCCAGGGCCTGTGGATCCAGCCTGAGTCCGTGACGCATCCCGAGGTCGTCTGCACCGCGCCGCGTGAGCTGTTCGAGTACGCGTGACGATTGTCGGTCCCGGCGCGTAGCCTGCGTCAAAGACGCTTGGGAGGCACGAGATGACTGACGCAGTTCTTCTGGCCGGCACACGCAAAGGCCTTTTCATCGGGCGCTCCGATGGTGACCGGGAGTCGTGGACCTGGGACAAGCCACGGTTTCCGATGGAGGAGGTCTACTCCGCGTCGATCGACACCCGCGGGGGAGCGGTACGCCTGCTCGCGGGCGCGACAAGTCCGCACTGGGGCCCGCAGGTGTTCCGCTCCGACGATCTCGGGCACACCTGGGAGGAGACGAAGGGCGGCGCGATTCGCTTCCCGCAGGACACCGGCACCTCGCTGGAGCGCGTCTGGCAGCTCCGACCTGCTCCCGACGTCGATCCGGACGTCGTCTACGCCGGCACCGAGCCCTCCGCGCTGTTCAGATCAACTGACCGAGGCGAGACGTTCGACATCGTCCGAAGCCTGTGGGACCACCCTCACCGGCCCACGTGGCAGCCCGGTGGCGGCGGGCTCGCGATCCATACCGTGGTGCCACACCCGACCGATCCCGCAGTCGTGACGCTCGCGATGTCGACCGGTGGCGTCTACCGCACCGAAGACAGCGGCGAGACATGGACGCCCTACAACCGCGGCATCGGTGCCGAGTTCATCCCTGGTGAGACGCCCGAGTACGGCCAGTGCGTGCACAAGGTGGCCATGGACTCCGGCGACCCAGATCGGCTCTATGCTCAGAACCACGGCGGCGTCTATCGCTCTGACGACGCCGGTCGCTCATGGCAGTCGATCGGCGAAGGGCTGCCGTCCGATTTCGGCTTCCCGATCGTCGCTCACCCACACCAGCCCGGGACGATATTCGTGTTTCCACTCGTCGCCGACATCGAACGGTTCCCGCCTTCTGGCAAGCCTGCCGTCTGGCGATCCGACGACTCCGGCGAGACCTGGCAGGAGACCGGTCCGGGGTTGCCGGCAGAGGCGCACACGGCCGTGCTGCGCGATGCGTTCGTGTCCGACACGGCCGACACGGTTGGCCTCTATGTCGGCACCCGTCACGGCGCGATCTGGGCCAGCAATGATGAGGGCGGCACCTGGGCTGAGATCCGCAACAACCTCCCCGACGTCCTCTGCGTACGCGCTGCCGTGATCTGAGCGGTTACTTGCAGGTAACATCGGGGTATGCCCTCGACTCTTGACCTGTACAAGAAGATGACCGCGCTGCCCCAGGGCAAGCGACTGTTCTCGATTGCGTTCGCTCAGAAGGCGCCCTACTTCGCGTCGATCCACCCGCACGTGCAGGAAATGAAGCCACATTTCGGCAAGGTGCTGATCCCCAAGCGTCGCTCGGTGCAGAACCACATCGGCACGGTCCACGCCATTGCCGCGTGCAATGGCCTCGAGGCTGCCATGGGCCTGCTCGCCGAGGCGACCTGTCCGCCCGACATGCGCTGGCTGCCCAAGGGCATGGAAGTCCAGTACCTCGCGAAGTCCACGACCTCGCTGACCTGTACCGCCGAGACGACCGAAGCCGACTGGGCCGGCGCGCCCGACGTTCCGGTCACCGTCAAGGCCGTGACCAAGGACGGCACCGTCACGGTGGCCGGCACGATTCACCTCTGGGTGACGCCCAAGTCGTAACACTGATCGCCGCCGGCTCGTTGACAACGGCGTGAGAACCGTACGCAGTATCTTCGTCGCCCTGGCCCTCGTCTCAGCGACACTGACGTTCAGCTCCGCGGCAACGGCGGATTCCGCGTACGCACCGCTGGACCGGCCGGGCCCGAAGCTCAGCGTCCCGACGGCAACGCTGAAGACCGCTTTGCAGTGCAGCGGCAACTTCACGTCCAAGCTCGAGCCGATCCTGCTCAACCCCGCGACCGGTGTCACGGTCGACCAGAACTACGCGTGGAACTACGAGAAGGCGTTCACCGCCCAAGGTCGACCGTGGTGTGCGCTGCACATGCCGTCGCACACGCTTGGTGACATCCAGGTGGCCGGCGAGTACCTCGTCTACGGCATCCGCACGATGCACGCGATGTCGGGCAAGAAGATCGCGATCATGGGTCACAGCCAGGGCGGTATGTCGATGCGCTGGGCCCTGCGATTCTGGCCCGACACCCGGCAGATGGTCGACGACGTGATCGGGATGGCCGGATCCAACCACGGCACGAGCTCCCTCGGCGTCTGCGTGCCCGGTCTGACGACGTGTGCGCCAGCGAGCTGGCAGCAGGGCGCTGACTCCGCATTCATCAAGGCCCTCAACAGCGGTGCCGAGACGTTCAAGGGCATTTCGTATACCGAGATCTACACCCACACCGACGAGGTCGTGAAACCCAACAACTCTGCGGCGAACTCGTCATCTTCGCTGCATACCGGCCAGGGCATGATCACCAACGTAGCCACTCAGGATGTGTGCCCCCACGATGTGTACGAGCATCTCCTGGTCGGCACGATCGACCCCACGGCCTATGCACTGGCCCTGGATGCGCTGAACCATGCCGGACCGGCCAAGCCGTCGCGCATCGGCACGGCCTCGTGCAAGCAGATCTATCAGCCGGGCGTCAACCCGCTGACCGTCGACACGTACCTGAACGTCCTGGCGGCGTTGCCCGGTCTGTCCAGCGTGGTCCTTCCGGATGTCAGCCTCGTCGGCGCACCGATGGTCGCCGGAGAGCCGGCTCTCCGTTGCTACACCACCGCAAAGGGCTGCTAGAACTTGCCGCCGAAGTAGACCTCGATCTCGTGGATCTGTCCGTCCCGAACGGTGATGAGCTCGGTGTTCCGGTGCACGTCGCCGCTCGCCAGCTCGTATTCGTACTGGATGAAGACGCCGCCGTCGCTTGCATCCACAAGCTGAAGGACGCGGTGGGACACGATCCGATCCGCGGTCGGGAAGCAGAACTCGAAGTACGCAGCGCGGTCGATGTGATCGTCCTGTGGACTGGTGAAGACGAGATCGTCGGCAATGAGCTCTTCAGCCGCCGCGCGATCCTGAGCGTGATAGGCCTCGAAGATGGCCGAGACGATTTCGGTGTTGGACATGGGCTTCCCTCCGTGTCGTCCCAGTTCAACTCCTCAGCCGCGTGGGCGCAACCGCGGACCCGACGGGCAACTCACCACCGTACGATTGAACGGTCATGACGAAGACGTATGAGGTGCGCACCTACGGGTGCCAGATGAACGTCCACGACTCCGAGCGGCTCAGCGGCCTGCTGGAGACGGACGGCTACGTCGCGGCCGCGCCCGGCGCCACACCTGACCTCGTCGTCTTCAACACCTGCGCGGTGCGCGAGAACGCTGACAACAAGCTCTATGGCAACCTCGGCCACATCGCCAGCGTCAAGGCCGAGCACCCGGGCATGCAGATC
>JAOPXO010000046.1 GCA_025965115.1 Aeromicrobium sp.
TACGTCCATCTCGGCGACCCACAGCGGGAGCACGTCGGAGCCATTCTCGCGCCACTTGGCACTTGTGCGTTGGCGGAGATGGTCGAGACTCAGGTCGCGCAGCGGATGCATCGGGGTCATGATCACATCATCGTCGGCGAGCGTGACCCACGTCCTGTTGCGACACATCGAAAGAAGTGTCACTCTGGTTTACAGTTCCAGTGAACACTTGTACACCGAAGGGGGATTAGTGACTGCACCGCTCATCGAGCGCTCGGCGGCACTTCGTCGTCTTCGCCAGCTCGGCAAGGCCATGACGACACCGCTGTTGCCAGATGACTACCTCGCGCTGATCAATCCGCTGTGGTCCCAGCGTGAACTGCGTGGCCGGATCGAGAAAGTCGTGCCGATCACCGACCGTGCCGCGACGCTCGTCATCCGGCCCGGATGGGGCTGGTCCTTCGACCACGCACCGGGCCAGTACATCGGCATCGGTGTCGAGATCGACGGCAAGTTCCACTGGCGTTCATACTCGCTGTCGTCGGTCCCGCTCGTCGAGGGCAGGACCGTCAGCATCACCGTCAAGGCGATGCCCGAGGGCTTCCTGTCCGACCACCTCGTCAATGGGCTCGAGCCGGGAACCATCGTCCGCCTGGCGTCGCCACAGGGCGACTTCGTGCTGCCGGACCCCCCGCCCGAGCGGATGCTCTTTGTCGTCGGCGGAAGCGGCATCACACCGGTGATGTCGATCTTGCGGACCCTCGAGCGCCGCGGCACCATCCCGGACGTCGTGCTCGCATACTCCGCGGTCCACGAAGAGGACATGATGTTTCTCGCCGAGCTCCGCGAGCTATCGGAGGCAAACCCGGATTTCCGCTTCTACGAACGGTTCACCGACTCCGACGGCATGCTTACCCCCGAACAGCTCGACGACGTGTGCCCGGACTGGCTCGAGCGCGAAACCTGGGCCTGTGGACCCGGCCCGATGCTCGACGCATTCACCGATCACTACAAGCGACTCGGTCGCGAGGACCACATCCATGTCGAGCGATTCACCCTCAACGCTGCCGGTGGTGAGGGGGCCGGAGGCACGGTGACGTTCGGCGTCGGCGGACCGACGGTCGAGGTCGACGGCGCGACGACGCTGCTCGAGGCCGGCGAGAAGGCCGGTATCAACATGTTGTTCGGCTGTCGCATGGGCATCTGTCACACCTGCGACGTACCGCTCGCCTCCGGACGCATCCGCGACCTCCGCAGCGGCAACGAGCACAGCGAGCCCAACGAGTACATCCAGACCTGCATCTCGGTCGCCGCGGGCGACTGCACCCTGACCCTGTGACATCACCAACCCGATAGGAGCCACATCATGGCTTTTGCTGACGTACGTGAATACACCCACCTGACCGACGAAGAGGTCGAGGCGATCGGCGCTGAGCTCGACGAGATCCGCGCCGAGATCGAGGCCTCCCGCGGTCAGGCCGACCGCGACTACATCTTGCGTGTCATCACACTGCAACGCCGCCTCGCCGCGGCTGGAAGGATCACGCTGTTCGCCAGCTTCTTTCCCCCGGCCTGGCTGCTTGGCACGGCCCTGCTCGGATCGGCCAAGATCTTGGAGAACATGGAGCTCGGCCACAACGCGATGCACGGTCAGTGGGACTGGATGAACGATCCCGAGATCCACTCCAGCAACTGGGAATGGGACACCACCCAGCCGGCCGAGCAGTGGAAGCACTCGCACAACTACATCCACCATCAGTTCACCAATGTGCTCGGCCACGACAACGACATCGGCTACGGCATTCTGCGGATGTCGCGTGACCAGAAGTGGTCGCCGTACAACCTCGGTCAGCCGGTTTACAACGCGCTGCTCGCACTGTTCTTCGAGTGGGGTGTCGCCTTGCACGACCTCGACATCGAGGCGATCCGCAAGGGCAAGAAGGACATCCCGCTGCTCAAGAAGCAACTTCGCCAGATCCGCGCCAAGGTCGGAAAGCAGACGCTCAAGGACTACGTCCTGTATCCCGCTCTGACCGGCCCGTTCTTTCTGCAGACCCTGAGCGCCAATTTCACCGCCAACATCATCCGCAACGTCTGGACCTACGGGATCATCTTCTGCGGCCACTTCCCCGACGGTGCGGTGCATTTCACCGAGGAGGAGCTGGAGGACGAGACCCGCGCCGAGTGGTACCTCCGCCAGATGCTGGGCTCGGCCAACTTCAAGGGCGGCAAGCTGCTGCACATCATGAGCGGCCAGCTCGGCTACCAGATCGAGCACCACCTGTTCCCGGACCTGCCGAGCAATCGCTACGCGCAGATCTCGACCAAGGTGCAGGACCTCTGCAAGCGCTACGACATCCCGTACACGACAGGACCGCTCTGGAAGCAGTACGGACAGACATTGCGCACCATCATGAAGCTGTCGCTGCCCAACAGGCGCACCGAGGACAACCCGGCTCCGCTGTCACCCCGCCAGACCCGACGCCTGCGCGATGACGAGCGTCAGATTCGCCGTTCGGAGCTCGGCAAGTGGTCGGGTGCGGCCTCGGCATGACCTCGATGCTCGAGGTGCGTCCCAAGGCCGGAGGGCTGCCCGTCCCCTTCGCGTGCGAGGACGACGGCGGAGCGCTCGATCACTCGCATGTCGTCAAGCGCCGTGCGATCCGCTGCGCGCTGTCCCGGATCTGCGGCATCTGTGGCGAGACCTTGACGCGGCCCATTGCGTTCTTCGGGCCGCTGGCCGAGTGGGATGCAGGCCTCTTCACCTTCCCGCCCACACACCACCAGTGCGCCCGGGATGCGCTCGACCTGTTCGTGCCGCTGGGCGGGCGTCACCTCGGTCAGGCTGAGCCCCCGCTCACCTGGGCACTCGTCACCACCGGCGGGTTCGACGTCATCCGTCCCACCCGCCGCGCCGGCATCGTGCAGTTTCGCCCGAACTCGGTCATCGAGGCGGTCATCATCGACTGACCGTCATCCGGGACGCCTTGACCGGCGTGGACTATTCGATCGGGGTCAGTAGGTAGACCGGGATGAGCCGTTCGGTCTTGACCTGATAGTTGGCGTAGTCGGGGAATGCCTCAACGGCCCGGTCCCACCAGATCGCCCGCTCGTCACCGGCCAGCTCGCGCGCCTGGTAGTCCTTGCGGACCGGGCCATCCTGCAGCTCGACGAATGGTGAGCTCAGGACATTGCGCGACCAGGTCGGATCCTCCGCAGAACCGCCCTTTGACGCCACGATGAGGTACTCACCGTCGTGCTCAACCCGCATCAACGGGGTCTTGCGGATCTTGCCCGACTTCACGCCAAGCGTGGTCAGCACGATGACCGGCATACCGCGCATTTCGGTGCCCTCGGTGCCGTTGCTGCTCTCGATCAGTTCGGCCTGCTCGCGTGCCCAGGCGGACGCACTTGGTTCGTACTTTCCAGTCAATGGCATGTCTCCATCGTGCCACCGGGGTTCAACCAACCCGGTCGTCGCATCACCTCACGCGCGCGCACTCGTTGTCACTGGGGACTCTGCCTGCCGCACTCCG
>JAOPXO010000039.1 GCA_025965115.1 Aeromicrobium sp.
GCCCAGATCGGACTTGTGCGCGCCAGGGAGTCCCAGCCGTGATCGAGCTGCTGACCCCGACCCAGCTCGACGAGATGCGGCCCGCTGGCGAGTTCGTCGCCTCGGTCCTGACCGCGCTGTCCGAGGCCGCCGACATCGGCGTCAACCTGCTCGACCTCGATGCGCTTGCCCACGAGATGATCCGCGAGCGTGGTGCCGAGTCCTGCTACATCGACTACCACCCGTCATTCGGCGCGATGCCATTCGGCAAGGTGCTGTGCACCTCGGTGAATGATGCGGTGCTGCACGGACTCCCGCACGACTACCAGCTCCAGGACAGCGATCTGGTGAGCTTCGACTTCGCCGTCTCGCTCAATGGATGGGTGTGCGACTCAGCGCTCAGCGTCGTCGTCGGCACTCCGCGCGCCGAGGACCTTGAGCTCATCGCCAACGCCCAGGAGGCGCTCGACGCCGCGATCGGGGTCGCCCGGGCCGGCAACAAGGTCGGCGACATCTCGGCTGCGATCGGTGAGGTCGGGCGTTCACACGGACTCAGCGTCAACACGCAGTTCGGCGGTCACGGTGTCGGCCGGACGATGCACGGCGATCCACACATACCCAATGACGGACGTCCCGGACGCGGCTTCCCTCTGCAGCCGGGCCTCGTCATTGCGATCGAGCCGTGGTTCCTGCAGACCACCGACGAGATCGTCATGGACCCCGACGGTTGGACGATCCGCAGCGCCGACGGGTCTCGCGGCGCCCACGTCGAGCACACGATCGCGATCACCGATGGTGACCCGATCGTGATGACCGCGAGGGACTGAGGATCTGCATGCCGCACGTTCAGCTGATCGTCGGCAGCACCCGCGAGGATCGCTTCGCCGACCACGTGATGGCGTGGCTGTCAGACCGGCTGCGCGTGCGCGACGACCTGACGTACGAAATCGTCGACCTGCGCGACCATCCGCTGCCGTTCTTCGATCAGGCGCCCCCGGCCTACACGAAGCGTGACTATCCCAACGAGGCGATCGCCGAGCTCGGTCAGCTCCTCGACCGCGCTGACGGGTACGTGTTCCTCACGCCGGAGTACAACCACGGCTACTCGGCGGTGCTCAAGAACGCGATCGACCACACCTTCGTGGAATGGAATCGCAAGCCTGCAGCCTTCGTCGGCTGGGGCAATGTCGGCGGTGCCAGGGCGATTGAGCAGCTTCGCCTCGTGACCGTCGAACTCGAGATGGCGCCACTACGTCACGCGGTGCACGTGCTCGGCAGCTACATCCTGGCGATGCGCGAGGACGGAGCCGACCCGTTGCAGGTGCTTGCTCCGCTCGACCCGAGGCTCGAGCTCTTGGTCACCGATCTGCTCTGGTGGGCCGACGCACTGTCGACAGCGCGGGCTAGCCTCCCGGGATGACCTCGTGCAGGCAGAGCACATTGCCGGTCGGATCCTCGAACCACGCTGCCTTCTCCGACCCCAGGACGCAGATGTGGTCCACGGTCTTGAGTCCGGGGAGGTCATAGTCGGCGAAGGTCACGCCGTTGCCCTCGAGGCTCTTGATCTCGGCCACGATGTCGGGCACTTCGAACGACAGCTCGGTGCGACCCGTCGGCGTTGTGTCCGGGCCGGGCATCAAGGCGAGCGCGGCACCACCGGCGAGGGCAAACATCTCCTGGCCCTCGGTGTTCTGACCGCTGTATGAGAGCCCCAGACGGTCACGGTAGAACTCGACGGAGGAGCCTCCGTCGCGGACTTGAAGAATCGTCGTAATAACCGGGTTTGACAGCATTTTTCGGCCTCCTCGAATAGTGCTTCCTGAGGTGAGAGTCCTCCGCCAGACCGGCTGGGTCAAGATGTGAGGGCTGGCAGACGGTCCGCCCACGGGGCGGCCGCTTCGACCTGGGCGCACAGGCTGAGCAGCGGGCCGTCCTGGCCAGGCTTGCCGGCGAGCATCACACCGACCGGCAGTCCGTCGGCATTCCAGTGCAGCGGGAGGCTCGCGGCGGGCTGCCCACTCATGTTGTAGAGCGCCGTGTAGGGCGTGAACAGCAGCTCGCGGCGATGATCCTCGGACGGATCGCCGGACTCGTTGAACCAGTCCACCGGTTGCGGCGGCAGGGCCAGGGTCGGGGTCAGGAACGCGTCGTACGCCTGAAGGTCCGTCAGGATCTGGCGCATCGTGGATTCCAGGAACTGCATCGCCTGGCTGAGCTCGACGGCTGTCGCGGCCTTGCCGCGCTCACGCCAGTAGCGGGTGTTGGGCCGCAACGTCGGCTCCGCCTCGGGTGGGATCGGTGCTCCGGCGATGCCACTCGACCAGATGATGTTGAACTGTGGCTCAAGGGCCTGCGGGAAGGGGTTGGGGATGTCCACGATCTCGTGTCCGAGACCCTCGAGCAGATGGCTCGCCGACTCCCACGCAGCGACGGCGTCGGGGCCTGGCGTGATGCCGTCGAGGTGAGTGCCGGACCAGCGCGCGATGCGCAACGGGCCGGACTGGCGACGGATCCACTCGGCATAGGGAACCGGCGGATCGGGGAGCGGTCGCACATCACCAGGCATCGGATGGGCCATGACGTCGAGCAGCGCTGCCGCGTCGCGGACCGAGCGGGTGAGTGGACCGTCACCCGCCAGGCCGCTCCAGTCGCTCCCGACCGGGCCGGCGCTGACCCGTCCACGGCTCGGCTTGAAGCCGAAGATTCCGCACGCGCTCGCGGGTATGCGGATCGAGCCGCCACCGTCGCTGCCCTGCGCGAGTGGCACCAGACGAGCCGCCACCGCCGCTGCCGCGCCGCCGCTCGAGCCGCCAGCATTGCGGGACGTGTCCCACGGCGTACGGGCTGGTCCGATCAGGTCATTGTCGGTGTAGGACGAGAGCCCGAACTCCGGGGTGTTGGTCTTGCCGAGGCTGATGAAGCCGGCCCGTTCGATGAGGTCGACGACGTACGCGTTGACCGGCGGCACGAAGTCACGCATCGCGACTGAGCCCATCGAGGTCGGTATGCCGCGGGTGAATGTCAGGTCCTTGATGGCGATCGGTACCCCGGTGAATCCCGCCCCTTCGCCCGAGGCGAGCGCGACGTCAGCGGCGGCCGCGCGTTCGAGCGCCTGCTCTGCCGTCACCGTGATGAAGGCGCCGAGCGCCGGGGCGTATGCCTCGATGCGGTCGAGGTGATGGCGAATTAGCTCAAGGGAGGACATCTCCCGTGACTTGAGGGCGGCGGCCTGATCGATTGCGTCGAGCTCGTGGAGTTCGGTCACGCCTCCGAGCGTAGCCTCGGCAACGTCCTAGTTGCGCACCACGAAATGAGGCGTGATCTCACCATCTCCCCATCATCCGGATCCCCTACCGGCCGCGAGCACTATGGCGTCGACGCCCCGATGGTGCCTCTCAGCTTCGCGGCAGCGACGGTGGTCTTCCTGGCGCTGGCACCATTCGTCGGGCTCGCGTGGCCCTGGCTGACCCTCGCGGCGGCTTCTGCGCTACAGCTCGCGCTCTATCTGCACGCCTCGCTCCGCGGCAAGTTCCGGATCTGGGAACGGCTTCTCGATGATGCCGACCTCACTGGCGACGAGCGCGTACTCGACCTCGGGTGTGGCCGTGGTGCGGTGACAGTTGCCGCGGCACGGCGGGTGCCACGTGGCGCGGTCGACGGCGTCGACCTGTGGCGCTCGGTCGATCAGAGCGGCAATGACGAGGAGGCTGCCCGCGCCAACGCGGTGGCCGTCGGCGTGTCCGATCGGGTGCAGCTGCACACCGGTGATGTCGGCGATCTGTCATTCGCTGACAACACGTTCGACGTGGTGGTCAGCTCCTTGGTGATCCACAACATCCACGACCAGGCGCATCGCGCTTCGGTGATCTCCGAGGGACTCAGGGTGCTCAAGCCGGGCGGCCGCTTCGTGATCGCCGACATCGATCACGCCAGGGAGTATGCCGCCGCGCTGCGGTCTGGCGGTGCCACCGAGGTGCAGGTCACCCGGCTCGGCCTCCGCGGATGGTTCGGCAATCCGTGGTTCCGGATGACGTCGGTCCGAGCCAGGTCGGCAACCTCCTAGAATTGGATTCGTGGCCACCCCCAAGGTTCTGCTCTTCTACGCCTTCACCCCGTTGGCGGACCCTGAGGCGATCCGGTTGTGGCAGTACACGCTTGCCGACTCCCTCGGGCTCCGCGGTCGCATCCTGATCTCGCCGCATGGCATCAACGCCACGCTGGGCGGCGACGTCATCGAGATGAAGAAGTACGTCCGGGGCACCAGGGCCTACCCGCCGTTCAAGGACATCGACTTCAAGTGGAGCGAGGGCCGAGCCCTCGAGGACGGCAGCACCGCGGACTTCCCGCGACTCAGCGTCAAGGTGCGCGATGAGCTCGTGACGTTCGGCGCGGCCGATGAGCTCGAGGTTGACTCCCATGGTGTCGTCGGTGGCGGCACCAAGCTCACACCGATCGAGCTGCACCAGCTGATCGCCGACAAAGATGTGGTCTTCTTCGACGGCCGCAACCAGATCGAGTCCGACGTCGGGCACTTCTCCGGCGCGATCCGGCCACCCGTCGAGACCACACGCGAGTTCATCGCGGAGCTCGACAGCGGCACGTACGACCACCTCAAGAACCAGCCGGTGGTCACCTACTGCACCGGCGGCATTCGGTGTGAGGTGCTGACGCCGCTGATGAAGAGTCGCGGATTCCAGGAGGTCTATCAGCTCGACGGTGGCATCGCGACATATGGCGAGGCGTTCGGCGACGACGGACTCTGGGAGGGCGCGCTGTATGTCTTCGACGATCGCATCACGATGGACTTCTCCGATCACACCGCGCTGGTCGGTGCGTGCGATCGGTGCGCTGAGCCGACCAATCACGTGGCCGACTGTGGCGACTCCGCCTGCGTGCGCCAGATGAACCGTTGCGTCGCGTGCCAGTCGCACGACGACCTTTGCCGCGGCCACACGGTCAGCGTATGAATCGCTTTCCGCGGGACGTGTACGACGACGGGAGCGAGCCGAATGTCCAGCTCTCGCTGGCCAACGAACGTACGTTCCTCGCCTGGATCCGCACCGCGCTGGCGCTGCTGGCCGGAGCGGTCGCGATCCATGTGCCGGCGGTGCGCCTGGATGGCTGGGTCGAGACCCTCGCGTCACTGTTGCTCCTGCTCGCCGCCGGTGTCGCGGTCAGCGAATCCTGGCGACGCTGGCGCAAGACCGAGCATGCGCTGCGCACTGGCCAGCCGATGCCGGGATTCGGCGGGCCTGCCGTACTCGCGGCCGTCTTGGGACTGCTGATCGTCGGCGTGGCAGTCGGCGTGCTCCTTGTCGCGGTGCGCTGACGCACCTCTCTTGAGAAAACTTCGTCGGTCGTGTCGAAACCGCTGGACCTCGGTCGACGTAGGGGTGAAGGTGGACCCGCACCGGGCCTACCACTGACACAAGGAGACATCATGCGATTCCTCGCCTATATCGAGTCCGACCCGAGCCAGCCATTCGGCCCGCCGCCTCCTGAGCTGTTCGAGGCCATCGGTGCTTTCGGCGCGGAGACTGCGGCGTCCGGGGTGCTCGTCGACCAGGGTGGTCTGGGCCCGAACGAGTCCAGCGCTCACATCCGGGTGGCTGACGGCAAGGTCAGTGTCACGGACGGACCGTTCGCTGAGACGAAGGAGGTCATCGGCGGATACGCCATGTATGACGTCCGCACCAAGGAAGAAGCGGTGGAGCTGTCGCGCCGCTTCATGCAGCTCCACGCTGACACCTGGCCCGGCTTCGAAGGCACGAGCGTCGTACGCCAGGTCTTCGGTCCGAATGATTTCGAGGCGTGACATGCGTTATCTCGTATTGATCCACGTCGACGAGAACGTCGCAGGGAGTCCATCGGACGGGCTGATTCAAGCCATGTACGCACACGTTGCCGACCACCGCCACGCGACGGTCATCACCGACGCCGGCCTGGCGCCGAGCAGCGCGGCAATCCGGATCGCGTCACGAGACGGCAAGGTCACGACGACCGACGGACCGTTCGCGGAGGCCAAGGAGGTTGTCGGTGGTTTCATGCTGATCGATGCCGCCACCCCCGAGGATGCCGCGGCCTGGACCCGCGGATTCGTCGACCTGCACGTCGAGCACTGGCCGGAGCTGCCGATCGTCACCGAGCTGCGACAGGTAGCCGGAAGCCTCACGGACTGACCGACCAGCGGTGGTGGTTTGATCGGTGCCATGGCCGATCCAGACCTCCACCGCTCGGTCGAGGCGGTTTGGCGACTGGAGTCGACCCGGCTCGTCGCGGCGCTCGTGCGCATCACGCGTGATGTCGGACTGTCAGAGGACCTCGCGCAGGACGCGCTGGAAGCGGCGCTCGAGCAATGGCCCAAGACCGGCGTGCCGGACAATCCCGGCGCCTGGCTGATGACGGTCGCGAAGCGCCGGGCCATCGACACCTTCCGCCGGCGCGAGCGGCAGGACCGCGCCTATGGCGAGCTCGGAGAGCGGACGGAGGACATCGTGACCGGCATCGAGACGTCGATCGACCACGTCGAGGACGACGTGCTGCGGCTGATGCTGATCTGCTGCCACCCGGCACTGTCGTCGGACGCCCAGGTCACCTTGACCTTGCGGCTCCTGGCCGGACTCACGACCAAGGAGATCGCCCGCTCGTTCCTCACCTCCGAAGCGACGATCGGTGCACGGATCACCCGGGCCAAGAAGACCCTGGCCGAGGTCGGTGCTCCGTTGGAGGAACCCGCGGAGGACGAGCGTGCCGCCCGCTTCTCGGCGGTGCTCGGCGTCGTCTACCTGTTGTTCAACGAGGGCTACTCCGCCACGGCAGGTGATGACTGGCTTCGGCCCGCGCTGTGCGACGAGGCGATACGTCTCGGGCGCATCCTGGCGACCCTGGCTGCGCGCGATCCCGAGGTGCACGGACTGATCGCGTTGATGGAGATCCAGGCGTCGCGCGCCGGCGCCCGGACCGGACCGGACGGCGCGCCGGTGCTGCTGCCGGATCAGGACCGGTCGCGTTGGGATCAGCTGCTGATCCGCCGTGGGCTGGCTGCCCTGGACCGGGCGGCCGGATCTGGCGCCCCCGGGCCGTACGTCCTGCAGGCCGAGATCGCGGCTTGCCACGCCCGAGCACGCACGGCGGAGGAGACCGACTGGCCACGCATCGCTGCGCTCTACGAGACATTGGCGATCCAGACCGGATCATCGATCGTCGAGCTGAACCGCGCTGTCGCCGTGTCGATGGCTCAAGGCCCGGCCGCCGGTCTGGTCCTGGTCGACGAGCTTCGCGGGGACCCGACGTTGGCGGCCTATCACCTGCTCCCCAGCGT
>JAOPXO010000074.1 GCA_025965115.1 Aeromicrobium sp.
AGCGTCGGTCGAGTCGATAGTTCATAGAGCAGAGGGGGCGGGATTCGAACCCGCGGCTGACATTGCTGCCAGCGAGCGCTTTCAAGGCGCTTCCGATCGGCCGCTCCGGCACCCCTCCTGGGTGGCAACGCCGAGGCGCTGCGCCAGACAAGATTGTCGCACTACTTGAGCGCGGCGAAGCGAGGTGGTTCGACTCGTACGACCTCTTCGACGGCTCGCGCGGCCCTCGCCGACCGCTCCTTCATGACCTGCTGGCGGAACACCAGCCCCACGATCAGTCCCAGGATGCTCGAATAGAGCGTCGACAGTCCGATGTACGTCGGGAAGGCCCCGGGCGTCACCAGCGACGTCGTGAGCACCGCCGTGCCGACGACCGCGAACACGAGGATCCACCAACCCTCGCGACGCCGTGACCGCAGGGAGACGCCGACAATGAGCGCCGGGAACCCGATGAACACCTCAACCGGTCGAGGCACGCCACGGAAATGCGTCCGGGTCCAGATCACCCAGTGGCTGATCTCCCGCACCAGCGACTGCGAGCCGTGCGAGCGTACGAAGCTGCTGTAGACGAGCACCAGCAGCACGATCGCGGCGATGCCGGCGAGGATCGCAAAGTTCTGGCGACCGAGGCCGTGGAGCCCGGCGCCCAGATTCCAGACGAGAGTGATGACCAGCCCCAGCGAGATGGCGAGAACGGTGAGGTTGAAGCGCTGATAGTTGACCGGCGCATTCCACGCGGCGACTCCCAAGGTGCCGCTGAGCGCCACCGCAAGCGACAGAACGTACTCGCCCACCGCCCCGATCGCCGAAGAAGCTGGGCGGGTGACAAGCACGGCCCATACCGCGCCGAGCACAGCCGTCACGGCGGCCGCCGCGGCGAGGAGGACATTCGTCTCCAGTGTCACCGCAAGGACTCCGAGCACGATCGTCATCGGCAACCAGATGCGCATGTAGCCACCACCGCGATGGGTCAGGCCGGCCGCGAAGACCACCATCAGCAGCGCCGCCGAGGGCCGTTCGATCCAGGTGGGGGTATGGACCGAGACGATGGCCGTGCCGGCCCCGACGGTGCCGGCGACCCAGGCGATGAGGACGATGCCCATGACGATTCGAGCGGCGATCGGGGAGCCGATGCGGGGTTCGCGGGTGGGCAGGTCGTACTCGGGCTGGGCCGAGGAATCCAGCCGTCGGCGCCCGCCAGACTGGAGCGCGCTCATGCCTGGATCCTACGGTTTGCCAGCGAAGGATTGACCGCTCTGGCGCGACTCACGTCGTCGTCGCCGAGGTCCGCGATGACAGTGACTGGAGCGTCGCCCGCCTCGTCGATGACCTCGCCCCACGGGTCCACGGCCATCGAATGACCGCAGTACTCAGCACCGCACTGAGCCGCGGCGACGACGTGCACAGTGTTCTCGACAGCTCGTGCCTGCAGAAGCGTTCGCCACTGCAGGACCTTGTGGTCGCCGGCAACCCAGGCTGCCGGCACGACGAGAAGCTCGGCGCCGGCAACCGCCAGAGCCCGTCCGAGCTCCGGGAACCTCAAGTCGTAGCACGTCATCAGGCCCACCGAACGGCCGGCGATCTCAACGATGACTGGCTCGATGGCACCGGGAGTGAGCCGGTCCGACTCCTTGTAGCCAAACGAGTCGAAGAGGTGGATCTTGCGATAGGTCGCCTGCAGCGTGCCGTCCGGGGCCACCACGGCCAGGGTGTTGAAGGGGAGGCCAGCGTCCGTGGACTCGAACATCCCGGCAACGATCGTGGCACCGAGCCGCTGCGCCTCGGTCGCGAGCAGCTGGACGAACGGACCGTCGAGCGGTTCGGCAACGCCGGCCAGATCGCGATCTGCTGGGCCGAAGTCGGCCATCGCCGCCTCGGGCAGCACGACAAGGTCGATCGCGTCCGCGGCGGCCAGCTCGGCCAGCCGGGCCGTGATCTCGCTGCGGTTGGCGGTCGTGTCGGTCGCGGAAGCCAATTGCAGGAGTGCGACGCGCATGCCTGCCATCTTCTCAGGTGCCTCCTGAGAAGTCGTCCGGCGGCCACAGTCCACGATTGATCGGTACCGTACGAGCATGCGCGCCGTCGTCGTCACAACCCCTGGTGGGGTCGAAGCCCTTGATGTGGTCGACCTCCCCCAACCCGAGCCGGGGCCGGGCGAGGTGCTGATCCGCGTCGTCGCAGCGGGCATCAACCGCGCAGACCTCGTCCAGCGCATGGGCTTCTACGACCCGCCGCCTGGGGCCAGCAGTGTGCTCGGCCTCGAGTGCTCCGGGGAGATCGCCGCCGTCGGCGAAGGCGTGACCGATCTCCATCCGGGACAGCAGGTATGCGCGCTGCTCAGCGGTGGGGGCTACGCCGAGTACGTTGCGGTGCCGGCCGGCCAGGTGGCTGCCGTACCCCTCGGCATCACCCTTGTCGAGGCCGCCGGCCTCATGGAGGTTGCCTGCACCGTCTGGTCGAACGTCTTCATGATGGGCAAGCTTCAGCACGGCGAGAAGCTCCTGGTCCATGGCGGAG
>JAOPXO010000121.1 GCA_025965115.1 Aeromicrobium sp.
CCGATCCAGTTTGGGAGGCCTTCGGCTCACCCACTATGCTGAACGGGTTTCCGGCCCCCATCGTCTAGCGGCCTAGGACGCCGCCCTTTCACGGCGGTAGCACGGGTTCGAATCCCGTTGGGGGTACCAGCGTCGCGTCCAGGACGCCGCACTCCGCACACCGCGGTAGCACGGGTTCGAATCCCGTTGGGTACTTCTCGGTCGAGGCCATCCGCACGCGTGCCATAGATTTGGCGCGTGACCTCCCCGCATACCTCGGCGCGCGGCGTCCTGCGTCTGGCCGTCGTGGTCGGCGCTCTCGGCATCGTGTTCGGCGACATCGGCACCAGCCCGATCTACACGCTGCAGACCGTCTTCAACCCGCACGATCCGCATCCCGTGCCGGTGACCGACCCCAATGTCCTCGGCGTCGTGTCGCTCATCTTCTGGTCCGTCACCCTGATCGTGACGATCACGTATGTCCTGCTGGCGATGCGGGTCAGCCACGACGGCGAGGGCGGCATCATGGCGCTCATCTCGCTGCTGCGCGGTTGGGTCGCCACCAAGAGGGCCGGTGCAGCCGTGGGACTCGCGACCCTCGGCGTGTTCGGAGCGTCACTCTTCCTCGGCGACAGCATGATCACCCCCGCCATCTCGGTCCTGTCGGCCGTGGAGGGGGTCAAGGTCGTCGAGCCGTCCTTTGCGGACTGGGTGGTGCCGACCACGGCGGTGATCATCGTCGTCCTGTTCTCGGTACAGCGCCACGGCACGGCGGTGGTCGGGCGCTTCTTCGGACCGGTGATGATCCTGTGGTTCGTCGCCATCGGTACGTGCGGCGCGTGGGGCATCACCCAGCACGCCGGCATCCTTCGCGCCATCTCCCCGACGTACGCCGTGGAGTTCCTGTTCGGCAACTTCCATTACGCGTTCTTCGCCCTGGCCGCAGTCGTCCTGGCCGTGACCGGGGCCGAGGCGCTGTATGCCGACATGGGCCACTTCGGTCGCCGTCCGATCTCGGTCGGCTGGATCTTCCTGGTCTTCCCCGCCTGCGCGTTGAGCTATCTCGGACAGGGCGCACTGATCCTGCATGACAAGCACAACGTCAGCGCCCCGTTCTTCCTGCTCACCCCCGAGTGGGCCCGCATCCCGATGATCGTTCTGGCCACCGCGGCGACCGTCATCGCCGCACAAGCCGTCATCACCGGCGCTTTCTCCGTCACGTCACAGGCAGCCCAGCTGGGATACCTTCCACGCCTGCGGATCCTGCACACCTCACGCTCCAATCGCGGGCAGATCTACGTACCGGTCATCAACTGGATCTTGATGATCGCCGTGCTGACACTGGTCTTCGCGTTCCGTTCCTCGGCCTCGCTCGCGTACGCCTACGGCATGACCGTGACGGGCACCATCACGATCGCCACGATCCTGTTCTTCTACGTCGCCAGCCGGACCTGGAGCACTCCCACCTGGGTGTTGGTGCTGATCGCGGTGCCGCTTCTCGGGCTCGACATGCTCTTCATCGCCGCCAACCTCACCAAGCTGGTGCACGGGGCATGGCTTCCGCTCGCCATCGCGATCACGGTCTACACCGTGATGATCACCTGGCAGCGGGGCCGCGAGCTCGTCACGGCCCGCCGCGAACACATGGAGGGGTCGCTCCGCGACTTCGTACGGAATCTCGACGAGAACCCTTCCGACACCGCCGTGGTCCCCGGCACCGCGATCTTCCTCAACCGAGGCGCGACCACACCCCTGGCGTTGCGGGCGAATGTCGAACGCAATCGCGTACGCCACGAAAACGTCGTCATCGTCACGGTCGAGATCGAGACGACCCCGCGCGTACAGGAGGCCGATCGTGCCGAGGTCGATCCACTGGGACGCGAGCACGACGGCATCACCCAGGTCGTCCTCCGGTACGGGTACGCCGAGTCGGCCGACATCCCCGCCGCCCTCGCAGCGCTCTCCCCCGAGCAGACCGAAGGCGCGATCGACCTGGACAACGCGACGTACTTCCTGTCGAGGATCGAGCTGCGGGTCGGCCCCGACGGCGGTATGGCCATGTGGCGCAAGCGACTCTTCGTCGCCACCGCACACGTGACCGCCGATGCCGCCGAACACTTCGGTTTGCCGCCCGACCAAGTCGTACTGCTGGGAGCCCACGTCGAGGTCTGACCGCCAGGTCAGAGCGGGATCTTAACCCTCGGTGAACGGTGCCCCAGTGAGCTCGCGGAGGCCTTCGACGGTTTCGCCCGGTGCGAGGTCACGCAGTACGAGCCCGTTGTCTGTCACGTCGAGGACGGCGCGGTCGGTGATGATCCGGTCGACGACCTTGAGCCCGGTCAGCGGCAGGGTGCAGTGCTCGACGATCTTGGGGGTGCCGTCCTTGGCGACGTGATCGGTGATGATCACGATGCGCTTGGTGCCGGCGACCAGGTCCATCGCGCCGCCCATGCCCTTGACCAGGGCGCCGGGCACGGCCCAGTTGGCGAGGTCTCCGTTGGCGCCGACCTGCAGGGCTCCGAGGATTGCGATGTCGACCTTGCCGCCGCGGATCATCGCGAACGACTCGGTCGAGTCGAAGAACGATGCGCCGGGGTTGACCGTGACGGTCTGCTTGCCGGCGTTGATCAGGTCGGCGTCGACCTCGTCGTCATACGGGAACGGGCCCATGCCGAGGATGCCGTTCTCGGACTGCAGGGTCACCGAGACGCCGGCGGGGATGTGGTTTGCCACCAGCGTCGGGATGCCGATGCCGAGGTTGACGTAGTCGCCGTCGTTGAGTTCCTGCGCGGCGATCGCCGCCATCTCGTCACGTGTCCAGGTCATGAGGAGGCCCCCTCGCGCTGCCGGGTCGTACGTTGCTCGATGTCCTTGACCCGCTCGACGGCCTGGACAATCCGCGTGACGTAGACACCCGGCGTGTGGACGAGTTCGGGGTCGACGGCATCGACGAGGTGCTCGACCTCAGCAACCGTCACCCGCCCACACGTGGCGACGGCAGGGTTGAAGTTGCGTGCCGCGAGCCGGTAGATCAGGTTGCCGAACGAGTCACCGGTATGCGCGTGGACGAGCGCGACGTCCGCGACGATCCCACGCTCCTGGACGTACGTCTCGCCGTCGAACTCGGCCGTCGGCTTGCCCTCCGCGACCGCGGTGCCGACACCGGTGCGAGTGTAGAACGCGGGGATCCCGGCGCCGCCGGCACGCATCCGCTCAGCGAGCGTGCCCTGGGGGTTGAACTCGACCTCGAGCTCGCCGTCGAGATATTGCCGGGCGAAGAGCTTGTTCTCCCCGACATACGAAGCGACGACCTTGGTGACCTGGTGGTTCTCGAGCAGCAGGCCGAGACCTTTGCCATCGACACCCATGTTGTTGGAGACCACGGTCAGGTCCTTGACGCCGGAGTCACGAACGGCCTCGATCAGGTCGCACGGGATTCCGCACAGCCCGAACCCGCCGACCGCGAGCGTCATACCGTCGGTCAGCAGTCCGGCAACGGCCTCAGCTGCGTTGGTCGACGTGATGCTCATCCGTGCTCCTCACAACAGGCGCCCGATGAAGGGGCGCAACTGTCAGTCAATCAGCCTCGGGGTGAACGCCGGGGTGGGGCTGCAATATCTGCAACAGGGCGTACGTCCGGCGGTCCGTCCCCCGACCCTTCGTGCGTTCACGCCATTCGTCGGCCAGGTCGGTGAGCTCCAGGGACAGCTTCGCAGCCTCGTCCTTTGTCAGGCGTAGGGCGATGTCGGAGACGCTGATGTGGGTGTCTTCCTCGCGGTTGGTCCCGGTCGCCGAGTCCACCGCCTCGTGCGCCCGCTGACGGACGTCCTTCCGCAGGAACGCACTCACCGCGTCACCGCCGGGAGCCGCTTCGATCTCCTTCAGGCTGATGTTCACCCCGCGCTCGAGCGCCGGCTTCCATACCCGGTCCCGACCATCCCTGGCCTCCTCCGGCGCCTCGACGATCAGGCCGTACTTCGCCAGCGTCCGCAGGTGGAAGCTGGCCTGATTGGCAGGTATCTCGAGCGCAACGGCGAGATCCGCGGCACGCATCGGCCCGACTGCCGACAGCTCGGCAAGGATACGACTGCGTACGCCGTGGGCGAGCGCTCGCAGGACCTTCGGGTCCGACACATTCGACGGGGAATCGGGCATGAGTCAAGTGTAGCGAATTTCTGCACGAACACTTGCGCACGTACCCTTGCGCAATATATGTTGCGGATATGACCGGCTTCAAGGAACTCTCCCGCAATCGCGACTTCACCACGCTCTGGGTCGGCGAGACCGTCAACGAGCTCGGCAGTCGGATGAGCATGTTCGTCTTCCCACTGCTCGCCTACACGATCTCCGGATCGGCGCTCATTGCCGCGCTCGTCGAGGGCACATTCCTGTTCGGCCTGATCGCGACCCTGCTCCCGGCTGGCGCCCTGGTCGATCGACTCAACCGACGTGCGCTGATGATCGGCGCCAGTGCGACCGGCCTCGTGCTGTACGGATCCCTGGCGGTTGCCGGCATACTCTGGCACCTGACGATCCCCCACCTCGCGATCGTCGGCCTGCTCGCCGGTGCCGCGGCCGGCATCTTCGAACCGGCCCAGATGTCGGCGATCCGCACAGTCGTGGCCGCTGAGGACCTGCCGACCGCACTCAGCCAGAACCAGGCCCGCCAACACGTCGCGAGCCTGGTCGGCGCACCCCTCGGCGGACTGCTCTACGCGTTCGCGCGCTGGGTGCCGTTCGCCGCCGACGCAGTCAGTTTTGCAGTCTCGTGCTTCACGGTGAGCCGGATCCGCACGGACCTGTCGGCCAAGCCCTCATCTCAGCCGCGCGGCCGCATGCGGGCCGACATCGCCGAAGGGATCCGCTACGTGATGGCGCGACCCTTCTTCCGGGTCTCGGTGTTGTCAGGATCGTTTGCGAACCTGACCGTCAACGCGCTGTTCTTCGTCGTGCTGCTGCGAATGCTGGACGCCGGATTCCAGCCCAGCCAGATCGGCCTCGCGGAGACCGCTGCGGGCATCGGCGGGATCCTCGGCGCGGTCGCGGCACCTCGGCTGATCAATGCTGTGCCCACCGGCCGGCTGGCGGTGCTGATCAGCTGGAGCCTCGTACTGCCGGTCTTGCCGCTGATCGTCTGGGCCAATCCGTTCGCCGTGGGCGCCGCGCTGTTCGCGATCCTGCTCCTGAATCCAGCAGGGAACGCCGGCATGGGTTCGTACCGCATGGCCATCACCCCCGATGAGCTCCAGGGGCGGGTCGCGTCGGCGGCTCAGTTCCTGGCGATGTCGGTCATGCCGTTGGCGCCCCTCCTCGGTGGCCTGCTGCTCGACCGCCTGGGCGGACCCCGGGCCGTGCTCGTTCTCGCGGTTGCCACCGTCGCGGGCGCCCTGGTGATCACGTGCAGTCGCTCGGTCCGCTCGATCCCCCGCCCCGCGGAGTGGGCGCGCGTCGAGGCGGCATAGCTCGTGGCACTCTGATCCGATGAACGTCATCCGAGCCCAGGTCACTGACGTCGCCGATGCGGCTCCGCTGTTCGCGGCCTATCGCGAGTTCTACGGCGAGCCGTATGACCTCGAGGCTTCGGGGACGTTCCTCACCGACCGGCTGACCCACGACGAGTCGATCGTCCTGCTCGCCCGAGGCGACGACGGCTCAGCGGTCGGGTTCACCCAGATCTATCCGATCTTCTCGTCGACCCAGCTCACCAGGGTCTGGCTCCTGAACGACCTGTTCGTCGACCCCGCTGCCCGCGGTACCGGCGCCGTCGACGCACTGCTCGACGCCGCAGCGGCCCTTGCCAAGGATGCAGGCGTGACCGCGATCGAACTCGCCACCGCGCACACGAACCTGCGCGCGCAGGCTGTGTATGACCGCAACGGCTACGTGCTCGACGAGGTCTTCCGGACGTACGAGCGACCGATCGACTGACCGCGGCGGCTAGTGCTGGTCGACGAATGCCTCGATCAGGTCGCTGAGGCGCTCGGGCTGCTCGACCGTGCTGGAGTGCCCGGCCTCAGGCACGATCTCCAGGCGTGATCCGACGATGCCGGCGACGATTGTCCTCGACTTCTCGACCGGCGTCGCCACGTCCTCCTCGCCGACGATCACCAGTGTCGGGACGTGAATCCTGGCCAGCTCATCGGCGACGGCGGGCCGGTCGGTGACCCCGAGGATCGCCTTGACCATGCCGGGTCGCTTGACCTGGCCGAGGTCGCGCAGGAAGTCCTTCACTCCGGCCTTGCCGGCCGCGGTGCCGAGGTACGTCTTCCCGAACATGATCGGCAGCACCTGCGAGCTCACCGGTCGCATCCCGACGATCCGGTAGACCTTGGCCAGGAGGCGGTATTTCGAGACGTTGTCGGGATCTTCCGGACCGCTGCTGGTGTCGAGAAGGGACAGCGACCGCAGCAGCTCGGGACGCCGCGCTCCAAGCCGGATGCCGACGAATCCGCCCATCGACAGGCCGACGTAGTGCACTGGTCCGGCGTCGAGGCTCTCGATGATGGCCACGGCATCCTCGAACAGGGTGTCCATATGGGCATCGCTCGGGCTGCCGGGCGACTTGCCCTGTCCGCGCCAGTCGATCGTGACGCAGCGATAGCGGTCCTTGAGCTTGGCGACCTGCGCCGCATACATCCGGCCGCTGAACAACAGCCCATGACCGAACACGATGGCCGGTGCGTCGGGCCGACCCGGTGGCGCGCCGGTGTCCTCGATGTAGACCTGTGCGCCGTTGACCTCGATGACGGGCATGCCGACCTCCTCGTTACGTCCGCCCGAGCATGCCAGCAGTTGCCACTAGAGTCCACGAATGCCTGACTTCTCGACGATTGCGACCGTGCTCGATGGCCTCGTCGAGTCCGGCGCGGAGATCGGCGCCGCGGTCTCCGTATGGCAGGACGGCGAAGAAGTCGTCAGCGCCACCGCTGGCACCCGCGACACGGCCGGCGATCCGTGGCACGTCGAGACCCTGGTCATGACCTATTCGACCGCCAAGCCGCTTGCCGCACTCGCCACCCTCACCGCAGTCGCCGACGGCGCGATCGGCCTCGACCAAACGATTGCCGAGGTCTGGCCGGCATACGCGTCGAACGGCAAGGGCGGCACGACGCTGCGGCAGGCCCTGTCGCACCAGGCGGGCCTGTACGTCTTCCCCGAAGCGGCCGCCTCGATCGACGCGCTCGACACCGGCGGCTTGATCGACGTGCTGGCCGACGCAACACCGCTGCATCCACCGGGCGAGGGCATCGGCGAGCACGCGCTGACGTACGGGCACCTGCTCGACGGCGTCATTCGGCACGCAACCGGCGAGACATTGGTTGATCGGTTCGGCGGGCTGGCCCGCGACAACGGCTGGGATCTGCACCTGACGGTGGCGGAGAAAGACCTGCCGCGGGTCGCCGATCTCGCCTATCTCGAACCCGGGTGGCGGGAGGCTCATCTCGGCGATCCGACGAACGTCCTAGGCGCAGTGCTGGGTCGGCCCACCGGGGTTCTCGACCTCGACCTGGTCAACTCCCGTGCTTGGCGTACTGGCTCATTCCCGGCGATCGGGCTGCATGCGACGGCGTCCGCGCTAGCCGGGTTCTATGCACACGTTCTCGACGCGGATGGTCCGGTGGCTCGGCGCCTCGGACCCGATCTGCATCGCGAATACGTCACGACACAGGTCGCCGGTCCCGACCTCGTCCTCGGTTTCGACATCGGCTGGACCCTGGGATTCCAGCGCGACGAGATCGAGATCGGGATGGGCGGAGTCGGCGGATCGTCGGCGTGGTTGAACTTCGACAGGGGGCAGGCCGTCGCCTACGTCACCCGTGGTCTGAAGGACCACGACCGTGCCGACGTGGTCTCCGACGAGCTGGATCGGCTGTGGGAGCAGGACTCTTGACAAGTTTGTGAGTCATCACTAACTTAGCGATCATGGTGACTGGCAAGCGTATGAAGGCCGCAGACCGACGCGTGCTGATCCTCGAGGCCGCGATCGAGGAGTACGGCCGCGCCGGCATGCACGAGGTGTCGACCGAGGTCATCGCCGAGCGCGCCGGAGTCTCGCAGCCGTACATCTTCAGGCTGTTCGGCACCAAGAAGGACCTGATCATCGCAGCGATCACCCACCACACCGAGCAACTCCGCGCAGGCTTCCGCGAGGCGGTCGCCAACCGTGGCGACGCCAGCCCGCTCGATGCGATGGCGATGTCGTACTTCCAGCGGCTGAACGACGACCCCAACTCCCTGCGCTGCCAGCTGCACACCTGGGCAGCTGCCTCGGATCCCGAGATCGGGCCGGTTGCGCGCAAGACCTACCTGGCGATCATCGACGACGTACGTGAGCTCAGCGGCGCTGACCACGAGACGGTCATCGAGTTCATGGCCCACGGAATGTTGCTCACCGTCGCCGCCGCCCTCGAGCTTCCCGAGATATACAACGATCCCTCCGTCCGTCCCCAGGAGTCATGATGTTCGCTTCTCTCGCCCGCCTGGCCAACACCCATCCCCGCCGGGTCCTCGGCCTCACTGTCCTGCTGTTCGTCATCGCCGGAGCACTCGGCGGTCCCGTCGCGGGCCTGCTCAACAGCGACAATGACTCATTCTCCGACACCGGGGCCGACAGCGCCCTGGCCGTGCATCGCGTCGAGAAGGCGACCGGGCAGACCACGATCCCCGACCTGCTCGCCGTCGTCAGCACCAGCAACTCCTCGGCCATTTCCAAGACGCAGGCGATCCTCAAGGGTGACAAGCGGATCGCTCAGGTGGTGGGTGGCCCCCAGGCCGGCAAGGCATTCCTGTCCATGGACGGATCCAAGACCTATCTCGCGGCGTTCTATCGCGCCGGCGACCACGCGAATGACACGACGCAGGACCTGCGCGACGAGCTCGCCAAGGTTGACGGCGTCAAGGTCGGCGGCTTCGGTCCGGCTTACCAGGAGGTCAACGAACAGGTCGAAGGCGATCTCGTGAAGGCCGAGCTGATCGCCTTCCCGCTGCTGTTCATCGTGGCCCTGTGGGTGTTCCGGTCCGCCGTCGCGGCGCTGCTCCCCCTGCTGGTGGGCGGCCTGACGATCGTCACATCACTTCTGATCGTGCGCGGCATCAACGAGTTCCTCGACATCTCCATCTTCGCCCTCAATCTGATCACCGGACTCGGGCTCGGTCTGTCGATCGATTATTCGCTGTTCCTTGTCTCGCGCTATCGGGAGGAGCTCGAACGTCATGGCCCCGGACCCGAAGCGATCCGCCGTACGGTCGCAACTGCCGGACGTACGGTCGCGTTCTCGGCCGTCACGGTGGCTGGCGCCGGACTCGCGTTGCTGGTGTTCCCGCTGCGATTCCTCTACTCGATGGGCATCGGCGTCTCGGTCGTCGCCCTCACGGCTGCGGCGATCTCGCTGGTCGTACTCCCCGCCCTGTTTGCCGTACTCCAGCACCGCGTCAACTCGCTCGCGCCCAAGCGCTGGCAGCGTGCACGGGTCGCCGAGACGGCGGCCGAGGCGCACGGATTCTGGTATCGCCTCGCCAGGTTCGTGATGCGCTTCCCCGTCGGTGTCGCGCTGACCGGCACGGCCATCCTGCTCGTGCTCGGTGCGCCATTCCTCGGCGTCAAGTTCACCGGCGTCGACGCCACGGTGCTGCCTGACAGCGCATCGGCACATCAGGTCGACACGACCCTACGTACGGAATTCACCGGAGCCGACACCACCCCGATCCTTGTCGCCGTCCCGGCCGCTCAGGCCGACAAGGCGAAGGTCGCTGCGTACGCCGAGGAGCTCCGCCAGCTCCCGGATGCCGCCGCCGTCACGCCGCCGCGCTACCTGGGTGCCGACACCTGGCAGATCGACGTCGCCTCCAAGCACTCGACCCTGGACGCGAAGTCGCTCAACCTCGTGACCGCGATCCGTGACGTCAAGGCACCCGCACCGGCTTTGGTGGGCGGCCAGACCGCGGAACAGGTCGATCAGGTCAAGGCGATCGGTGCCGGCATACCGCTCGCGATCGTGATCCTGGTGATCGTCACCTTCATCACGCTGTTCCTGATGACCGGATCGGTCGTGCTGCCGATCAAGGCGTTGATCATGAACCTGCTCACGATCACGGCGACCTTCGGAGTCCTGGTGTGGATCTTCCAGGACGGCCGATTCCAGGGCGCGCTGGACTACACCAGCCAGGGCGCGCTGGAGTCCTCACAGCCGGTGTTCCTGTTCGCGGTCGTCTTCGGCCTGTCCACCGACTACGCGGTCTTCCTGCTGACCCGCATCAAGGAGGCGCGTGACAATGGCGCCGGCGAGCGCGAAGCTGTCGCGCTTGGCGTCCAGCGCACCGGCCGCATTGTCACCGCCGCCGCGCTGCTGTTCGCGATCGCCCTCGGATCGTTCGCCACGTCGCAGATCATCTTCATCAAGCAGCTGGGACTCGGCACCGCCGTGGCCGTGCTGCTCGACGCGACGATCGTACGAGCCATGCTCGTGCCGTCGCTGATGGCTCTGCTGGGCAAGGCCAACTGGTGGGCGCCTGGTCCGCTGCGCCGGCTGCACGACCGGATCGGACTGAGCGAGGGCACCGCGGACGAGCTCGAGCCGGCGCGCTGACTCAGGCCTGGAGGTAGGCGATGACCGCGAGCACGCGACGGTTGTCGTCGTCATCGGGTGGCAGATCGAGCTTCGCGAAGATGTTGCTGGTGTGCTTGCTGATCGCCTTCTCGGTGACGAACAGCCGGGCAGCGATCGCGACATTGGAGCGACCCTCCGCCATCTGACCCAGCACCTCTCGCTCGCGCTCGGTCAACCGCGCAATCGGGCTGTCGGGCTGGGCCCGGGCGATCAGGGCCGAGACGACCTCGGGGTCGAGCACCGTGCCTCCGGCGGCCACGGTGCG
>JAOPXO010000143.1 GCA_025965115.1 Aeromicrobium sp.
ACGGTCGAAGCAAGCGCTGCTCCGCCGAGCAGGCCGAGCAATGTCGCCAGCAGGCTCGCACTCGTGGGTGCAGCCGACCACGAGTGATAGGAGCTGCCGGCGATCAGAGCGGCGCCCACGACCAGGAGCACCTTCAGCAGGGCTGATGCCGACGAGAGGTCGGCATCGGTGAACCGGTCGAGGACATACGTCGCCACGATCACGAGCTCGCCGGCGCCCAAGGCGACGAACAAACGTCCGGTCTTCACCAGCGCCACAATACGCAGGGAGTTGAGCGCCCTGATTCACTGGTGGGGTGACAGAGACCAGCTTCGACTACTCCAACCTCAGTGGTCGCCGCAGCGGACCGGTGGTCAGGCTGGCCAGCCTGCTTCGGGGCGTGCGATTGGTGCAGGCCCAGGTTGAGCCGTATGCGCATCAGTGGGAGCAGCACAACCGCGACGCCGTCGCCGGCAGCGGACCACTGTGGGTCGTGCTCGGCGACTCGATGTCTCAAGGCGTCGGCGCCAGCGCGTACGACCATGGCTGGGTTGGCCAGCTCGCCGAGACTCTGCCGGCCTACCGGCTCGTCAACCTCTCGGTGTACGGCGGCCGGCTCAACGACGTGCTCGAGCGGCAGATCCCTGCGATGGAATCGCTCGGCGTGCCGCCTGATCTGGTGACCGTGATCATCGGCAGCAATGACCTGATCAGCAAGAAGCACCGCGAGGCGATGCCCGCCGCACTCGCCGAGATGCTGCGTCGGCTACCCGCCCGGACGGTCATCGCCAACCAGCCGGGCGGCCGGGCCGCCGTGCTGGAGTTCAACCGGATGATCGACGAAGCGGTCGCCGAACGCGACCTCGTCCTTGCCGAGTTCAGGGATCCACGCATGCGGAGCTGGAAGGGCAAGCTGTCGCCGGACCACTTCCACCCCAATGATCTGGGCTACGCCGGGATGGCCGCGATCATGGGCGAGGCGATCGCCCTCCGCTGAGCGTCACGCTTCGAGGCTGGACCGGAAGCGCTGCATACCGGTGATCCAGTGATCGGTGTCGGCTGCCTTGCGGGCATACATCGTGCCGACCTCGGGATGAGGCAAGGCGAAAAAGGCGCCGGCCTCGATAGCGGCCAGCAGCACGTCGGCGACCACCAGCGGATCGAGGGTCTCGCCGGCAGTGGTGACTGCGTTCAGCCCAAGCTTGGCGTCACCTTCGGCGCTGGACTCACCCGCGACCAGCATGTCTGTGCGTACGCCCATCGGGCACAGACAGCAGACCTGCACGCCCAGATCGCCGTACGTCGCCGCCAGCCACTCGGCGAATCCGACTGCCGCATGTTTGCTGGATGAGTACGTCGGCGAGCCGAGCTGGGTGAGCAGTCCGGCCGCCGATGCCGTGCTCACGAAGCAGCCCTTGCCGCGCTCGAGCCAACCCGGCACCAGGGCACGTGCGGCATGGACGTGGCCCATCACGTTGACGTCCCAGGAGAGCTGCCACTCAGCGTCCGAGGCGTCGAGTCCGAAACCCTTGAACACCCCGGCGTTGGCGACGAACAGGTCGACCGGTGCGACGGCCGCGGCTATCAGCGCAGCGACGTGGGCCGGGTCGGAGGCATCCCCTGCCACGTGCGCGACGCGGCCGGGGTGGTCGGCGTCGAGCCGGCTCGCGGTCGCCTCGAGGCGCGCGGCGTCGAGATCGCCGAGCACGACGGAGGCGCCTGCTTCGAGGAGCCGTTGGGCGATCGCCTCGCCGATTCCGGCGGCTGCGCCGGTCACGACCGCATTGGCGCCTGCGACCTTCATCGCCAACGCTTGAGCTCGGCGCGGGCCAGCGAGTTCTTGTGCACCTCGTCGGGCCCGTCGGCAAACCGGAGCGTACGCATTCCGGCGAACCACTCGGCGAGCGGGAAGTCCTGGCTGAGCCCACCCGCACCGTGCACCTGGATCGCCTTGTCGAGGATCCACTCCACCGCGGCCGGGGTCGCGATCTTGATGGCCTGGATCTCGGTGTGCGCGCCGCGGTTGCCGGCAGTGTCCATCAGCCAGGCGGTCTTGAGGACTAGCAACCGCAGCTGCTCGATCTTGACCCGCGACTCGGCGATCCAGTCGCGTACGACGCCCTGGTCCGCGATCGGCTTGCCGAACGCGACGCGCTCGGAGGCCCGCGTGCACATCATCTCGACGGCGCGCTCGGCGATGCCCAACGCGCGCATGCAGTGGTGGATGCGGCCGGGCCCGAGCCGGGCCTGGGCGATCGCGAAGCCCTCACCTTCGGCACCGATCAGGTTGCTGGCGGGCACCCGTACGTCGTGGAACTCGATCTCGGCATGGCCACCGTGATCGCGGTCGTTGTAGCCGAACACGTGCATGCCGCGCTTGATGTCGAAGCCCGGGGTGTCGCGCTCGACGAGGATCATCGACTGCTGACGGTGCCGCTCGGCCGAAGAGTCCGTCTTGCCCATCACCACGAAGATCTTGGCGTTGGGGTTCATCGCGCCGGTGATCCACCACTTGTGGCCGTTGATGACGTAGTCGTCGCCATCCTTGAGGATCGACGTCTCGATGTTGGTGGCGTCCGACGAGGCAACCTTGGGCTCGGTCATCGCGAACGACGAGCGGATCTCCCCGGCGAGCAACGGCTCTAGCCACTGCTTCTTCTGGTCGGCGGTGCCGAACATGCTCAACACCTCCATGTTGCCGGTGTCGGGCGCGGCACAGTTGATCGCGGCAGGTGCCAGCTGGATGCTCCGACCGGTGATCTCCGCGAGCGGTGCGTACTGGAGGTTCGTCAGCCCGCCGCCCTCGGCGCCGGGGAGGAAGAAGTTCCAGAGGCCGCGCTTCCTGGCCTCCGCCTTGAGTTCTTCGAGCACCGCCGGCGGCGCCCAGCTGTCGTTCTTGGCGGCCTCCTGCATCTGCTCGTGGGCAAGTGGCTCCGCGGGATAGACGTGCTCGTCCATGAAGGACTCGAGCTCGCCGATCAGGTCAAGGGTCTTGGCGTCGAAGGCGAAGTCCATGTCAGGCCGCCGCCATCACGAAGACGACCTCAGCAACACAAGCGGGCTTCTCGCTGCCTTCGAGCTCGATCACGAAGTTGACGATGCCCTGCGTGCCGATCGCGATCTCGCTGGTCTCCTTCAACGTCGCGGTGGCGCGGAGCCGGGAGTTGACCGGCACCGGGCTCGGGAAGCGCACCTTGTTGGCGCCGTAGTTCATCCCGAAGGCGAGGCCGTCGATCGAGTAGATCTGCTCCCCGAAGAACGGGAGCAGCGACAACGTCAGATAGCCGTGCGCGATTGTGGTGCCGAACGGGCCCTTCGCGGCCATCTCCGGATCGACGTGGATCCACTGGTGGTCGCCGGTCGCCTCGGCGAAGGTGTTGATCTGCTCCTGGGTGACTGTGTGCCAGTCACTGGTGCCGATCTCCTCCCCGGCTGCTGCCTTGAACTCGTCGAGACTTGTGAACGCGCGGACCATGCGTACCTCCAGATGCTCAGCGCTCCGAACTAAGCGCTTGCTTAGTTCGCACCCTAGTACGTACGGCCTGCACGACGCCAGAGGCAGGTCAGCCGACCAGCACGCCGACGCCAGCGACCGCCAGCAGTGCGATCGAGACGACGTCAGCCCGCATGACCCGCTTCATCGCGGAGTTGATGCCGGGGTTGAGCGCTGCGATCACCAAGAACGAAAGATCGCTGATGGCCACCGCGACAACCACGGCGGGGCGCGCGGACTCCAAGAACACCGCCCACACCAACGCCCCGGCGAGCACACCGAACAACACGGCACGGTGGACGAGGAGAACGCGGAGGTCTGCACCATCGATCCCCACGTCGTACATCCGAGCCACTCTCGCCGGTCCGAGGACCCCGACGAGTGGCACCGCGTGGATCAGCGCAGACCCGACCAGTCCGACGATGACGACGATCTCCATCAGCCCATCGTGGCATCAGCTGAGCAGGCGTACGAGGGGGGCGACCGCGCCGAGCACCACTGCGAACGCGAGACCGGCACGATCGAGCCTGGTCCACGGCGCCGGCTCGGCCCAGGTGCGGTGGTGGGCCGTCGCGAACCCACGGGCGTCCATCGCAATCGCAGAAGCCGACGCCCCCCGCATGGCCTGTACGAGCAGCGCGAACGACAGGTTGGCGACATAGCGACCCGTGGCGACGGGATTGCGCGACGGGCCGAAGCCGCGCACCCAACGCGCCCGCTCCAGCTGTTGCCAGGCGACGCCGAAGCCGGTGAAGCGTTGCAGCGCGGCGGCGAAGGCAGCGATCAGTCGGGCCGGCAGTCGGAGCGACTGCGCGAGATAGTCGGCGAACCGTGACGGATCGACGTACCCCGCCATGACCGACCCGGGCAGCGCCAGGACCACGATGCGCAAGCCCGCGGTGACTGCAACCTCGAGATCATGGCCGCCGAGTCGCCACGTGGAGTAGACGATCGTGAGTGCGGCGATCAACGAGAAGCCCAGGCATACGACCGGATAGCGCCAGCCCGGCAGGAAGATCAGCGCCGCCACGGCATAGACCCCGAAGGCGACGAGGGCGACCGGAAGGCTCCTGATCCAGAACGAGCCGAGCAGTGAGAACAGCCCGAACGAGAGCTGGACCAGCGGGTTGAGCCGGAGCACCAGCGACCTCATGTGAGCGCACCTCCCCGCATCGGCAGCTCGACATCGGTCGGCAGATCGAAGTCGTGGGTGGACACGGCGACCGTCGCGCCGGCGTTGCGGCTGGCGGCGATCCAGCCAACGACGGCTGCCCAGGTATGCGGGTCCTGCCCGACGGTCGGCTCGTCGAGCAGCACGACGCCGGGTCGGTGAGCGAGCGCGGCGGCCAGGGCAAGCCGACGCTGCTCGCCACCGGAGAGCCGGTACGGATTGGACGCGGCGAAGCGGCCGAGTCCGAACACGTCGAGCACGGCATCGGCGTCGACCGTGCGGGCGAGCCTGGCCCCTGTCCTCGACACCTCATCGGCGACCGACGTCGCCAGGAACCCGTGCTCCGGGTTCTGCGGCATCCAGCCGACCGATCCGGCGAGCTGGGCGGATCGCCAGCGCCGCAGGTCGGGCGCCACGGTGCCGGTTGTCGGCTTGAGCAGCCCCCCGAGCACGGCGATCGCGGTCGACTTGCCGGCACCGCTCGGCCCGGTGAATGTGGTCGTACGTCCAGCGGCAATCGTGGCCGTGAGGTCGGTCAGCGCCCTCGTACGTTGGGTGCCGCGGAGAGTGCGCGTGACGAGATCGACGCTGACCCTGGAGGCGGACACGTCGAATACGTCCGCCGCGGGTGTGACCAGCTCCGCAGGTATACCGAGCGGCTCGGGTGTCGGCATACCGGGCATCCACACGCCGTCGGGTCGGGGTCCGGAGAGGAAGG
>JAOPXO010000203.1 GCA_025965115.1 Aeromicrobium sp.
CTGCCGGGACAGCTCGCCACCCCAGCCGCGCAGGCGCTGGGTTTGGTACTGGAGCTGGGCCAGCTCGACCTGAGCCTTGCCCTCCTTGGACTTCGCGTGTTGAGCGAAGATGTCGAGGATCAGCGCCGTGCGGTCGACAACCTTGACCTTGCAGCGGTCCTCGAGGTTGCGCAGCTGGCTGGGTGCGAGCGCGCCGTCACAGATGATCGTGTCGGCGCCGGTCGCGGCCACCGCGGCGCGGAGCTCCTCGACCTTGCCGCTGCCGATGTAGGTCGCGGGGTCGGGCTTCTGCCGGCGCTGCATCAGCGCGTCGAGCACCTCGGAGCCGGCCGTCTCGGCGAGCAGCTTGAGCTCGGCCAGGGAGTTCTCGGCATCGAGGGCGGTGCCTTCGGTCCATACGCCCACGAGCACGACGCGCTCAAGGCGGAGCTTGCGGTATTCGACCTCGGAGATGTCTTCAAGCTCGGTGCGGAGTCCGTCTATGCGTCGAAGTGAGTTGCGTTCCTCGAGCTCGAGTCCTTCGGTGCCTTCGGTCATGCGATCCAATCCATGGTGCCCCGCGCGACGATCTCGGCGGGGCCAGTGAGTATGAGGTGGTTGTCGTCGCGCCAGGTCACGTGCAACGTGCCCCCGGGGACGTCGACGCGGTAGGTCGTGGGCTTCGCAGCACCGTCGGCGACAGCCGCCGCGACGGCGGCTGCGCAGGCTCCCGTGCCACACGAACGCGTCTCGCCCGAGCCGCGCTCATACACCCGCATCGCGATGTGCTCGGCGCCCTCACGGGTGACGAACTCGATGTTGACGCCGTCCGGATAGGTCGCCTCGTCGAAGTCGGGCTGGGCCAGCAGCGGTCCGGCATCGGCGAGCCGCTCGACGAATGCGACTGCGTGCGGGTTGCCCGTGCGCATGTCCTGGGCCTCCCAGGTGTGGCCGTCAGCCGTGACCTTGGAGACGCCCAGCACCTCGGGGGTGCCCATGTCGGCGCTGATCAGCTCGCCGCCGAAGGTGATGGTCTTGTCGCCGCCGCGCGTGCCGATGACCAGCGGCGCAGCCGGGTCGACCAACCCTTCCTGCACGAGATGGAGCGCGAACACGCGAATGCCGTTGCCACACATCTCGCTGGCCGAGCCGTCGGCATTGCGGTAGTCCATGAACCACTCGCCGGCCGACTTCTCGCCGATCGCAGCCGAACGAACGACGCGCAGCACGCCATCGGCGCCGATACCGCGCCGGCGGTGGCACAGAGCGGCCACGAAGGCCCCGTCCAGCTCGCCGTGGATCGTGCCCTCATGGTCCGGGAGCAGCACGAAGTCGTTCTCCGTGCCGTGTCCCTTGAGCCATGGGAATGTCATGTGCCAAGTCTACTCGGGGCGGACGACTGCGATGGCTTGCTCGACTAGGTCCGGGGCGTCATACGGCAGCCAGTGGATGCGGGGATCCTTGCGGAACAGCCGGTCCTGTCGTCGGGCGAACTTGCGCGTGCCGGTCACGGTGGCTTCACGAGCCTCGTCCTCGGTCGACTCCCCCGCAAGGAACGCCAGGATCTGCTGATATCCCAGAGCTCGACTCGCGGTGAGACCGTCTGCCAGGCCGGCCGGGAGCAGAGTTCGTACCTCCTCGACGAACCCCTCACGCCACATCGCGTCGACCCGCGCGGCCAGTCGTACGTCAAGCACATCGCGTGGCACGTCGAGCCCGACCATCATGAGCTCGCCGTAGATCGAGTCGTATGCCGGCATCGTCGCCGTGAACGGCTCGCCGGTGAGGTCGATGACCTCAAGCGCGCGCACCAGTCGCCGGCCATTCGACGCCAGGATGCTCTCGGCGGCGGCGGGATCACGCTGCGCCAGCTCGGCATGGAGTGACTCGGGTCCCCGCGCAGCCAGCTCGGCGTCCCAGTGATCACGCACCGTGGGGTCGGTGCCGGGGAAGTCGAGTCGATCGATGATCGCGCGTACGTACAGCGCCGAACCCCCGACGACGACCGGTGTGATGCCGCGGCCGTGGCATTCGGCGATCGCCTCGCGCGCCCAGGCCTGGAACTCCGCAACCGTCGACGTCTCGGTCACATCGAGGACGTCGAACAGGTGGTGCGGCACGGCCCCACGCTCGGCCGCGCTCGGCTTCGCAGTGCCGATGTCCATGCCGCGATAGAGCTGCATCGAGTCGGCGTTGATGATCTCGAGATCGCCCAGCCGACGCGACAGCTCAACCGCCAATGATGACTTGCCAGAGGCGGTCGGCCCGACGACAACCACGATGCGATCACCCACTGACATGCCCTCAGTCTCGCAGGTAGTGTGACGACGACAGGGGGGCCATTCGCGCCCACATCTTCCACGCAAGGGAGGGAAACCATGGGTTTCCTCGACAAGTTCAAGAAGCAGGGCACCGAGCTCAAGGAAAAGGCGACTGACCTTGCCGCGAGCCAGAACGACAAGATCGACGCAGGCATCGACAAGGCCGCCGATCTCGCCAACAAGGCCACCCACGGCAAGTACGACGACCAGATCGACAGCGCGGCCGACAAGGCCAAGGACGGTGTCGACGACCTCGCCGAAGGCGACAAGCCCTGACTAGCTGAGCACCCAGTCGGCCACCCAGTAGCCGACCCCGAAGGGCGCCGTGTCGCTCCGCAGCCGCGGAGTGATCGCGGCGTCCTTTGTCATGTGGCCCAGCGTCCTCAGCGCTGGGGTCCCGGCCGCCCAGAGCTCCGCCCCCAGCGCCAGATCGAGATCGGCCAGAGTTGCGGCATCTCCGGTGGCGAGTGCCGCCGAGATGGCGGCGTCGAACGCCTCCGCCCGTTCATCGAAGAACCCAGGGGCCTCAGTCGTACGTTTGGCACTGCCATCGGACATCACCAGCAGGACGACCCGTCCTTCGGTACCGGGCTCCCCGGTCGAATAGGTACGAGGCCCCGACCAGCCAGCACGATCGAGGAGCCATGCCCCGATCGTCAGACTCAGCGGCAGCTCGTCGGTCGCTCCGCCGGCTCGTACGTCGACACCGAACCCGGCGAGGGAGCCACCGGCCGACTCGTCGACGTCAACGGCCAGCTCGCCCGTGCCGAGCACCACGATCCGGTCGGGTTCGAGAGCAATCAGCGATGCCACGACGTCGTCGCAGGCCTCACGGAGATCGGCCATATCGTCAGCGGCACCAGACGCCACCTCGGGGACCAGCATCGGCGGATGCGGGCATACCGCGGTGGCGAGGATCACTGCTCGAGGCTACCGGCCCGTGACACGATGGGGCCGTGAACCAGACCCGGGGACAGTCGTCCTATCCGCCGGAGCGCAACGTCTGGCAATACCCACCTCCCCGGGTCTCGCGACGCTGGTTCTGGATCGCGATCGGCACGATCGTCGGCAGCGTGCTCGTCGCCGTGGGCCTCGGTGTCATCGGCAGCATCATTGCCTCCAAGGACTTCCCGACCGTGATCGAGAATCACCAGCTGGTCGGGCTGATCACCCAGGAATGTGCGGTCATGACCTCGACGGTCGAGTCGACGCCGATCGACGGCACTCCGAAGGAGCAGGCCGCGGCAATCGCCGATC
>JAOPXO010000204.1 GCA_025965115.1 Aeromicrobium sp.
CTCCCGGGCAAGCACGTCGGGACGAATCGACAAATCGGTCGGGAAGATCAGCGCTCCGACGTCCATCGCTCCAACCATAGAGCGTGCCGAGACAGTCACATGGCGGGCGAGATCAGCGACCGAAGCACTGAGCCGTGGCCCTGCACTCAGCAGCAACCGACGTCGAGGATGTCAGGCGCGTTGGCGGCGCTGGTGCTCTGTCATACTTCCGGCGGGCGATCTCAAGGGGAGTGAGATGAGGCGATTCGCTGTCGTGTTCGTCGGGTGCGCACTGCTCGCTGGCGCGTGCAGTTCGAAGAGCGCGCAGTCGCCGACCACCGTGGAGCCGACCACCGGTGTTCGTCCGACAACGACGGCTGCCCCCGTGCCGACAACCACCTCACCCTCGACGACAACCGCAGCCGCACCCGCGGGAACCACGACAACCGCGACCACCACCACCACCACGATCGCGGCGACGACCACGACGGCTGTGCCGCCACCTCCGATCGTTCCAGCCGGCGCGCAGTTCTCCCCCGCCTCCACGCTGCCCGATGGCTTCGTCGCCGATGGCGCGCCGACGAGCAATGGCACGATGACCGTCATCCCAGGGCACGTCAACTCCACCACTGATGGATCCGCTCAGGCTGCCGTCGCCGAATCGACCAATCGCGCGACGTGGCAGTTGGCCACGATGGACGCCGCCTCGTATCCCGCTCCACGCGGGTTCTCGATCAACCGGTCAGGGTTCTCGGCCGCCGCGGCGGCCGCCGGCGCGCCGGGGTTCGTCGCGGTGGGCCGCACATCGTTCTGGACACCCGGGTTCGCCGCCGCGACCCGGGCCGACGTGGTCTGGTTCTCCCCAGACGGGCAGACGTGGCAGCTGATCGATCTGCGCGGCCTCGTCGGCGATGGTCGAGCGATCGAACTGGCCAACGTGCAATGGGTCGATGGGCAGTTCATCGTCACGGGCGCGGACGCGCCGTTGAAGCTCGAGACCGACGTGTCCAAACCGCTCGCTCTGGTCTCCGCTGATGGTGCCAACTGGGCCGAGCTGCCCCAGCCGAACACCGTGTACTCGTCCGAACTGACCCAGGCCTTCTCCATCGGCGGCCAGATCGTGGTCTCCGGCGGCGAGTACGTCTGCACCTGGGACGCCGGTGCGTTCGCGACGTTCAGCCTCGGGCGCCAGCCCCGCCTGTGGAGCCTCTCCGCCGACGCCCAGACGTGGACCCCGATCACCGTCCCGGCCGACGTGCTCCCGGTCGCGCAACCGACACCGCCGGACCGGTCAGGCTGCCCGCAGCCCGGAGCGCCGGACACCCTGGACACGCTGAACACCGACTACACCCAAGGGGTCGCCGCGATCGGACCGGCCGGCGACAGCGTCGTCGTCTGGTCCAGCGACCACACCAAGGCATCGGTCTCCGCGGATCTCACCACCTGGACCACCGCCGACGTGCCCGGTGCCACGGCCGTGTCGTCGACCGGCGATGCGGACGCACCGCAGGCGTCGCTGATCTCGGTCGACAACGGATCGCCGACGCTGATCTCGCTCGAAGATCGTCGTGGTCCCGACGAGTCGCAGTCCGGTGCCGGGCTGCAGACGATCACGTGGACGTTCGGATCCGGTGCGTGGACGCGTCAGCCTGTGGCGCGGCCGATCGCCGTCAGCACGTCGACCCGGATGTACCAAGTGGACACGAGCGTCGCCGTCATCGACGATCCGAGCAACGCCGCCGAGTTCGCGCCCGGCACCATCGCCTTCAGCGCCGGCGGTCCGCTGGCAGCGTGGGGTACGTGCACACCCGCCGCCGGGGCCGACTGCGAGTTCGCGACGATCCGTTCGCAGGATCTGAGTGGCGCCGATCTCACCGGCATCGACCTCCGTGGCGCCGTGCTGGGCGACTCGAACCTCACCGGAGCGGTGCTGGACCACGCGCTCATGTCGCAGGCCAGCCTGTCCAACGACATGCTCGCCAACAGCGTGATGACCTCGGCCAAGCTCGATTCGGCGAGCCTCAGTTCGTCGAACCTCACCGGCGTCGATCTGACCAACGCGGTGTTGAACAAGGCGTACGTGCCGGCTTCACTCTTCGCGGCGAAGTCGCTGGCCGGCGCGAGCCTCCAAGGCATCGACATCGGGTTCCAGGTTGGCGACTCGCTGGCCAACGCGTCGCTGGCGGGGCTCGACCTCACCGGGGCGTACATCAGTGGCGGCACCGGCGTCATCCCGATGACCGGTGTCGATCTGCAGAACGCCAACCTGTCGAACGTCATCTTCTCGCAGGTCGATCTCACCGGTGCGAACCTCCAGGGCGCCAACCTCGCGGGGATCTACTTCAGCGACGGAGTCGTCTGCCCGGACGGCGTCCCGCCGACGCCGGGCACCTTCGGGCCCGAAGGCTGCCGGCTGCACTGACGCGTCACCGCGCCGGCAGGCGGATCGTGAAGGTCGAGCCGTGACCAACGGTGCTCTGAACATCGACCGAGCCACCGTGGGACTCGACGAGCCGGCGCACGATCGCGAGGCCGAGGCCGCTGCCTCCCGATGATCGGTTGCGCGACTTCTCCGCCCGCCAGAATCGGTCGAA
>JAOPXO010000218.1 GCA_025965115.1 Aeromicrobium sp.
GCGAAGTCGCCCTTCATCGCCGAGAACAGCTCGGTGAGCGAGCTGTTCGGTGCCGACCGGCCGAGCAGGCCCGAGATCGACTGCCCGTAGGACTCGTGCGCGTCGCGGATCGCGTTGACCGTCTCCAATTGGGCGTCGGCGAAGCTGCCCAGGCTGATGGCGATGTCGTACAGGTCGCGGATGGTGAGCTCCATCGACTGGGCGAAGGAGAGGACGGCGATGTCCTCATCGGTGGGGCGCCTCGGCGGTGCGGTGGTGGTGGTGGCCGCGGCCGTGTCGGCCGTGGAGCCGCCGGTCGAGTTCGCCGAGCTGCCGGCCGTCGAACCGGCGGACCCGCCGGACGTGTCCACCGTGGTCGTGTTGGTGGAATCGCCCGTGCCGTTGTAGCCGCCGTTGGTTCCTGCTGTGGCGTTGCCGCCGGCGCTGTTCGCGCCCGAGCCGCTGGTGGTGTTGCTGGTGCCGCCGAACCCCGAGTCGGTCGAGTTCTCGGTGCTGCTGGCGGTGGACGACGAGGTGGCAGCCGGCGATCTTCCGGACGCTCCTGCGCGTCGGGCCAGGAGCGGGACCAGCGACAACGCCGTTCCGGACAGCCCGGCGACAAGGATCCGGCGGCGGAGCACCGAACCGTTGCCGGCGATGTCGCCGTCGGTGTGTTCAGCAGCATCGATGTGTGCTGCTTCCTTGATGTCCACGAAGACTGGGTCCTTTCGAGATGTTCTCCCTAGCCTTCCCGGCCGGGGGTCTGCGCTCCAACTTTAGAAGTCGAGCGCCGACAGGTCGGGTATCCAACGTGATGAACGTTCGATGGCCTGGCGCCAGCGATCGCGATCGAACGATCCATTCGGTTCGACAACGGTGGCGGGCGCCCAAGAGTCTGCCACTTCGTCGAGGTTCGACCACGTACCTGCGGCGAGGCCGGCGAGGTATCCGGCGCCGAGCGTGGTGGCTTCGGTCACGGGGGAGACCTCGACCGGCTTTCCGGTCGCGTTGGCCAGGGCCTGGACGAACGTCGGGTTCTCGCTCATGCCACCGTCGACCCGCAGCGTCGGGATCGCCAGGCCGGTGTCGGCCTCGGCTGCTTCGACCAGGTCGGCGCCGCGCTGGGCGACGCCTTCGAGGACGGCACGCACGATCTGCGGCCGACCCGTGCCGCGGGTGATGCCGAGCAACGTGCCCCGCGCGCCGTAGTCCCACTTGGGCGTGCCGAGGCCGAGCAAAGCCGGGACGTAGGTGACGCCGTCGGTGGTGACGCACTGCGCGGCGATCTCGTGGCTGGCGGCCGCGGTGTCGATGATCCCGAGGTCGTCGCGCAACCACTCCACGTTCGTCCCCGCCGAGAGCATGATCGCTTCGACGCCCCAGTTGGCCTGGCCGCTCCGAGTCCACGCAACGATCGGGAACGTACCCTGCGAGCTGCGGTGATGATCGGTGGGCGGCTCCGTGCCGGTGCACAGATCGAGCATCCCGCCGGTGCCGAAGGTGACCTTGGCCATGCCCGGGCGCACGCAACCCTGGCCGACGAGCGAGGCTTGTTGGTCGCCGGCGAGGCCGCCGATCAGCGGAGCTCCGTCCAGTGCCGTCGCGTGGCCGAGTTCGCCCGACGAATCGACGATGGTGGGCAGCATCCGCATCGGGATGCCCAGCCCTGCGCAGGCGTGCTCCGACCAGATCCGCTTGCCCATGTCGTAGAGACCGGTGACCGCGGCGTTGGTGTGGTCGGTGATGTGCAGGGCGCCGCCCGACACGACCCACGCGATCCAGGTGTCGACGGTGCCGAAGAGCAGATCGCGCGACCGGTCGGGGTCATACGTCGACAGCAGCCAGGCGACCTTGGTGGCGGATTGGTTCGGCGCCAGAGCGAGACCGTGATCGGCCTTGGCCATGATGCACTCGAAGACCGTGCGGAGGTCCTGCCACCCGAGCGCCGGTCCGATCGGCTCGCCCGTCGTGCGATCCCACACGATCGTCGACGCGCGTTGGGTGGTGATGCCGAGTGCGTCGACGGTGTCACCGTCGCTGGCCATCCGCTCGGCCGTCGCCGCCGCGACCTCCAACACGGCGGCGCCCATCGCCATCGCGTCGAACTCGACCAGACCCGGGGACGGTGACGACGGCGCGAACGGTCGAGGGTTGACGTTGCGCACGTCGCCGTCAGCGGTGACCGTGGCCGCACGCAGACCGCTGGTGCCGACATCGATGACGAGGATGCTCATCGCTTCGACTCGAATCCGCTCTTCTGCAGACGGATGCCCAGCAGCCCGCCGATCATCCCGGCGAACACGGTGACGGTCAGCGTGAAGAAGATGTTCAACCAGCGGATGTCCACACCTCGGATCAGGTTGACGATGACGAAGACGCCCTGCACCACGATGAACGTGCCAGCGGACGTGACGATCGCGTGCGAGAGAGGAGCCCGGCAACGCTGCCGCCACGCGGCGACGCCGCTGCCGAGGACGAACCCGACGAGCGCGATCAGGATCAGCGGCAGGGCGAGCTCGCTGTGCCGATCGTGGTCGGCCACGATCCGGGCCGCGATCAGGAACGGCGCCGCGAACACCACCGTCACGCCGGCGCCTGCCTTGAGTGCCTCGGCGTCCCACTTCAGATCCGTCGGGTCGGCTTGGTTCGTGAACGTCATCGTGCCTCCGCTCGCTGTGGCCAGTCGACGCTGCCGAACGGGGAGTCGAAGCCCATCTTGCCGGGGTTGAGGATGCCGTTCGGATCGAGCGCCGCCTTCACGGCGGCCAGCACGACATGTGCCGGACCGAGCGCGTCGGCGATGAACCGGCTGCGGTTGAGCCCGATGCCGTGGTGGTGGGACAGGTTGCCTCCGGCGGCAAGGACGGCGCGCTGGCCGGCGTCCCACAGCGCGACGTACGTGGCCTCGACCTGATCGGGCGGAGGTGTGGCGGCGAACGTGAAGTAGAGGCACGCGCCATCGGAGTAGGTGTGGCTGAGGTGGCAGGTCGCCGTGCGGGCGTGCGGCACCGCGAGCATCGCCGCACGGACCGCGGTCCAGATCTCGTCGAGGGCTGACCAGCTCGCCGCGATCTCCATCGTGTCGACGACGAAACCCTTGCGCGTCAAGGCTTGCAAGGCGCTGGTGTCGTTGCGGTGATGCATCCACGCCTCGACCCGGTCCGGGCCGAGATCGTCCGCACCGAGCGCGCCGACGACGTCGGTGACGATTCCCATCACCGCGTCGATCAACGCCGGATCGCCTTCGTCGAGCACCAGCAGCACGCATTGCGTTCCGTCGCCGCCCTGGCCGCGCTGCGATTCGGCGGCGTCGTACAGGCGCAGCACCGCCGGCGTGGCGCCGCGCTGGATGATCCGGCGACAGGCCTCGAGGCCGGCGCCGAACGTGGGGAAGCTGTACGCGGCGCGGCGTTCTGCAGCTGGCACGGGATGGGTGCGCAGCCAGACGCGGGTGATGATGCCGAGCGTGCCCTCCGAGCCGAGGAAGACGTGGTCGAGGTCGGGACCGACGGCAGCGGCGGGACTGCCGCCGGTGGTGATCACTCGTCCGTCGGCCAGGACGACTTCGAGGCCGACCACCATGCCCTCGATCTTGCCGTAGCGAGTGCTGTACTGCCCTGCGCCACGGCAGGCCACCCACCCGCCGACGGTGGCGATGTCGAAGCTCTGCGGGAAGTGCCCGACGCTCAGGCCGTGGGTGCTGCCGAGCTCGGCCTCGAGATCGGGACCGAACGTGCCGGGGAGCACCTCGACGATGCCCGAGATCGCGTCGACCGAGACGATGCCCTGCAGGGCAGTGATGTCCAGCACGACGCCGCCGAACACCGGCACGCTGGCACCGCACACCCCTGACCGTCCGCCCGCGACGGTGAGCGGGACGCCGGCGTCGTTGCAGAGCCGGGCCAGTGCGCTGACGTCCGCTGTCGACCGCGGCCGGACCACGACTGCGGCGCGACGGGGCACCTCGCCGGCGAGCGCCCAGTGCATCGTCAGCGGCCACCAGTCGCGACTCGCGTCGGCCGTGCCCGCGACCGTGGTGTCCGTCTCGGCGATCGCGGCGAG
>JAOPXO010000223.1 GCA_025965115.1 Aeromicrobium sp.
CCGGGCATCAACGTCACCAACGTTCGCAACTGTGTTGACCAGGCGTCGTCGGGCTCCAACAGCAGCCTGTTTGCGCTGATCAACGTGTTCTCCGGCGGAGCCCTGCTCCAGCTGACCGTTTTCGCGCTCGGCATCATGCCCTACATCACGGCCAGCATCATCCTGCAGCTGCTGGTCGTCGTCATTCCGCGTCTGGAGGCCCTCAAGAAGGAGGGCCAGTCCGGTCAGACCAAGATCACCCAATACACCCGCTACCTCACGCTGGGCCTGGCAATTCTGCAGGCGACCGGCATCGTGGCACTTGCGCGCAGCGGCAACCTGTTCGGCAGCACCGACTGCGGCGATCTGATGTATCACACCGACAGCATTCTGGCGTTCCTGCTGATCGTGCTGACGATGGTCGCGGGCACCGCGGTCATCATGTGGCTCGGTGAGCTCATCACCGACCGCGGCATCGGCAACGGCATGTCGATCCTGATCTTCACGCAGGTCGTCGCCAGGTTCCCCGGCTCGATGTGGTTGATCAAGCAGCAGAAGGGCTGGACCACATTCGTCCTGGTGGTGTTGGTCGGCCTCGTCGTGGTGGCCGCGGTCATCTTCATGGAACAGGCGCAGCGCCGCATCCCCGTGCAATATGCCAAGCGGATGGTCGGGCGCCGGATGTTCGGTGGCTCGTCGACGTACATACCGCTGAAGGTCAACCAGGCCGGCATCATCCCGGTCATCTTCGCCTCGAGCCTGCTCTATCTGCCGGCCCTGATGGCGCAGTTCAATTCCACAGCTCCGTGGTCCGCCTGGATCAGTGGTCACCTCGTGCGCGGTGACCACCCCTATTACATGATTTCGTACTTCCTGCTCGTGGTGTTCTTCACCTACTTCTACGTCTCGATCACCTTCAACCCTGAAGAGGTCGCCGACAACATGAAGAAGTACGGCGGGTTCATCCCGGGCATCCGGGCCGGCCGGCCGACGCAGGACTACCTTGCGTACGTGCTGAGCCGCATCACCGCGCCAGGCGCGCTCTATCTCGGCCTGATCGCGCTGATCCCGTCGATTGCGATCGCGGTGATCGGCGCCAGTCAGAACTTCCCGTTCGGTGGCACCACGCTGTTGATCATCGTCGGCGTCGGTCTCGACACCGTCAAGCAGATCGAGAGCCAGCTGCAACAGCGCAACTATGAAGGCTTCCTCAAGTAATGAGGCTGCTCATCATGGGTCCGCCCGGCGCGGGCAAGGGCACCCAGGCCGCCACGCTCGCGTCGCTGATCGGTGGAGCGCACATTTCGACAGGCGACATCTTCCGCGCGAATGTGGATCAGCAGACCGAGCTCGGTCAGGCCGCGCAGCGCTACATGGACGCCGGTGAGTACGTCCCCGACGAGATCACGAACGCGATGGTCAAGGACCGCCTGACCCATGACGACGCCCGCGAGGCGTTCATCCTCGATGGCTACCCGCGCACCGTCGACCAGGTCGACACCCTCGACGGCATCCTCGCCGAGCTCGGCAGCAAGCTCGACGGTGTGATCTCGCTCGTCGTCGATCCCGAGGAACTCATCCAGCGGTTGCTGAAGCGGGCGGAGACGAGCGGCCGCGCCGATGACACCGAAGAGGTCATTCGGCATCGCCAAGAGGTCTACACGCAGGAAACCGCCCCGCTGCTCGAGGCCTATGGCAACCGCGGCGTGGTGATCGAGGTCGACGGCATGGGTAGCGCCGATGAGGTCGGCCAACGGATCGTGGACGCGCTGCCCCGCTGATGTTCGATCGCGGCATCGAGATCAAGACCCCGGCTCAGATCGAGTCGATGCGGCAGGCCGGCCTGATTGTTGGCACCACGCTCGAGATGCTTCGGCACTCCGTGCACGCCGGCATGACGACCGCCGAGCTCGACGTCATCGCGCACGACCACATCCGGTCGCAGGGCGGCACCTCCAACTTCTTGGGTTACGGTGCACACGGCTCCTCCGGAGCGGGCGGTTTCCCGGGGGTCATCTGCACCTCGGTCAATGACGAGATCGTGCACGGCATACCCGGCACCCGCACTCTGGTTGACGGCGACATCGTCTCGATCGACTGTGGCGCGATCGTGGATGGCTGGCACGGTGACGCCGCGATCACGGTCGCCGTTGGCAACGTGGCTGCCGAGGTCCGCGAGTTGATGCGGGTGACCGAAGAAGCGCTCTGGCAGGGGATCGCCGCGGCCGGCCTCAAGGGGCATGTGTCCGACATCAGCCATGCCGTCGAGACCTCGATCGATGAGGCCGGCGACTACGGCATCGTCGAGGGCTACACCGGCCACGGCATCGGTTCGGCGATGCACCAACCGCCCAATGTGCCGAATGTCGGACGCGCCGGTCGCGGACCCAAACTGATCAAGGGGTTGGTCCTGGCGGTCGAGCCCATGGTCACGTTGGGCGCTCCCGAGAACAGAACGCTCGACGACGGCTGGACTGCGGTCACCGCTGACGGATCGTGGGCCGCTCACTACGAGCACACATTCACCATCACCGACGGTGGAGCCTGGGTGCTGACAGCGCTCGATGGTGGGCGCGAACGGTTGGTTTCCCTGGGCGTGCCGTACGGCGGCCCCTGAGTTTCAGAGCTCCGCGGAACACCTAGAGCAACAGCGCCGAAATTACAAGATGACATCGAGCCATCTTTCAGGCATCATATGGGCTACTGTCGAGACAGGCATTCTCCGGTGCTTGCAGTGTTTTTCGACCGACTCCCGAGGTAGTTCATGAGGTTAAAGCTCGCGGCCCTTGCCGCCGCATTGGTTGCCAGCATGGTCGTAGGTCTGACCGTCACGAGTGCCGACGCCGTGGACAATCCCAACGTCCTCAAGGTGGTCAGACCAGTACCGCCGGCTGGCTACTTCGTCGGCGACTCGATCGACATCGACGCCAACTTCAGTGTGAGCGCCAAGTGGAAGCTGAGCCTCTGGAGCGACGGGGGCACCGGCACGTGGGCCAAGGTCCCAGGATTCACCGGCATCACTGCGACCTCGAGTGGCAACCATACGTTCACGAACTTCGTCGTCACGAAGGCCCAGAAGGTCCAGGTACGGATCGATCCGGGCACCAACCTGGCGACCGAGAATGTGACCAACGAGCTCGACCTCACACCCCAGCCGGTGGTCATCGGTGTGCCGGGGACCGATGGCACGCTCAACACTCCTGCTCCTACCTACATCGCGGGCGACAAGGTCTCATTGACCGCCAACTTCGCCAGTGGCACCAGGTCGATCACGCTGTGGTCGGATGTCTCAGGTTCGTGGCTTCCTGCGACTGGAGGCTCGTTCAGCAACCAGACCTCCAACTCCAGCGGAGACAAGACGTTCAGCTATCCCGTGACCGGCGAAGAGAATGTGCAAGCTCGCACGTCCACGGGGTTGCTGACCAATATCGTCCACCTGAGCCCATTGCCGACCTCGGGCACACTCGACCCCATCACCGGCAGCGGCAAGACCGTGACAGCCCACTTCCTTCCCGCCCGAAATGGACAGGCGACGTCCCTTCAGGCCATGACGATCAAGACGTCGAACACTGACGAGGTCACGACTCCCGCATGGAAGACGATTGCGACGAGCAAGCAGAACTCAACGGGTGACACGACGTTCAGCGTCTCGGACCCGCTCGAGGTCAAGCACACCTATCGTGCGGTCAGTGGGGCGACCGACACCAACTCCGTCGACTTCGCGGCGCCATTGCCGTCGGTCGCGACCGGTCTCTCGCAGGTCTACTTCAACTCCAACGAGGGCGACTCGGTCAACACCCGAACCCGCTACTTCGAGGGCGAGTTCTCGATGTCGGGCAGCACAAAGAATGCGAGTCCTCAGGGCACGCCGTGCGCGGCAATTTCCACCGTCACGAAGTCGACCATGAAGGGGCGCGGCAACTACTCGTGGTCGTTCGACAAGAAGAGCTTCACCCTCAAGACCGACAAAGCCAAGAATCTCTGTGGCATGGGATCGAGCAAGAAGTGGGCCCTGGTCGCGAACCACTACGACAAGTCACTGCTCCGCAACACCGTGGCCGACAACCTCGCGTCCAAGTTCAGCAACCTCGCGTGGACCCCGAAGTCGGTCCCGGTCGACTTGTTTGTGAACGGTTCATACCGCGGCTCGTACATCCTGATCGAACGCATCGCGATCCAGAACCCGAAGGCAGATGCCGATCCGGACAAGGTTGTCCCCGCGCGCGTCGACATCGATGAGCTGAAGGCGCCGGGCCAGGTCACTGATCCGACCAACCCCAACAATGTGCTCCCCAACATCACCGGCGGCTACATTCTCGAGTGGGACTTCCGCAAGGGCGCCGACAACAACATCTCGGTCGGTAGTCGCGGCTGGGCCGGACTCAAGGACCCTGAGAACGACCTCGACAATGCGGGCAATCCGACCGATCAGGGCGTCAGCAAACAACAGGTGTCCTACATCAACGGCTATCTCGACGATGCCGATGCGGCGCTGTTCGGAAGCAATTTCACCAGCGACACGAGCGGCTGGAAGAAGTACATCAACATCGACTCCGCCGTCGACTACTACCTGGCGATGGAGTTCATGAAGCCGATCGACGGCAATATGTGGGCCAGCGTCTACATGTACAAACCGCGCGGCGGCAAGCTGGAGTTCGGTCCGATGTGGGACTTCGACCTGTCCTCCGGCTCAGCCGACCGTGCGGGCAATGCCGTGAGTCCGTCGGGGTGGTACCTCCGCAACCCGCTCGGCATCTCCGCGATGCAGTCGAGCAAGACCTGGTTCAACCGGCTCAACGAGGACCCGGACTTCCGCGCCGCGGTGAAGGCACGCTGGAACGCGGTCTACCCGACGCTGAGCTCGACATCGTTCATCGCGGCTCAGAAGGCGCTGATCTCGGACTCTGCCAGCGAGAACTTCACGAAGTGGAGCCACAGCGAGAAGCTCAGCTCGGTGGAGGTCGTCAAGAGCTCCTGGAGTGCCGACGTGCAGTACCTCTCGGACTGGATGAGCAGTCGCCGCAGCTGGATGAACAGCCAGTTCTGAGGCTGTCGAAGGTCACTTGGTCGTGGCCTTGACCGATCCATGCGAGGAAGCGACGGTCGGCGTGCCTTCGTAGTGCAGGGTGTACGTGTGGCTGCCGGCCTTCTGGCTGGTGAGGCGTGCGGTGGCGTGCCCGTCAGTCACCTTCGACTTCACGCTGGTCTTGCCGATGCTGATCACGACGTGGCCGCCGGTCTTGACGTCCCCATCTGCCGTGATCGACACCTTGAAGGTGACTGTGCCGCTCTTGGAGGAGACCTTGGCAGCGACCGATGTACCGCGCTGGGCCGGTCCGACAGCCTTGCTGGTGACACTGCGCGACACGCGGCCACTGGCGGAGTAGGACAGCCGTACGGTGATCTTGTGGGCCAGATCCGCACCGGTGATCTTGTAACGGTCGGTCGTGGCCCCCGAGACAGCCTTGCCGTCGCGGTACCACTGACGCTTGACCTTGGTGCCCGACGTGGTCGGATCCCCACCGGTGCGAGTCAGCCACGACCCGTAGCGGGTGCTCCCCGAGATGCGCGGTGACGACGAGGTCGCAATCGCGCCCTTGATGACTGCGTCGGTCTCCGGAGCCTTGGCTGCCTTGGTCGTGAAACCTGAGCGAGCGGCCGACACCCGCGCGGTGATGCGCTTGCCGACCTCACTCGCGGTCGGTACGAAGGTGGTCCCGGTGGCGCCGTCGATCGTGGTGCCGTCGGCCAGCCAGGAGTACGTGAGGGTGGGGGAGTGCGACCAGGTGCCGCTCTCGAGGGTGAGCTTCGAACCAACCTTCGCCGTGCCGGTGATGCTCGGCGCGGCACTCATCGTGAACGTGCCCGGGATGACGGTGTCCGTCGCGCTTGAGGTCGATTTGTTCGGGCCGTAGCCGGTCTTGGCGGCCGTGACGGTGACCGTGACCTTGTGGTCGATATCGGACGCACCTGGCTTGTACGTCGATGCGGTCGCACCGTCGATCGTGTTGCCGTCGGCCTTCCACTGATAGTCGTACGTGAGACCGGTCTTCGACCAGGTGCCCGGAGTTGCGGTCAGCGTCGATCCGACCTGGGCGGCGCCGGTGATCGCCGGCTTGACGCTGGTCGTCAGCGGGCCGGTGGCAACCGCCTCCGTGGCGGATGAGGTGTCGTTGACGTCCGTGTAGCCGGCCTTGGTGGCAGTGACGCCGACCGTGACGGTCTTGCCGACCGCATCCGGCCCCGGGGTCCAGGTCGGGTCAGTCGCCCCGGAGACGCTGTCGCCGCCGAGCTTCCACTGGTAGGCGTAGGTGGCGTCGGACGGCGACCAGGTGCCCGGAGACGCGGTGAGCGTCTGGCCGACCTGCGGCGTGCCGGAGATGGTCGGCGGCTCCGAGGTGGTCAGAGCCCCAGGGGCAACGGTGACGGTCTTGGACACGGCTTTGGTGGTGGGATAGCTGGTGCGAAGCGCGGTCACGGCAGCGGAGATCTTGTGGCCAACCTGCGAGGCGGTGGGCTTGTACGTCTTGGAGGTGGCGCCGCTGATCGCGTCCCCGTCGAGCAGCCACGAGTAGGTGTACGAGTCGGGGGACGGGCTCCAGCTGCCGGTCGATGCGGTGAGCTTGCTGCCGACCTTGGGCGTGCCGGTGACCACCGGGGCTGCGGTGTTCTTCATCGACAGATCGGCAAAGTGGATGAATCCGTTGGGCCAACCGCTGCCGCTCTTGGTGATACGGCGCCAGTCGAATGCCCCAGCCCAGTTGGACTCCGACACCAGAATCTCGGTGGAGGAGACCACCTTCTCGACATAGGCGACGTGGTGGCCGGGGCTCGGGCCCCACCAGGCGACCGAACCGACGACCGGCGTCGAGTTGGTGATCGACGACATCACCTTGCCCCAGACATTGGCGTTTCCGACGCCGGACTTGGGGCGGGTGTTCGACATGCCGTTCGTGGTTTCGAGGCGGTAGGCGACGTAGTTCGTGCAGTTGGTGCCGGTGTACATCTGCCAGTAGCTCTTGCCCTGGTTGATCGAGTAACCAGAGTTCGAGTAGCCGTTCGAGGCGCATGAGCTGTATCCAGAGCACAGCACCGTGTAGGTCGCAGACGCGGGTGAGCTGGGAATCAGCACCCCACCGGCCACTGCGATTGCTACCACAAATTGCGCTACCCGAGATCGAGACACGCCGTAACTCTACGTTACAGGTGGGGCTGGTGTGAATTGAATCCAGAGACCAGATTCAGCGGTGCAGCTCCATGGTGCAGCACTTGACGCTGCCGCCAGACTTCAGGAACTCGGTGAGATCGACCGGTACGGGTGTGTATCCGCGCTCGCGGAGCTGCTCGGCGAATCCGGTCGCCGCCGACGGCAGGATGACGTGGTGTCCGTCGCTGACCGCGTTGAGGCCCAGCACGCAGGCGTCCTTCTCCGAGACGATGATCGCGTGGGGGAACAGGTCACGAAGCGTACGGCGGCTGTGCCGGCTGAATGCGCCCGGGAAGTAGGCGATCTCAACCGGAGCCGTGCCATTGCCGTCGTCGAGCACCGCGATGGCGGTGTCGAGGTGATAGAACCGCGGGTCGACAAGCTCGAGTGACACGACGGGTCGGTCGAGCACATTGGCGGCCTCGATGTGCGCTGCCAGCGAGGTCCGGAAGCCGGTGCCGGCGAGGATCATGCTGCGCAGCGTCAGGAAGTCGCCCTCGCCCTCGTTGGTCTCGACCGGCTCGACGAAGCTGAGTCCGGAATGGCGGAGCCACTCGGCGTAGGCAACGCCTTCGGCGCCACGCTCGGGGAAGCGGAACCTCGCGCCGTACGCCCGGCCGCCGACGACAAGCCCGCCGTTCGCGGCGAAGACCATGTCCGGCTGGCCGACCAGGGGCTCGATGAGCTCCACGCGGTGGCCGAGGCTGAGATAGGTGTTGCGCAGGACTTCCCACTGCAGCTTCGCGCGCTCGACGTCGACCGGGACGGAGGTGTTCATCCACGGGTTGATCGCGTAGGTGACCTCGAAATATTGCGGCGCGCACATCAGGTAGTGACGTGCGCGGGCGGCACGGGCTGGTGCCGCCTGATCTGTCGAGGTCAGAGTGCGGGTGTCGAGAACGGTCAACGTGGCCTCCAGGGGTGAGCTCCCGTGCAATTAATCAATGCTATGCGCGTGAGCGAGCCATCACCAAAGCCGAAACCATGCATCACCCCGAACATTTCTTGTCTGGCCTTGGCTTTCGCAGCGATTTCTTGCAAGATGGTGGATATGGACGATATCGACCGCAAGCTGATTGGCTGCCTGCTCGAAGATGGGCGCGCGAGCTATGCCGCAATCGGCGACAAGATCGGCCTCTCGGCTCCCGCTGTGAAGCGCCGCACCGACCGATTGCTGGCTGACGGCGTCATCAGCGGATTCACGGCTGTGCTCGACCCCGACTTGGTCGGGTGGAGCACCGAGGCCTACGTCGAGGTCCACTGCTCGGGGACGATCTCACCCGAGGAGCTTCGTGCGGCCTTCGCCCGCGTGCCAGAGGTGCACGCTGCCGCGACGGTGTCGGGCACGGCCGACGCGATCCTGCGCATCGTGGCCAAGGACGTACGCGATCTCGAACGCGCCCTGGAGCGGGTGCGGGTCGAGACCGCGAACATCGACCACACCGAGACGTCTATCGTGCTGTCGCGGCTGATCGACCGGCAGGGACCCGCGCAGGTGGAATTCACGACCGGGTCGTGAGCTCCACCCTCGCCGGCGTCAGCCGAGCTGGCTGTTGATCCAGTTGATGCGAGTGCTGATCCAGGACTGCAGGTAGTCGACTTCCTTGTTGTACGTGCCCTTGACCACTTGATACTTGCTGAAGTGCTGGGTCACGGACCAACCTGCGGTGCTGAAGTTGCCGACCGCCGAGTCGGCGATCTGGATGCGTGCCTGCTCGATCGAGTTGACGACGGCGCTGGCGTGGATGGTCGGGTATACCTGCGCCCAACGCTGCTCGACCTTGTGCACGAAAGCCGGATCCTGGAACAGCCGGTTGATCCACGTCGTCTTGACCTGGCGAGCGGTCGCCGCATTCGAGTTGCGGAGGTACCAGCCCGTTGGGCTCACCGCATCGCCGGAGCGGGTGATGTCACCGGAGGACAGGTCGAAGTCCCAGGCAGGGCCCATCGTCAGCTTGCCGGGTGTCGAGGCCGTGTCACGTGGCTTGTACATGTAGGCGCTGGCGTAGAGCTGGCCATCGACGGTCTTCATGATCTCGTTGTCGAGCCACCAGTCGATGAACGAGTCGACGTTGATGTACTTCGCGTAGCCGTTGACCGGATCCTTGAAGTTCGAGCCGTAGATCGCCTTGTCGGCGGCCGAGACGTAGTCGGTGATGTACTTCTTCTGGTCCTTGAACGCCTGTGAGTCGTAGTACGGCTTCTCTTCCGGGTCCGTGGAGTCCGGTGCCGGATCGTCGATCGTGATGTAGGAGCCGCTCGGCGTCTTGAACGACGGGGCGTCCTTGCGGAAGTTCCACTCCATCAGGTAGCCGCCGGTCATGCAGTTGGCCACCAGGCACGGCGTCACTGCCGGATCGTCGCTCTGGGTCAGCTCGTCGATGTCGACGCGATCGGAAGCGATGCGCACCTGCTCCATCAGCTGGTAGGTGCCGCGGTAGTCGCCGTTGACGACGAGCTCGACGTTCTTGTATTTCACCGTCCAGCCGGTCGGGATGTTGGTGAAGATCTTGCTGCTCAGGTCGAGCGCGGTGGAGTTGCGCAGCAGCGACTTGTCATAGAAGTTCGCCATGAGCACCCAGTGCTTGCTCGACGGCATACCGAGCAACGGGGCCTTGGAGGCGAGCTTGATGCGGAAACCCTTCTTGGGGAAGCTCCACGAGTAGTTGCCGCGCCCCTTGATCTGGTCAACGTAGTTGTTGGGCGACGCGTAGATCGGCAATCCGACATCGACCGCTGGCGCATTGATGGCCGGGCTGGCCGGGTCGCCGCTGTCGATCGACATGTTCATCTGGAAGTAGTGGGTGCGCGTGCTGATCGCCGAGCCACCCTGCAGGTTGACGCGCACGACCGGAAGGTTGTGGTCGACCTTGCTGGGCGTCGGAGCGAACGACACGACGTTGGTCGCTGTCGCGGACGAAGCGCCAGAGTAGGTCGTGATCGCACGCCAGAAGCGCGTGTAGGCCGGGACGCTCGTGACCGTGGCAAACACGGTCTGGCCGCTGGCATCCTGCGTGCCGGTCTTCGAGGTTGTCCACGAGCTCATGTCGTTGGAGTACTGCAACGTCACGGTCTGGCCGGCACGATCCGGACTGAAGTTGGAGGTTGCGTTCAACGTCGAGGAACTCGCACCGTTGATCGTCAAGTGGCCGCTGGTGGTGGCCACGTGGACGTCGAACGTGTCGCTCGGCACTCCGTCATTGGGGCCGTCGGAACCGGTCGGAGGCTCGTAGGCGCGGATCGTCTCGTCTGAGGTGGTCGAGGTGTTGAAGGTGTAGGCGCCGGTGCTGTCGGTCGATCCCTGGTCGTCGGTCAGCCAGTCGCCATCACTGTTCTTGTGCTGCAGCCAGACATCGCGTGTGCTGCCCTGGAACGCTCCGGAAACCTTGAAGGTCTCGCCGCTGATGGGATCGCTCGGCGCGACGACGATCGTGCCATTGGGAGGCGCCGCGCTGGCCGAGGTCACGGCTTGGGGGACGATGAATCCCAACGTGACTACTGCGGCGAGCGCGAGTCGAGTCCTCAGTGCAGACATTCAAACAATCCTCAGCGTCGCGATGGTTCCCTCTTGACGATCAATCGTAAGTTGCGCACCCCTGTTGTGACAGTCGAATCTGGATATTCGGGGCAAATCGGAGAATAGGTCTGCGAGGGCTGAGATCTCGGCCTAGAATTCAATGGCAATGGTGCGGCTGAGCCCCGCATCGACCGCTCCCCACGCGCAAGAGGTTTTCATGCTGAGCATCACCACATCGGCCGCCCGTAGTCGCGGCGGTCGCGCCGCCCGCTGGGGCGTTGCCTTCGCTCTCACGGCCGCCGGTCTTGCCGCCATTGCCGGCCAGCCAGCCGGCGCTTCGACACCCGCCGCGGCAACGCTTGTCGTCTCCGACTCGGTCGCCAGCAACGGCACCAACTTCAGCGCCACGTCGCTCATCTCGGTCAACTCCGACGGCACCGCCTCGACCAAGCTGCCGGTCGCACTGCCCACTGCAGCCAATGGATCCAACAAGGCGTTCGCCCTCAGTGGTTCGCAGACCGCCAACGGCGCGCTCTCGCTCACCTCCGACGGCAACTACCTGACGATCGCCGGCTATGCGGCCGCTCCAGACCTCGGCTCGCCGGCCACGGTGCCCGTTCCGAAGGACACGACCACAGTCGAGAGGGACGTGGCGCGGATCGACAAGAACGGCACCGTCGACACCTCCACCGGGCTCGGCACGAAGCTCAACGGATCGCATCCCCGCAGTGTGGTGAGCCCTGACGGCCAGACGTTCTATGTGACCGGCGCCAGCAAGGACACCCCCAAGGCGGGCGTCGTGAAGGTGGGTCTCGGGAGCACACCCGCCGCAGCCCCGATCGGCGCGGCCAAGAACACCCGAGTCGCCGCGCTTGCCGGTGGCACGCTCTATGCCTCGCAGGATGATGTCAGCCCCTCGAGTGTCCAGTCATACGGCAGCAGCCCGGATGCCTCGACGGTCTCGACGCAGGCATTCCCCGTCGCGGCCGACAAGAGCGTGACTCCGACATCGATGCAGTTCCTCGACACCGACGGTTCGAATGGCATTGACACGGCGTACGTCGTGATCGACACCAAGAGCCTCAACAAGTACACCTTCGACGGCACGAGCTGGACCGCTGCTGGATCGATCACCGGCGACTACGTTGCGGTGACCGGCGAGGTCGACGCTGGTCAGGTCGACTTGTACGCGGTCCTCGGCAGTGGCGCGGGCAACTCGCTGGTCGCGCTGCAGGACGCGTCGCCCGGCGGCACGATGAACACCAACACCCCGACGACGATCTCCACTGCGGCGAGTGGCCACCTCTACCACGGTGTCGCGTTCGCCCCGAACGGTTGGATCCTCGACAAGCCGACCAACGTCACGGCCTCGACCGAGATCGAGAAGACCACCGTCGGCTGGAACGCGGTCACGGGCGCCGACTCCTACACCGTCACGCTGAAGGATGGTTCGACCGACGCCCCCGGCTCGCCCAAGACTGTGAATAGCCCCGACACGTCGGTTGTGTTCGACAACCTGACCGCCGGCACGCTCTACACCGCGACAGTTGTCGCCAACAACTCCTCAGGCTCGAGCCCGGTGTCCGACTCGGCTACCGCGACCCCGGATCCGCGGCCTGTGCCCGAAACCACGACGACCCTGACGGTTCCGCCGCGGACCTCGCTGGGGGAGCCGGTCAACCTCACGATCGAGGTGACCAGCCCTGACCCTGACCCCAACGCGATCCCTGACGGACAGGTCTCCGTGAAGTTCGGCTCGCACACCTACAACGCCACGCTCCTGAACGATGGGACGGCGACCGTGCAGATCCCGGGTGCTGACAACTCGGCCGCCGGCACGTTCAAGCTGACCGGGTCGTATGCCGGTGTGGACCTGTTCCAGAAGTCCTCCACCACCTCGACGCTCAACGTCGCCAGGGCCGGCACCACAATCTTGCCCACGTCGGTCGTCTTCAACCCGACGTCGCTGTCAGCCAAGAAGACGTCGAAGGTCACGATCACCGTGTCTCCGACCGCCGGTGACATCGATTCGTCGATCAAGCCGACCGGCACGGTGAAGTTCTACGA
>JAOPXO010000002.1 GCA_025965115.1 Aeromicrobium sp.
GCGGCCACCGGATCCACAGCCTGTTCACAGGTCTGGGGCAGGGAAGTCTTAGTGCGGCGACCGACGATCCACGTGTGCCTATCTTGGAATCCGCGCGCGACCTGACCTCCCGGCTGCGCCCCCGAAGTTCACGTCAATACATCCTGACCGCGGCGGCGGCCGTGATCCTGCTCGGCGGGGTCGGCTACCTCGTCTTCGGTCGGAGCGACAGCGCCTCGGCGACGACGACCACCTCAACGGTCGCCGCCGGGACGTTCCAACAGACCGTCAGCGCCTCAGGGACGATTGATCCCGCGGACGAGGCGGACCTCGCCTTCCAGGTCTCCGGCCGGGTCACGAGCGTCGAGGTCAAGGCCGGCGACACCGTCAAGAAGGGCGACGTTCTCGCCAAGCTCGACACCGTGTCGTTGGACGCCGCTCTGGCATCGGCCGAGGCCCAGCTCGAGGCCGCGCAGACGACTGCCGCCGATGATGGAAGCAGCTCCAGCACGCAGCAGGTGTCCAACAACGCGGCCGTCGCCAGCGCCGAGGCCGATGTCCAGACCGCGAAGGACAACCTCGCCGCGGCAACTCTGAAGTCGACGATCAGCGGCACCGTGGCCGCTGTGGACGTCGCGGTGGGCGATCAGGCGAGTGGCTCGTCTTCCTCGTCTTCTTCGTCATCCTCCTCGTCCTCGTCAGGCGGCTCGTCGACCGGAGCGTCCGGGGGGTCCTCGACCGGCGGCAACGGCGACTCCTCGTCCTCGTCGAGCTCCAGCACGAGCTCCACGTCCACAGCGGCCGTCACGGTCGTGACGCCGAAGAAGTTCGTCGTGGACGTCGATGTGGCGGCTACCGACATCAAGCAGGTCAAGAAGGGCCTTCAGGTCCAGATCACGCCGAATGGAGCCACGACGCCGATCTTCGGCACGGTCAAGGACGTCGGACTGGTCGCGGAGACCAACTCGTCGGGTGCGGCGACCTTCCCTGTGACGGTCACCGTGACGGGCAGCCAGAGCGGCCTCTACGCCGGCACGACAGCCGATGTCTCGATCGTCGTGAAGCAGGTGTCGAACGTACTCACCGTGCCGACGCTGGCGTTGACAACCTCGGGCGGCAAGACATACGTCCAGAAGGTCGACGGGTCGTCGACGAAGAAGACGGCGGTCACGGTCGGGGAGACGTACGGAGCCTCGACGGAGATCAAGTCCGGGCTCAAGGCCGGCGACAAGGTCCAGCTCACGACCCCCACCCAGCTGCGTACCGGTACCGGCACTCGCACCGGGACTGGTGGCACCGGATTCGGGGGCGGCGGCTTCGGCGGCCAGCGTCCAGGCGGCGGCGCCGGTGGCTTCGGCGGAGGCGGCCAGTGAGCACGCTGATCGAGCTCGCCGACGTCCGCAAGAGCTATGAGACCGAGAACTTCAGCGTGCACGCCCTGCGCGGCATCGACGCCGAGATCAACGAGGGCGAGTACGTCGCGGTGATCGGCCCGTCGGGGTCCGGAAAGTCGACACTCATGAACATCCTCGGCTGTCTCGACGTCCCGACCAGCGGCACGTATCACCTGGCCGGACAGGACGTGTCGACCATGACCGAGGCGGAGCTCGCCGAGGTGCGCAACCGGCGGATCGGCTTCGTCTTCCAGCAGTTCCATCTCCTGTCGAGCATGACCGCGCTGCGCAATGTCGAGCTTCCGCTCGTGTATGCCGGCGTGCATCGGACCAAGCGTCACCAGCTGGCGCTGGATGCGCTCGAACGGGTAGGGCTGGCCGATCGCGCGGAGCACAAGCCGGGCGAGTTGTCCGGCGGCCAGCAGCAGCGGGTCGCCGTCGCAAGAGCCCTGGTCACCGAGCCGGCGCTGCTCCTCGCCGACGAGCCGACCGGCAACCTGGACTCCGAGTCCACCGCCGACATCCTCGACCTGTTCGATGAGCTGTCGGCGATGGGACGCACGATCGTGCTGATCACCCACGAACGCGATGTCGCCGCCAGGGCCGGTCGTGAGCTGGTCGTGCGCGACGGCGCGATCCTGACCGACACCGAAGCGAGTGTCGCGTGAACTGGCCGGAGACCTTCCGTACCGGTGGCGAAGCCATCCAGGCCCACCGACTCAGATCGATCCTCACGATGCTCGGCATCATCATCGGCGTCTCGTCGGTCATCCTCACGGTTGGCCTCGGCCAAGGCGCCCAGGACAAGGTGAGTTCCCAGATCAATGCCCTTGGGAGCAACCTGCTGGTGGTGTCGCCTGGCAGCTCGACCTCCACATCAGGCGTACGTGGAGGATTCGGCTCGGCGTCGACGCTGACCCTTGCCGACGCCAAGGCGATCGCCGACAGCTCGGTCGTGCCGGACGTGAAGCGGGTGGCTCCGGTCGCCTCGTCCTCGGTGTCGCTGGTCAACGGGACGACCAACTGGACCTCGACGCTGGTCGGCTCGACCGCCGATTGGCTCGAAGTACGCTCGCGCTCGCTGTCTGCGGGGCGCTTCTTCACGGCGGCCGAGGCGGCTTCCAGCGCGCCAGTCGTGGTGCTGGGATCGGACACCGCGAGCGAGCTCTTCACCCGGGACAGCGCCGTGGGACAGAAGATCACGGTCGGCGGGAAGGCCCTCACGGTGATCGGCGTGCTCAAGACATCCGGCGCCTCGTCGACCGCCGCGAGCGAGGACGACACGGCCGTGACTCCGCTCGGCGTTCAGACCGCACTGACCGACTCGACGGGGACGACAGTCTCCTCGATCTACGTCGAGGGAAGTTCGAAGGACACCCTGGGCGCGGCCTATGACGAGATCCAGTCGCTCCTGCTGAACCTGCACGGGGTGACGACCGCGGGAGCTGACTTCACGATCACCAGTCAGGAAGCGCTGATCGATACAGCCAACTCGACGAACCGGACCTTGACGGTGCTGCTTGGCGGCGTGGCCGCGATCTCACTGCTGGTCGGCGGCATCGGCGTCATGAACATCATGCTCGTCTCGGTCACCGAGCGGATCCGCGAGATCGGCCTGCGGAAGGCGCTCGGCGCGACCCCGAAATCGATCGGTCGGCAATTCCTCGTCGAGGCGTCCATGCTCGGTCTGGCCGGCGGGGTCGTCGGCGTGGTGCTGAGTGTGATCGGTTCGCAGGTCCTGCCCGGCCTGATCAATCAGCCCGTGTCGCTGTCGCTCGTCGCGACGGTCGGCGCCCTGTTCATCTCACTCGCGCTCGGCATCGGCTTCGGGGTCTATCCCGCCAGCCGCGCCGCCCGCCTTACCCCCATCACAGCTCTGCGCAGCGAATAGACCAGTACAGCGAATGACCAATCAGGAGACATCATGAATCGCATCCTTGCCAGCACCGCCCTCGTCGCCACGATCGGACTCGGCCTCGCCGCCTGCGGTGGCTCCAGTCCCGCGGCCACGAGTGGTCCGGAGGGCGGTCAAGCATCTGCCGCCCAGGGAGCCGGCGCCCGTACGCCCGGAGGCTCCGGCAAGGTCAC
>JAOPXO010000055.1 GCA_025965115.1 Aeromicrobium sp.
GCTACAAGAAGCGTCAGGGCCACCGCCAGAAGTACACCCAGGTGAAGATCACCGGGATCAAGAAGTAGAGGACTGAACTCATGGCACACAAAAAGGGCGCAGCCTCTACCAAGAACGGCCGCGATTCAAATTCCCAGCGGCTCGGCGTCAAGCGTTTTGGCGGCCAACTCGTCAACGCGGGCGAGATCATCGTTCGCCAGCGCGGCACGCACTTCCACCCCGGCACCAACGTCGGTCGTGGCGGCGACGACACGCTGTTCGCGCTGTCGGCTGGAGCCGTGGAGTTCGGACGTCGTCGTGGCCGCAAGGTCATCAACATCGTCCCTTCGGTCCCGGCCGAATAACCGAACCAACATTCTTCGCGTTGGGGCGGTCCGCAGCTGCGGGCCGCCCCATCGTCTGTCTTAGCCGCATCGGAAGGTGCGAGACGAAAGGAGCCTCTGGTGGCTGTTCCCAGCTTCGTCGACCAGGTGACGCTCCACGTCGCGGGCGGATCCGGTGGCGATGGTGTTGCCTCGGTGCACCGCGAGAAATTCAAACCGCTCGGCGGTCCTGACGGCGGCAATGGCGGTCACGGTGGTGACGTCATCCTCAAGGTTGACGCCGATGTCACGACCTTGATCGACTACCACCACGAGCCGCATCGCCGAGGCACCAACGGCGCTCCGGGCGCTGGCAACAACCGCAGCGGCGGGCACGGTCAAGATCTCGTCCTCCCGGTCCCCGACGGCACCGTCGTCAAGGACGCGATGGGCGAGGTGCTGGCCGACCTGATCGGTGCCGGCACCGAGATCGTGATCGCCGCAGGCGGACGCGGTGGGCTCGGCAACTCCGCTCTCGCCTCAGCCAAGCGCAAGGCACCCGGGTTCGCGCTCAAGGGAGAGCCGGGTGATGAGCTGACGATCACGCTCGAGCTCAAGGTCGTCGCCGACATTGGCCTCGTCGGCTTCCCGAGCGCTGGCAAGTCGAGTCTGATTGCCGCGATCTCACGGGCACGGCCCAAGGTCGCCGACTATCCGTTCACGACCCTGATCCCCAACCTCGGTGTGGTCACGGCCGGCGCCACGACGTTCACGGTCGCCGATGTGCCCGGCCTCATCGAGGGTGCCAGTGAGGGACGCGGCCTCGGCCACGACTTCCTCCGGCATGTCGAGCGCTGCGCGGCGCTGGTGCACGTGATCGACTGTGCGACGGTCGACCCCGGTCGCGATCCGCTGTCCGACCTCGATGTCATCGAGGCCGAGCTGGCCGCATACGGCGGACTCGAGGATCGTCCGCGTCTCGTCGCACTCAACAAGACCGACGTACCCGACGCGAAGGAGATCGCCGGATTCGTCCGCGCCGAGCTCGAGGCCCGCGGGCTCGACGTCTTTGACGTGTCCGCGGCGAGCCATGCTGGGCTCCGCGAGCTCAACTTCGCCATGGCAGAGATCGTCGCCTCGCGACGCGCGGCTGCGCCAGTTGCCGAGGCCACTCGCATCGTGTTGCGCCCGCCTGCCGAGGCCGGTGTGGGCCGCGAGTTCACGATCACCTTGGTCGACAAGCAGTGGATCGTACGCGGCGAGAAGCCCAAGCGTTGGGTCCGCCAGACCGACTTCAGCAATGACGAGGCGGTGGGCTTCCTGGCCGACCGGCTCAACCGGCTCGGTGTCGAGGACGAGCTGCTCAAGCTCGGTGCCGAGGCCGGGGACGATGTCGTCATCGGCGATGAGGACAACGCGGTCGTGTTCGACTTCGACCCGCAGGTCACCGCTGGTGCTGAGGTTCTCGGTCGTCGCGGCGAAGACCTTCGCATCGACCAGTCCGACCGCCGTACCAATGTGCAGCGGCGCGAAGAGCTGGCCGCCAAGCGGGCCTTCGAGGCCGGCGCCCGCGAGGCTCGCAGCGATGGCAAGGACCCCGACTGGACCTTCCCTGATGACGACCCTCTCGCGGAGGACGACGACTGATGTCTCGCGTCGTCGTCAAGGTGGGCTCATCGTCGTTGAGCTCGGCCGCCGGTGGCCTCGACGGCACCCGGGTCGACGCGCTCGTCGACGCACTGGCTGCGGCCCGAGGTCGCGGTGACGAGATCGTGCTGGTCAGCTCTGGCGCGATCGCCGCCGGGCTCGCGCCACTCGGGCTCACGCGGCGTCCGCGCAATCTCGCGACCCAGCAGGCCGCGGCCAGCGTCGGACAGGGGGCCCTGATCGCCCGCTATGCCGAGCGCTTCGTGCATCACGGGCTTGTTGTCGGACAGGTGCTGCTGACTGCCGACGACGTAACTCGGCGCACCCACTACCGCAATGCCTACCAAACCTTTGCCCGGCTCCTTGAGCTCGGCGTCGTGCCGATCGTCAACGAGAACGACACCGTCGCGACCAGTGAGATCCGGTTCGGCGACAACGACCGGCTCGCCGCCCTGGTGTCGCACCTGGTTCACGCCGACCTGCTCGTGCTGCTCTCTGACGTGGACGGCCTCTACGACGGCGATCCCCGGGGTGCAGAGGCGCGCGTCGTGTCCGATGTGCGCGGCGAGAGTGACATTGCGGCGCTCGACATCGTGCGGCCCAGCGAGTCAGCGATCGGCACCGGCGGCATGGTCACCAAGATCGAGGCGGCCCGCATTGCGACCGGCGCCGGCATCCCGGTCATCCTCACCTCGGCGCAGCAGGCTGCCGCCGCGCTGGCCGGAGACCCGGTCGGCACCCGATTCCACCCGACGGGGCGCCGCCGACCCACCCGACTCTTGTGGTTGGCGCACGCCAGTGACGCCAAGGGTGCCCTGCACGTCGACGCGGGAGCGGTCGGTGCCCTCACCGGTCGCAATGCGTCCCTTTTGCCCGCTGGCATCACGAAGGTCACCGGCACGTTCGAAGCCGGAGATCCAGTCGACGTGATCGGCCCCGACGGCACGGTGGTGGCCCGTGGTGTCGTCAACTACGACAGCGGCGAGCTGCCGGCGATGCTCGGGCGATCCACCCACGAGCTGGCATCGGAGCTCGGCGCCGACTTCTCCAGCGCGGTGGTCCATCGCGATGATCTGATGCTGACCGGGCTCTGACCCAGCGACCCCAGCACTGATGCGGTCGAGACCTAGAATCGCCGTGTGAAGGAACTTGTCCACGACGCCGCTCGACGGGCACGAATTGCTGCGGCGACCCTGGCGGTGACCACCCGGGTGATCAAGGACACTGCCCTGCTGGCAATGGCCGACGCACTCGAGGCCGGCTCCGCGGAGATTCTCTCTGCCAACACAATCGACGTGGACGCGGCACGTGCTGGTGGCACGAGTGAGGACATCATCGACCGGTTGTCCCTCGACGCGCAGCGCGTACGTGCAATGGCCGACGGGCTGCGCGACATTGCTGCCCTGCCCGATCCGGTCGGCGAGGTCGTACGCGGCTCGACCCTTCCGAACGGGCTCCAGCTCCAGCAGATCCGGGTGCCGATGGGAGTCATCGGGATGATCTACGAGGGTCGGCCGAATGTCACCGCCGATGCTGCCGCGATCTGCCTCAAGGCCGGTAGCGCGGTGCTGCTGCGGGGATCGTCATCAGCGTCCGCGTCCAACACCGCGATCATCGACATCATGCGCGCCGCACTGGCCGGGGTCGGGCTACCGGCCGACGCCATCCAGCAGATTCCGGCCGACCACCGCTCGTCCGCGACGCACCTGATGCAGGCGCGAGGTCTTGTCGACCTGGTGATTCCGCGCGGGGGAGCGGGTCTGATCAAGGCCGTCGTCGAGGAGTCGACCGTCCCGGTGATCGAGACCGGCGTCGGCAACTGCCATGTCTACGTCGACGCGGACGCCGACCTCGACATGGCGCTGGACATCGTGGTCAACGCCAAGACCCAACGCACCAGCGTCTGCAATGCGGCGGAGTCATTGCTGGTCCACAAGTCGGTCGCGGATGTCTTCGTGCCGCGGGTCGTCGCAGCCCTGCAGCAGCGCGGTGTCACGATTCACGGCGATCCGGCGTTCCGTGCGGTCAACCGCGATGTGGTCGCAGCGACCGACGACGACTACGCCCTCGAATACCTCTCACTCGACATCTCCGCCCGGGTCGTGGAGTCGATCGACGAAGCGATCGCACACATCCGCAAGTTCTCGTCGGGGCATACCGAGGCGATCGTGACGTCATCGCTGGCGGCATCGCGCCGGTTCGCGGTGGGCGTCGACTCCGCTGCGGTCATGATCAATGCCTCGACCCGGTTCACCGACGGCGGCGAGTTCGGCTTCGGTGCCGAGATCGGCATCTCCACCCAGAAGCTGCACGCGCGTGGCCCCATGGGGCTCACGGAGATGACCACCACGACGTACGTCGTCACTGGCTCCGGCCAGGTGCGCTGAGAGAGTTTCCATCTCTACTGCTTGACATCGGCTCGGTCATGTCTTCATAATCAACCTAATGGTTAATCAACTAGCGAGTTGAGTACGAGATGTCCGAAACCGATGCGCTGAGCGCGACATTTGCCGCTCTTGCCGATCCGACCCGTCGAGCGATCCTCGCCCGCCTGGCCGAGGGCGAGGCCACGGTGAATGAGCTCGCCGAGCCGTTCGAGATGAGCTTGCAAGCCGTGTCGAAGCACCTGAAGGTGCTCGAATCGGCCCGGCTCATCAGTCGAGGTCAGCGTGCGCAGTACAGGCCCTGTCGGCTCGAAGTCGAACCACTCGAGAACGCCGTCGAGTGGGTGGCTCGCCACAAGGCCATCTGGACCGATCGATTCGCCCAGCTCGAGCAGCACCTCAAGGCAATCCAGCCAACCTCGCAACATCTGACGAAGGAGAAGAAGACATGAGCGAAACCACCAACCTCGGCGAGCTGACGTTCACCCGGGTCTACCAGGCGCCCCTCGAGCTGATGTTCAGCGTGATGACCGAGCCCGAGCATCTCAGCCACTTCTGGGGACCCATCGGAGTCTCGACGCCGATCGAGAACATCACTGTCGAGCCCAAGGTCGGCGGTCGATTCGAGACGATCATGGTCAACGACGAGCACGGCGAGGAATACACGATGCGCGGTGTGTTCACCGAGTTCGACGCCCCGAACCGTGTGGCCTGGACCGAGGCGGATGTCGAGGGCGGCATGCTCACGACGATCACGTTCACGGACCTCGGCGACGGCACGACGGAGACGTTCACACATCAGACGAATGTGCCTGAGTACTTCCGGTCGGAGGAGGCACAGGCCGGTATGCAGACCAGCTTCGTCAAGTGTGACGCCTACCTCCTGACGATTCAGTGACGGTCACGGCAGTCCTCGTCACCCGGGACCTCGAGCGTCTGATGGGGTTCTACACGGCCCTGTTCGACGCACAGGAGACGAGGCGCGTGCCCGACGAGGGAGCGACGTTCTACGTCGGCCTCCGTATCGGGGACAGCTCGCTCGGGCTGGTGTCCGTCCCGGATGCCGAGGACGCCGTCGTACACCGGATCCTGCTGAGTGTGGAGGTCGACGATGTCGACGTTGCGCTGCAACAGGTCGCGGAGGCCGGAGGCGTCGTGACGGGCCCCCCAAACGACATGCCGTGGGGTCAGCGGGTGGCTCACATCACTGACCCGGACGGCAATCCGGTCAATCTGACGCAGAGCATCTGAGCATCGGGCCGGCGGTTGGCTTCGGTCGCGGCCGGCGGGTGCGTACGCGCTGATAGATTGTCGGCATGTTCTTGCTCCTTGCCTCGGCCGAAGCCGCCGAGCACCACCGCGACATCGGGATCAACCCCTACGGAGTCGGCGCGATCGCCATCTCCATCCTGACGGTCCTGATGCTGGCGCTGTTGTCCTTCGGCAAGGGCCGCGAGCACTCCTGACGGGCATGAACGCGCCGCGACCCCGAGCGGGCGATGGGCGTCGGCGCGTCGGTGTCATGGGCGGGACGTTCGACCCGATCCACCATGGCCACCTCGTGGCGGCCAGCGAGGTGCAGTCGTGGTTCGGTCTCGACGAGGTCATCTTCGCGCCTACCGGACAGCCCTGGCAGAAGGCCGATCGCGAGGTCTCGCCTGCGGAGGATCGCTACCTCATGACCGTGATCGCGACGGCAGCCAATCCGCGATTCGCCGTCAGCCGGGTCGACATAGACCGCGACGGGCCGACATACACGATCGACACCCTGCGCGACCTTGCCGCACTGCACCCTGACGCCGATCTGTACTTCATCACCGGTGCCGATGCGATGGCAGCGTTGCTCACCTGGCGCGACCACGAGGAGCTGTTCGAGCTGGCGCACTTCGTGGGCTGCACGCGTCCCGGCCACGAGATGGATGACAGCACGCTCGAGGGTCTGCCGAAGGATCGCATCACGCTCGTCGAGATCCCAGCACTGGCGATCTCGTCGACCGACTGCCGTCACCGCGTCGAGCGGGGCGAGCCGGTCTGGTACCTCGTGCCAGACGGCGTCGTCCAGTACATCGGCAAGCACGGGCTGTACGGTCGCTCGGGCGAGCTGGTCGTGTGAGCGCCACGGATCGGGCCGTCGAGCTGACTCGGGCCGCCGCTGCCGCCGCGGACGACAAGCTGGCCAAGGACATCATCGCGTTCGACGTCTCCGAGCAGCTCGCGATCACCGACGTGTTCCTGCTCTGTTCAGCCGCCAATCCTCGTCAGGTCAGGGCCGTTCAGGACGCCGTCGAGGAGCGGATGATCGAGCTCGGCGCCAAGGCCGTACGCCGTGAGGGCGAGCGCGAAGGTCACTGGGTCCTGCTCGACTTCGCCGACATCGTCGTGCACGTCCAGCACCAGGAGGATCGGGCGTTCTATGCCCTCGAACGCCTCTGGAGTGACTGCCCGGTGGTGCCGCTCCGATGAGCCGCCAGGTCGTGCTGTGGCGCCACGGTCGCACGGAGTGGAACGTCGCCGGTCGGGTGCAGGGCCAGAGCGACATCCCCCTTGATGACGTCGGACGCGAGCAGGCGCGTGAAGCGGCCGCTCGGCTCGCGGCACTCGAGCCCCACCGGATCGTGAGCTCCGATCTGCTGCGGGCGGCCGAGACCGCGCGCATCCTCGGCGACATCACCGGCACCGACATCGAGTTCGATGCACGGCTCCGCGAGATGAACTTCGGGGAGCGCGAGGGCCTCACCTGGCAGGAGGCGTGGGATCGGTTCCCGGACGGCCTGCGTGCCTGGGTCACAGGTGACGAGACCCAGATCCCGGGCAGCGAGACCCACCGTCAGGCCGGCGAGCGATTCGCCGCCGCGCTGACCGAGATCCTCGAGGACCTTCCCAATCGAGGAATCCTCGTCGTCGTGGCCCACGGTGCCGTTCTGCGTACTGGCGCCTGTGTGTTCCTCGACATCCCCGAATCCCACTGGGGCACGTTCGGCGGCCTCGGCAACTGCTCCTGGTCGGTGCTGGAGGAGACCCGCTTCGGTGGTCAGTCGAAGTGGCGTATGACCGAGTGGAATGCGGGCACATTGCCCGAACCGGTGCTGTCCGACGACGAATGACCCGGTTTGGGTTCACAGCTCCACAACGGCTAACATTGGCGAGGCCCATCACACGGGCAGCGGGGCATTGGCGCAGTTGGTAGCGCGCTTCCATGGCATGGAAGAGGTCAGGAGTTCGAATCTCCTATGCTCCACAGACGGAAAGACCCGGTTGCTCTTTGACCGGGTCTTTCTATGTGTATCTATGCTCCACTCGCGACAGCGGGACGCTACTTCCTCCTGTAGAGGACCGCGCCGGCAATGATGATCACCACCAGGACGACGAGCCACGTGGGACCACCCGTGTAGCCGCCGGCAGGACCTGCGGCCCAGAGCGCGTCCGTCATGAATGACACGGTAGCCCCGATCGTCGCCGGGCGTTTCTCATCCCGTTGATACGGTGTGCGCGTGCCCAAGGTGAGTCTGCGACTGCTCTTTGTCGGCGCCGCTTCCCTCGTCGCACTAGTTCAGCTCGCGGCGGTTACCCTGGCGGCGCTCCCGCCCAATCGCTACAGCGAAGCCGTGGATCCACACACGACCTATCTGAACCCGTATTTCACCCAGAACTGGCGGTTGTTCGCGCCAAATCCGGTCGCCGAGGACCGCAGCGTCCTGTTTCAGGGGTCATACGTCGCCGCGGACGGCACCACGAAGCAGACGACGTGGCTGAACTGGACCGACGTCGAGCTGGACCTGATCCACCATCGGTTGGTAGGCGGCCGCGCCGGCTACGTCACCAACAAGCTCTACTCGCCACTCGGCGTCCGGCTCAACTCGCTGAGGCCGGCTCAGCGGGGCGTGTCGCTGGCGACTGACGACACGAAGCCGCCGAGCTGGTTGCAGCTGCAGAAAAAGTTGCTGAAGGCGAACGACACTCCCGGACTCGTCACGCTTTACCTGCGCTACGAGCGGGCGACCGCACGGCTCGCGACGGACGCCCTCGAGGCACGGTGGCCGAACCGCCACTTCACCGCGGTTCGCTACGAGCTGCTCCGCCAAGGGGTCGTCCCGTACGCATCGCGGCACGGGTCCGCCAAGGAGCGGGCCGCCTCGCGGCCGGCGCCGAGACGGGTGTTGAGCGGGTGGCGTCTCCCCACGCCCGGTGACGCTGACGAGCGTCGCGCGATCGCCGACTTCTATCGGAGACACCGATGATCGCCCGTGCACTGGACTGGCTGACGCTCGGCAAGCATTCGACGTACGGCCTGGCGGTCACGCGGATGATCCTGGGCTTCATTGTCGCGAGCCAGCTCGCGGTCAACTGGTCCGACCGCAGCTACACCTGGGGCGATGGTGCGGGTTGGACCGAAACGGTACGCAACTCCAAGAGCTGGCCCGCGTTCCTCGGGCTGTTCAAACAGGTCAGCGGCCCTGCCTTCGACGTTGCGTACCTGGTCACGATCGTCTTCGGCATTCTGATGATGATCGGCCTCTACACGCGGGCATCGACGTTCATGACGCTCTTTCTGTGGATGTCGCTGTACGTCGCCAACCCGTTCGTCGGATCCGGCGGCGATGCGGTGCTTCGGATGGTCATGCTCTACATGTGCTTCGTCGATGCAGGTCAGCACTGGTCCGTCGACTCTCGCCTCCGCGGTCGGCGCGGCGCCATCAAGCCGCTGATGCCGGTGTGGTTCAGCGCAACGCTGCACAATCTGGCCACGATCCTGATCATCCACCAAGTGGTCATGGTCTACGTGGCGTCCGCATTCTGGAAGGTGCAAAGCCCGGTTTGGAAGGGCGGGACGGCGGTCTACTACCCGCTGCAGACGCTGGCCTACTCGCCGTGGCACGACTGGCTGCATCCGGTTTACGCGACCGGTCCAATCATCGCCGGAGCCACCTATACGGCAATTGTCGTGCAGCTTTTTTTCCCGGTATTGCTGATATATCGCCCCACCAGGGTGGTGGCGCTCATCATGATCACCGGTATGCATCTGGGCATCGGCATCTTCATGGGCATCTTGTACTTCTCGCTGGTCATGATCGCCGTTGACATGATCCTGGTGAGCGACAAATCCTGGATTCGGGCGTTCGAATGGGTGAATTCCCGGCGAAAAGCGAACCCGGTGGATGAAGAGTCGCTGAGAATATGATTGACTATCGCTCAGCGACTTCACTCCCGGTCGATTCTCAGTTTGTGGCAGGCACGTTCTCGGTGCGCGCCGCTCGAAAATGAAAGTCAAGGAGCCATCCCTGATGAAGAACAAGCTTGCCAAGAACTCTCTTGCGGTCGGCGTGGTGACACTGATCATCACCGCTGGCCTGTCCTTCTCGGCGCATGGTGCCGACCCGGTCTCGCAGGCCACTTCGACTGCCGTGACAAGTAACGGTCTGACGTCGATCCTGACTGGCACATCGTGTGCGGCCACGTTCCCCGATGGCACCCAGACCGGACAGTGCGGCAATGGGCTCCACACGACCGGCATCAACGCCTACACGCAGCACGCGATTGCCGAGTCGAATGGCAACTCGAACGCCGATGCGTCGGTTGCTCCGATCGGCATCGATCCGCTCGGCCCGTCGCTCGACCTCACCGGCCTCCTCGGCGGCCTGAGCGCAATCGACACCGGTTCGATCCTCGACCCGGTCTTGGGTGGACTTAGTACCACGGTGTTGAACGCCGTCAACCTACTTCTGCCGGGAGTGCTCGATAAAATCGACGACGCCGTGCAAGCTGTGCTCGGCAGTATCGACAAGGCGCTTCCGGTGTCGCTCTCGTCAGGCACGATTGCGTCGCAGTGCACCGCGAGCCCAGGGACGGCCACGGGCGACAGCCAAGTCGATCCACTCCACCTGAACATCAAGGTGGGCGACCAAGTCGTCAATGTGCCGATCACGTTCGCCACCACGCCGAACGCTGATTTGGTTGTCAACTCTGACGAGGCTGCACAGCAGCTGGTGACCGATCTCCTCACCGGGGTCAAGGCCACCTTCGACACCAGCCTCGGCGGAGCGCTCTCCGGCTTGGACGTCCTCATCGACGGAATCCAGACGACTCTCGTCAACAACCTGATTGATCAGCTCGAGCCCGCTTTGCTGACGCCGATCGGCAACTTGATCAAGCCGATCGTCCACGGCACGTTCAACGAGCAGACCACCAGCGCTGGCAAGATCACCGTGACTGCTCTGGACCTGAACCTGCTCAACGGTGCCAATCGCCTTGAGCTGGCCAAGGTCTCCTGTGGTCCGAACGCCGGACCCGCGGCAGACACCGACACCCAGGCTGCTGCGGACACCGACACGCAGGCTGACACGGATACGCAGGCGGACACTGACACGCAGGCTGACACGGATACGCAGGCGGATACGGATACGCAGGCGGATACGGACACGCAGGCTGACACCGACACCCAGTCGGACACGGACACGCAGGCTGACGCAGACGCGGCAGCTGACTCCGACAGCCAGGCTGACGCCGATGTGACGACGACGCTCCCCGGAACGGGCGCGCCGAACCTCACGCCGTTCTGGATGCTCGGCCTCGGACTGTTGCTCTTCGGTGCGACTGTCCTGATCAACGAAAAGCGTCGCTTCGGTAAGCAGTAAGCCGACGACCACACCGCTGCCGGTGGCCCTTCGGGGTCACCGGCAGTAGTGCGTCCGGGACCCGACAGCTCACAACCTAGGATGGAGCGCATGCCCGATTCACCTGTGGACGAGGCGCCTCCGCGTCCGTGGCAGAAGTGGATCGTGGCGGTGCTCGGGCTCCTGGTCGTCGTGCACTCGATTCTGCTGACGTTGTGGTTGGCGCCCGCCAGCCCGATCCGCGATCTGGTGGGCAGCCGGGGGCTGGCGTCATATGTCGACCCGTACTTCGAGCAGAGCGCCGACTCGGTTGACCCGGACGCGCAGTATGTCGACGAGTCGTTCCAGGTGCGGGCGCTCGTGCAGAGCAACACCGCGAAGCCCAAGGTGACGCACTGGGTCGATCTGACCGCCGAGGAGGACCACCGCATGCGATTTGACCTCGATCCCGCACGGGTCCACGTCATAGCGCGTCGGCTGGCGACAAACCTGAACGGTGTGATGTTCGCGCTGGATCCCCAGCAGCGCGAGATCGTGCCGCTGAGCAAGGTTTCGACGCTCCCGAGCAAGTTGCAGGCCAGGCTCAATGCCGCCGGCAGCAATCCCATCGCGGTGCAGAACTTCATGGCTTACAGCCAGATGGCGACCCAATTCGCCTCCCTCTACGCTGCAGCCAAGTGGAACGGCGGCGATGTCTACCAGGTGCAGTTCAAGGTCGGCAGACGCACGGTGCCGCCATTCGCCAAGCGACACACAGACAAGCTCGCCGACGTCCACTATCTGTGGTTCGCATTCGGTTGGCGCCCGGCGTTCCACGGTTCGTACGACGCCCGATCCGCCTTCAACTCCTACGTGAACAACTGACATGCGCGATATGTGGTGGGGTCTGGTCGACTCGTGGGAGCAATTCCGCGAGCGCGTCGACACCTGGGTGCTGGGTCAGAAGCACGGCCTCTACGGCGCAGCGGCCTGCCGGATCGGCACCGCGCTGTCGGTCCTCGGTCTCCTGCTGGCCAACCTGACATCTCGCGACCTGTGGGTGGGCCAGGCTTCTATCTGGGCTGAGCCCGCACGAGCCGTCAGCCAGTTCCCAGAGCTCGCCGTGTTGCACAATGTGAGCTCGGACGTGCTGACGGTGATCTACGTCCTGACGATGCTGGCTTCGATTGCGTTGGTACTCGGGTGGCACACCAAGGCTGCCAACCTGATCACCTTCGTGGGTTTCATCGCGATCGTGGCCCAAAACCCCGTCGTCGGCGGTCAGAGCGACAACCTCGTTCGCCTCACGCTGCTCTGGCTCCTGTTGATGCGGACGTCAGATCGGTGGTCACTCGACGCGCGCCGGCGCACGAAGATGCACCAAGGCCGACGCAGACGGGTGTGGGACGAAGACATGCTCCCGCGCTGGCTCTCGACGGCCGTGCACAACCTCGCCTACGTGGGTCTGGCGACGCAGACCGTGCTCGTCTACATCGCGGCGGGGCTCGACAAGGTTTCCCAGCATGCGTGGCAGCACGGCACCGCGCTCTACTACACGATGCAGCTGCCGGAATACCGCCCGTTCCCGTGGCTATCCGATCTGCTCAGCTCGAGCACATTCGTGCTGGCCGTCGTGACCTACACGGTGCTGCTGGTGCAGCTGTTCTTCGCGCCCCTGCTGCTCAACCCCATTTCGAGGCGTGTGCTGTTGGTGCTCGCAGTCGGGGTCAACATCATCTTCGCGGTCCTGTTCGCGGCTCCGTGGTCATCGCTGGCCGTCATCGCCGTGACGGGACTGTTTGTGTCGACTCC